>NZ_JBWKDW010000031.1:0-17908 GCF_056435735.1 Streptomyces sp. NPDC043878
GGTGACGGCAGCCAAGGGGTGTGGTGGCGAGGGAGGGTCCTCCCCGAGGTCCGCTCCACTGGGGGAGACGCCAAAGAGCGGGATGGCCCTCCCCGAGGCGGGGCCCGCGCCCCCGCGCTCACCGCCCGTGGGAGTGCGGTGAGCGCGGTGCCTTTCGCCGGGTGCACGCCCGGTCACACCTGGCCGCCTGCCACGCGGAGGTCACACCTGGGCGCCTGCCCCGCGGAGGTCACACCTGGGCGCCTGCCACGCGGTGGCCGCGCCGCGGCGCGGCCACCGCGTGATCACACCGCGGCGCGTCCCTTCCGGTAGAGGACGGCCCCCGCCAGCAGCGCTCCCGCGCCCACCGGGAGGACGAGGCCCATCGGCAGGTCGCTGCCGGTGTGGGCGAGCTGCGCGGCGGCCTGCGGCTGGACGACGGACCGGGCGCCCGGCTGACCGGCGTGCGAGGAGCCACCCGGCACGTGTCCGCCGGGCAGGTGTCCACCGGGCAGGTGTCCACCGGGGACGGACGGGGTTCCCGGAAGACCGGGGTGACCGGGGTGACCGGGCTGGTTCGGATGTCCCGGGGTGCCGGGGTGGCCCGGGTGCTCGGGGGTGCCGGGGTGGCCCGGCGTTCCGGGCGGGGTGGAGTGACCGCCGCCGTGCCCATGGTGCCCACCGTGTCCGTGGTGCCCGCCGTGTCCATGACCGCAGTCGTGCCCGTGGCCACCCCCGTGATGGCCACCGTGGCCACCCCCGTGCCCTCCGTAACCCCCGTCGTCCGCGCAGTCGTTGCCCGTGGCGGGGTTGCCGACGCCGATGACGTCCACGCTGTTGCCGCAGAGGTTCACGGGGACGTCGATCGGCACCTCGACGTGGTTGCCCGAGCCGACGCCGGGAGAACCGCCGGTGTGTCCGCCGGCGTGCGAGCCCCCGTGACCCCCGGGACCTCCGTGGCTGCCTCCATGACTGTCTCCCTGGCCGCCGTACCCCCCGGCCGGACCGCCGCCGCTCCGGTCGGCGCACTTGTTGCCCACCGCGGGGTTCAGCACCCCGACGACGTTCACCGTGTTCCCGCAGGCGTTCACCGGCACGTGCACCGGCGCCTGCACGGTGTTGCCGGACAGTACGCCCGGCGAGTTCGAGGCGGAGCCGCTCGCACCCGAGTCGGCGTGGGCGGCGCCCCCCGCGGCGGCGAGCACGCCGGTCGCGGCCGCCACGGTCATCAGACCCTTGCGGGTGACCTGTCGCATTACTGAATCCCTGCCTTCGACCTTGTAGCGAAATCCGAAATCCGAAATCCGGGGTCAGAGAAACGACATCCTCAGGGCGTCCCGGCATTCCGAAAAGGCCGGTCGGCCCCGGAGCGCATGGCGTGCGCTCCGGGGCCGGCCGGCTCAGGCCCTCACGGGGCGAGGCACAACGTCAGTGGTTGACGCAGGTGTTGCCGAAGGCGGGGTTCAGCAGCCCGATCACGGAGACCGTGTTGCCGCAGACGTTCACCGGGATGTGCACGGGAACCTGAACGACGTTGCCGGACAGGACGCCCGGGGACTGCACGGCAGCACCCTGAGCACCAGCGTCGGCGACAGCCAGGCCCGCGCCCGCGAGAACCAGCCCACCAGTGGCAGCCGCAGCAGCGACGACCTTCTTGATCATTATTCCTCCTTGTTGGCAATGCGATCCCAAGCAGCGGATCGCATCACCTGTAACGAGGAAGGAGTAATGGAGCTACGAGCTTATGGTCGCATTCACTCTTCTCAGTCGGTTCCGTACGCGCGGTCGAATACGGCGGTTCAGGACGCGTCGATGAACCGGTCGAGCACCCGTACGCCGAACCGCAGCGCGTCCACCGGCACGCGTTCGTCGACGCCGTGGAACATACCGGCGAAGTCCAGCTCCGGCGGCAGCTTCAGCGGGGCGAAGCCGAAGCCGCGGATGCCCAGGTCGTCGAAGGACTTTGCGTCCGTGCCGCCGGAGAGCATGTACGGGATGGCCTTCGCCGCCGGGTCCTCCGCGAGCAGCGCGGACTGCATCGCCGCGACGAGCGTGCCGTCGAAGGTGGTCTCCACGGCCTTGTCGGAGTGCACGTCCTCGCGCCGCACGTTCGGTCCGAGGATCCGGTCGAGGTCGGCGAGGAACTCCTCCTCGAAGCCGGGCAGGAACCGTCCGTCGACGTGCGCGGTGGCCTCACCCGGGATGACGTTGACCTTGTAACCGGCGTTCAGCTGCGTGGGGTTGGCGGTGTTGCTGAGGGTCGCGCCGATGAGCTTGGCGATGCCGCCCAGCCGGGCGAGCGTGCCCTGCATGTCCTCGGGGTCGAGTTCGGTGCCGAGCGCGTCCCCGAGTTCGTCGAGGAAGGCCCGGGTGGTCTTGGTGACCCGCACCGGGAAGGTGTGCCGGCCGAGCCGGGCGACGGCCTCCGACAGCTCGGTGATGGCGTTGTCGCGGTGGATCATCGACCCGTGCCCGGCGGTGCCGGCCACGGTCAGCTTCATCCAGTGCATGCCCTTCTCGGCCGTCTGGATCAGATAGAGCCGGCGCTGCTCGTTCACGGTGAAGGAGAAGCCGCCCACCTCGCTGATGGCCTCGGTGACGCCCTCGAACAGGCCGGGGTGCTTGTCGACGAGGTGCCGTGCGCCGTAGGTGCCGCCGGCCTCCTCGTCCGCCAGGAAGGCCAGCACGATGTCGCGGGGCGGCCTGCGCCCGCTGCGCAGCCGGTCGCGGACGACCGCGAGGGTCATCGCGTCCATGTCCTTCATGTCGACGGCTCCGCGACCCCACACGCATCCGTCCGCGATCTCGCCGGAGAAGGGGTGGTGGGTCCAGTCGCCGGCGTTGGCCGGTACGACGTCGGTGTGGCCGTGGATGAGGAGCGCGGGCCGGGACGGGTCCTCGCCCTCGATGCGGGCCACGGTGGAGGCGCGGCCCGGGTGCGACTCGAAGATCTGCGGGTCGAGGCCGACCTCGGCGAGCTTCTCGGCGACGTACTCGGCCGCCTTGCGTTCGCCCGGTCCCGAGTGGTCGCCGTAGTTGCTGGTGTCGATCTGGATCAGCTCGCGGCAGAGGTCCACGACCTCGTCCTGGCCGGTGACGCTCCTGGCCGTGTCCGTCTCGCTCACGCTGCTTCCTCCCGCTGTCACTGCTGGTGGTCGCCTTCATCCTCCACCTCTCCCGGCTCGCGCCCCAAGACCGGTCCCGGCCCGTCACACGCCGTTCACGCGGGGGCGGAGGCGGGGGCGGGCCCGGGGGCCCGGCGGGGGTGATCGGTCACTCCCGGAAGCCTGGTAATGTTTCACCTGTCGCCGCGGGGGAAACTCCGCACGGCACACACCTTGTCCGGGTGGCGGAATGGCAGACGCGCTAGCTTGAGGTGCTAGTGCCCTTTATCGGGCGTGGGGGTTCAAGTCCCCCCTCGGACACCAGCCGAATCCCCCGGCCGCTCAGCGGCCGGGGGATTCGTCGTTCCGTCCCCGCGAGGACCCCTTTGCGCCCGATGTGGGACATCTCTCCCCCGCGGTCAAGATCACCAGGTCACGACGGGTGCGCGGCGCCGCCGGCCGGCCCCGGACGGCCCTCCCGGGTGGCCGGTCCGGGAGGGCGGACCTAGCTTCGTACTAAAATTTCCGGCTTGTTACGGAGCTGGTGCCGGACAACCCCAGGCAGACCTGTGGGTGCGGGCCCGCCAGCGCCCCGGATGGCTCCGGGATCGAGACGCGAGGACCCGATGGCAGCCATACACGAGAGCAGTGCTCTCGGTCTGCTCGACGAAGAGATACGCGAACGGTTCGGCGACACGGCACGCTTCTCCGGCGGACCGGCCGCCTCTCCGCGCACCCTCGTCGACATCTTCGACGCGTCCGTGCGCTCCTACCCCGACGAACTCGCCCTGGACGACGGCACGGTCCGTCTCACCTACCGGGCGCTGGCCGTCGAGGTACAGAACCTGCGGCGTGACCTCGCCGCCGCCGGTGTCGGCCTCGGCGACCGGGTGGGCGTGCGCGTCCCGTCGGGCACCAACGACCTCTACGTCGCCGTCCTGGCCGTCCTGGCCGCCGGAGCCGCCTACGTCCCGGTCGACGCCGAGGACCCCGACGAGCGCGCCGAGCTGGTGTTCGGGGAGGCGGACGTGCGGGCCGTGATCGGCGCCGGTCACGAGATCGCCGTGCACGGCTCCTCCGACTCCGCCGCCGCCCGGCCCGGCACCGAGCACGACGCCTGGATCATCTTCACCTCCGGCTCGACGGGCAGGCCCAAGGGCGTCGCCGTCAGCCACCGCGGCGCCGCCGCCTTCGTGGACGCCGAGGCCGCGCTGTTCCTGACCGAGGAGCCGATCGGGCCAGGCGACCGGGTGATGGCCGGACTGTCCGTCGCGTTCGACGCCTCCTGCGAGGAGATGTGGCTGGCCTGGCGCCACGGGGCCTGTCTGGTGCCGGTGCCGCGCTCGCAGGTCAGGAGCGGGGCCGACCTGGGGCCCTGGCTGGTCGAGCAGGAGATCACCGTCGTGTCGACGGTGCCCACACTGGCCGCCCTGTGGGAGCCGGAGACCCTCAACGACGTACGCCTGCTGATCTTCGGCGGTGAGGCCTGTCCGCCGGAGCTGACGCAGCGCCTGGTGACGGAGGGGCGCGAGGTGTGGAACACCTACGGGCCCACCGAGGCGACCGTGGTCGCCTGCGCCTCGCTGATGTCCGGTGCGGAACCGATCAGGATCGGGCTGCCGCTGGACGGCTGGGAGCTGGCCGTCGTCGACGACGGCGGCGAGCCGGTGCCGATGGGCGGCAGCGGACAGCTGGTGATCGGCGGGGTCGGGCTCGCCCGGTACCTCGACGCCGAGAAGGACGCCGAGAAGTACGCGCCGCTTCAGTCGCTGGGCTGGGAGCGGGCGTACCGCAGCGGTGACCTCGTCAGGGCGGAACCCGAGGGACTGGTGTTCCTCGGGCGGGCCGACGAGCAGATCAAGCTCGGCGGCCGCCGCATCGAGCTGGGCGAGGTGGACGCCGCCCTGCAGGCACTGCCCGGGGTGGCGGGGGCCGCCGCGGCCGTACGCACCGCCCGCGGCGGCAACCAGCTGCTGGTCGGCTATGTCGTCACCCAGGACGGCTGGGACCAGGCCGCGGCCGTGGAGAGGCTGCGCGCCGAGCTGCCCGCCGCGCTCGTCCCGCTGCTCGCGCCGGTCGGCGACCTGCCGACCCGCACCAGTGGCAAGGTGGACCGGGCCGCGCTGCCGTGGCCGCTGGAGGGGCTGGTGACCGGTGGCCCGGCCGAGCAGCTCTACGGCACCGAGGCGTGGCTCGCGGAGCAGTGGACCGAAGTCCTCGGCATCCCCGTCACCGGTGCCCGCGACGACTTCTTCGCCATCGGCGGCGGCAGCCTCGCCGCCGCCCAGCTGACCACCCGGCTGCGTGCCCGCTTTCCGAGCGCCGCCGTCCTGGACATCTACCAGCAGCCGACCCTGCGCAAGCTGGCCCGCCGCCTGGAGAGGTCCGCGCAGGACGACGGAACGGCCCGGGAGATCGCGCCGGTCCCGGTGCGTGCCCAGGTGATCCAGACGCTCGCCCTGGTGCCGCTGTTCACGCTGCTGGGGCTGCGCTGGTGGGTACCGCTGGCCGCGCTCGGCAACCTGCTGTCCGGATACGCCTGGCTGCCGACCGCCCCGTGGTGGCTGGTCGCCGGCGCGGCCCTGCTGCTGTTCAGCCCGCCCGGGCGCCTCGCGATCGCCGCGGGCGGGGCGCGGCTGCTGCTGCGGGGCGTGCGGCCGGGCCGGTACGCGCGCGGTGGTGGTGTGCATCTGCGGTTGTGGACGGCGGAGCGGCTGGCCGAGTTCAGCGGGGCGACCTCGCTGACCGGGTCGTGGCTGGAGCGGTACGCGCGGGCGCTGGGCGCCAAGGTCGGTCCCGACGTGGACCTGCACTCACTGCCGCCGGTGACCGGCATGCTGCGCCTGGGCCGGGGTGCCGCCGTCGAGTCCGAGGTGGACCTCTCCGGCTACTGGCTGGACGGCGACCGGCTGGAGATCGGCCCGGTCAGGGTGGGCGCGCACGCCGTGGTCGGTACGCGCAGCGCGCTCTTCCCCGGAGCCCGGGTGGGCAAGGGCGCCGAGGTGGCGCCCGGCTCGGCCGTCACCGGGCAGGTTCCCACCGGGCAGCGGTGGGCGGGCGCGCCCGCGGCCAAGCTCGGCAAGGCCAAGCACGACTGGCCCAAGGAGCGGCCGCGCCGGGGCACGTACTGGCGCGTGATGTACGGCGTGGCGGGCTTCGCGCTCACCGCGCTGCCGGTGGTCGCGGGCGGGGCGGCCCTGCTGGTGGCCCGTCTGTTCGTGACGCCGGGCAGCGGCCTGGCCGAGGCCCTTCGGGGCGCGGCCCTCGCCCTGGTGCCGGCGACGCTCGCCTTCGGGCTGGCGTACGCGGTGCTGCTGCTGGTCGCGGTGCGCCTACTGAGTGTGCGGCTGCGTGAGGGCACGCATCCCACGCACAGCCGGATCGGCTGGCAGGCGTGGACCGTCACCCAGTTGATGGACCGCTCGCGCGAGACGCTGTTCCCGCTGTACGCCGGGCTGGTCACGCCGGTGTGGCTGCGGCTGCTCGGGATGCGGATCGGGCGGGGTGCCGAGGTGTCGACCGTCCTCGCGCTGCCGAGCCTGACCACGGTCGGTGAGGGCGCGTTCCTGGCCGACGACACGCTGACCGCGCCGTACGAGCTCGGTGGCGGCTGGGTGCGGATCGGGCGCGCGGAGATCGGACGGCGGGCGTTCCTCGGCAACTCGGGGATGACCGCGCCGGGGCGCAGTGTGCCGGACGGCGGCCTGGTGGGTGTGCTGTCGGCGACGCCGAAGAAGGCGAAGAAGGGCAGTTCGTATCTGGGACTGCCGCCGGTGAAGCTGCCGCGGAGTTCGGCGGGCGGTGACCAGAGCCGGACGTACGACCCGCCGGCGCTGCTGCTGTGGGCGCGGGCGCTGGTGGAGCTGTGCCGGATCGTGCCGGTGTTCTGCTCGGCGGCGCTGGCCGTGCTGACGGTGGCCGCGCTGTGTGCGCTGGGCGCGTGGGCGCCGCTGCTGTCCGGGCTGGTGCTGCTGGGGACGGGGGCCGCGGCGGCCCTCGTGTCGATCGTGGCGAAGTGGCTGCTGGTGGGCCGCCACCGGGCCGGGGAGCACCCGTTGTGGAGCGGGTTCGTGTGGCGCAACGAGCTGGCGGACACGTTCGTGGAGGTGGTGGCCGTGCCGTGGCTGGCCGGCTCGGTGCCGGGCACGCCGGTGCTGACGGCGTGGCTGCGCGGCCTCGGCGCGCACATCGGCAGGGGCGCGTGGGTGGAGAGCTACTGGCTGCCCGAGACGGACCTGGTGACGCTGGAGGACGGGGTGAGCGTGAACCGCGGCTGCGTACTGCAGACGCACCTCTTCCACGACCGGATCTTGCGGACGGATACTGTGGTCCTCCGTGAGGGCGCGACGCTGGGTCCTGGCGGAATCGTCCTGCCCGGCAGCACCGTCGGAGCCCGTACGACCCTGGGCCCCGCGTCGCTCGTGATGGCGGCGGAGTCCGTCCCCGACGACACCCGCTGGCTCGGCAACCCGATCGAGGCATGGCGTCCCTGAGCGCGGCTCGTCAGGGGCCGGAGGACGGTGCGCGATCACGTGATCCGGCACGACGTACGAGCACAGCGCAGGGAGCAGACGCAGCAGTGGCAGTTCAGCAGTCCGTGGGCGCGGACCCGTATTTCCCGGCCAACGGTGATCCCCGTTACCGGGTCCACCGCTACGAGCTCGCGCTGGACTACCGACCGGGGCCCAACCGCCTGTCGGGGACGGCCCGGATCAACGCCATAGCGGGCCGTGCGCCGCTCGCCGAGTTCCAGCTGAACCTGGCCGACTTCCGGGTGGGCCGGGTCCGGGTGGACGGCCGGCAGCCGCACTACACGCACCGGGGCGGCAGGCTGCGCATCCGTCCCGCGAAGCCCGTCCGGGCGGGGGCCACGTTCACCGTCGAGGTGCACTGGTCGGGCAATCCCAGGCCGGTCGCCAGCCCCTGGGGCGGCCTCGGCTGGGAGGAGCTGACGGACGGGGCGCTGGTGGCGAGCCAGCCGGTCGGCGCGCCGTCGTGGTACCCGTGCAACGACCGGCCGGCCGACAAGGCGTCGTACCAGATCTCGATCACCACGCCGTCGGCGTACGCGGTGGTGGCGGGTGGGCGGCTGCTGACCCGGACGACGAAGGCCAGCACGACGACCTGGGTGTACGAGCAGTCGGCGCCGACGTCCAGTTATCTGGTCGGGCTGTCGATCGGGAAGTACCAGACGGTGCTGCTCGGCGATCCCGGGCTCGGCGGGGTCCCGCAGCACGGGCACATCCCGGCGCAGCTGCTGCCGGAGTTCTCGCGGGACTTCGCGCGGCAGCCCGGGATGATGCACCTGTTCCAGCAGCTCTTCGGGCCGTACCCGTTCGACGAGTACGCGGTCGTGGTGACCGAGGAGGAGCTCGATGTCCCGGTCGAGGCACAGGGGTTGTCGCTGTTCGGCGCCAACCACGTGGACGGGGCGCGGGGTTCGGAGCGGCTGGTCGCGCACGAGCTGGCGCACCAGTGGTTCGGCAACAGTGTGTCCATCGCGGACTGGCGGCACATCTGGCTGAACGAGGGGTTCGCGAAGTACGCGGAGTGGCTGTGGTCGGAGCGCTCGGGCGGGCGTTCGGCCCAGCAACTGGCCGCCGCGGCGCACCGGTTGCTGTCCTCGCTGCCGCAGGACCTGAAGCTGGCCGACCCGGGCCGCAAGTCGATGTTCGACGACCGGCTCTACGAGCGCGGCGGTCTGACGGTGCACGCGGTGCGCTGCGCCATGGGCGACGAGGCGTTCTTCCGGATGCTGCGCGCCTGGGCCGGACTGCACCGGGGCGGCTCGGTGACCACGGCGACGTTCACGGCGCATGTGGCCCGGTTCGCGGCGGAGTCGCAGGAGGAGCTGTTCGACGCCTGGGTGTACGGCACGGCGCTGCCGCCGCTGCCCGGAGGGCCGGTGCGGTAGCCGGGAGAGGTGCGGCAGGATGGACGCCATGTCCCGACGTACCCCGCACCAGGGGCGGCGGCACGGCTCCGCCCCCGTGACCGAAGCGCCCTGCCCCTGCGGCCTCCCGGAGACGTACGCGCGGTGCTGCGGCCGGTTCCACCGGGGTGCGGGCGCCGCGCCGACGGCGGAGGCGCTCATGCGTTCGCGCTACAGCGCCTTCGTGCGGCGGGACGAGGGATACCTGCTGCGGACCTGGCATCCGCGGACGCGGCCGCCGCGGGTCGAACTCGATCCGGATGTGCGGTGGACCGGTCTGGAGATCCTGGGGACCGAGGACGGCTCGGCCTTCCACACGGCGGGGACGGTGACCTTCCGGGCGTCGTACCGGGGCGGTCACCTGCACGAGCGCAGCCGGTTCGAGCGGGTCGAGGGGGCGTGGGTGTACGTCGACGGGGAGTTCCCGGACTGACCCGGCCGGCGGCCGGGAGGGGCGTCACGGCGCGAGGATGTCCAGTTCCTGGAGCGCTCCCACCGTGATCTCCCGGGTCAGCTTCTCGGCGCGTGCCCCGTCGCCCTCGCGGACCGCCTCCGCGACCTGGACGTGCAGGGTGACGGCGGCCGGGTCGGGGTCCTCGAACATCACCTCATGCTGGGTGCGGCCGGCCAGGACCTCCGCGACGACGTCGCCGAGGCGGGCGAACATCTCGTTGCCCGAGGCCCCGAGGATGACCCGGTGGAACGCCACGTCGTGGACGAGGTAGTCCTGGAGGCGGTGGCCGCGGGAGTGGGCGACCATGCCGAGGGCGCACTCGGTGAGCGCGGCGCACTGTTCGGCGGTGGCGTGCCGGGCGGCCAGGCCCGCGGCGACCGGCTCGATCGCGGAGCGCAGCACGGTGAGGGAGCGCAGTTGCCGCGGACGGTCCGCGCCGGCCAGCCGCCAGCGGATGACCTGCGGGTCGTAGACGTTCCACTCGCGTTCGGCGCGCACCGTCACGCCGACCCGGCGGCGGGACTCGACCAGGTGCATGGACTCCAGGACGCGGACCGCCTCGCGCATCACCGAACGTGACACCTCGAAGCGCTGCGCGAGTTCGTCGGTGCGCAGAACGCTGCCGGGAGGATATTCGCCCGCTGTGATCGCGGGGCCGAGGGTGTCCAGTACATGGCCGTGCAGACCCCGGCCCGGTGTGCTCATGCACTCAGAGTACGGGGCAGATCACGGGCCAAAAAGTCAGACTTATTTGGCACACACTCTTGAATTCGTCGTACCTAATGCGCTTCAGTGACGCCCGGCGCCGGATGGCGGCGCCGGAGGCCGAGGAGACAGCGAGGCAGTGATGCGTACCCCGCACGTGGTGGTGGTGATGGGCGTCGCGGGCACGGGCAAGACCACGATCGGTCCCCTGCTCGCGGCCCGGCTGGGCGTCCCGTACGCCGAGGGCGACGACTTCCACCCGCCGGCCAACATCGCCAAGATGTCGGCGGGGACCCCGCTCGACGACGCGGACAGGTGGCCCTGGCTCGACGCCATCGGCTCCTGGGCACACCGGCGGGCCGGACTGGGCGGGGTGGTCAGCTGCTCGGCGCTGAAGCGCTCCTACCGCGACCGGCTCAGGGCCCAGGCCCCTCGGATCACGTTCCTGCACCTCGCGGGCGACCGGCGGCTGATCGAGGACCGGATGGCGCACCGGCAGGGTCACTTCATGCCGACGGCGCTGCTGGACTCGCAGTTCGCCACGCTCCAGCCGCTCGGCGCGGACGAGGCCGGGGTCGCCGTGGACGTCTCCGGGAGCCCCGAGGAGATCACCGAACGGGCCA
This sequence comes from Streptomyces sp. NPDC043878, assembly GCF_056435735.1. Classification (NCBI taxonomy): domain Bacteria; kingdom Bacillati; phylum Actinomycetota; class Actinomycetes; order Kitasatosporales; family Streptomycetaceae; genus Streptomyces; species Streptomyces sp. NPDC043878. The sequence goes on from NZ_JBWKDW010000031.1 coordinate 10,798, forward strand.
CGAAGGCCCTCGCCGGTCTTCCCGGACCCCCGCGCTGACGGGCCGGCTCCCCTCGCCCCCGTTCCGTACCTCCCCTCCCGCACCTGTAAGGCCTCCCTCCCCTCCCACACCTGTAAAGGGACAATCCCGTGACCGGACTCAGCGTCGAGATGCTGGCAGCGGACACCGTCGAGCCGATCACCTCGGCCGGCCACGCCCAGCTGGGCATAGCCGTGCTGGCGGGCATCGCCGTCATCGTCCTGCTGATCACGCAGTTCAAGGTCCACGCGTTCCTGGCGCTGACCATCGGGTCGCTGGCGCTGGGCGCGTTCGCCGGCGCCCCGCTCGACAAGGTCATCGTCAGCTTCACCACCGGGCTCGGCACCACGGTCGCCGGCGTGGGCGTGCTGATCGCCCTCGGCGCGATCCTCGGCAGACTGCTCGCCGACTCCGGTGGCGCGGACCAGATCGTCGACACGATCCTCGCGAAGGCGGGCGGCCGCTCCATGCCGTGGGCGATGGTCCTGATCGCCTCGGTGATCGGGCTGCCGCTGTTCTTCGAGGTCGGCATCGTGCTGCTGATCCCGGTCGTCCTGATGGTCGCCAAGCGCGGCAACTACTCCCTGATGCGCATCGGCATCCCGGCCCTCGCGGGGCTGTCCGTGATGCACGGCCTGATCCCGCCGCACCCCGGCCCGCTGGTCGCCATCGACACGGTGAAGGCCAACCTCGGGGTGACGCTGGCGCTCGGCATCCTCGTGGCGATCCCGACGGTGATCATCGCCGGTCCGGTGTTCTCGAGGTTCGCCGCCCGCTGGGTGGACGTGCCCGCCCCCGACCGGATGGTTCCGCAGCGCCCGTCGGAGGAGCTGGAGAACCGGCCGGGCTTCGGCGCCACCATCGCCACCGTGCTGCTGCCCGTCGTCCTGATGCTGTCCAAGGCGCTGGTCGACATCGTGGTCGACGACCCCGAGCAGACCGTGCAGCGCGTCTTCGACGTGGTCGGCTCCCCGCTGATCGCCCTGCTCGCCGCGGTCATGGTGGGCATGTTCACGCTGGGCCGGCCGGCCGGGTTCAGCCGGGAGCGGCTCTCGCGGACCGTGGACCTGGGTCTCGCGCCCATCGCGGGCATCCTGCTGATCGTGGGCGCGGGCGGCGGCTTCAAGCAGACGCTGATCGACTCCGGGGTGGGCCAGATGATCCTGGACATCTCCAAGGACTGGTCGATCCCGGCCCTGCTGCTGGCCTGGCTGATCGCGGTGGCGATCCGGCTGGCGACGGGTTCCGCGACCGTGGCGACGATCTCGGCGGCCGGTCTGGTCGCCCCGCTCGCCGCCGACATGTCGACCGCCCACACGGCCCTGCTGGTCCTCGCCATCGGCGCCGGCTCGCTCTTCTTCAGCCACGTCAACGACGCCGGCTTCTGGCTGGTGAAGGAGTACTTCGGGCTCAGCGTCGGCCAGACCCTCAAGACCTGGTCGGTGATGGAGACGATCATCTCGGTGGTCGCCGGCGGTCTGGTCCTGCTCCTGTCACTGGTTGTGTAGGGGTACGGCGATGAGTCACCCCCTGTTCGACATCACCGGCCGTACGGCGCTGGTCACGGGCTCCAGCCGGGGCATCGGCCTGGCCCTGGCCCGCGGACTGCTGGAGGCGGGCTGCACGGTCGTCCTCAACGGACGGGACGGACGTCGCCTCGGCGAGGCGGCCGCGGAACTGCCCGGCGACGTCCGCACCGCGGTGTTCGACGTGACGGACGGCGCCTCGGTGGCGGCCGGGATCGCGGACGTCGAACAACGCGTCGGCCCGCTGGACATCCTGGTCAACAACGCGGGCATGCAACTGCGCGCCCCGCTCCTGGAGTTCACCGAATCCGACTGGCACCGCGTGCTGGACACCAATCTGACGAGCGCGTTCCTGGTGGGGCGGAAAGCGGCCCGCCGGATGACGGAACGCGGCCACGGCAAGATCATCAACATCTGCTCGCTGCAGAGCGAGGTGGCCCGGCCCGGCATCGCGCCCTACGCGGCCACCAAGGGCGCGCTGAAGATGCTCACCAAGGGCATGTGCGCGGACTGGGGCCCGTCCGGCGTGCAGGTCAACGGCCTCGGCCCCGGCTACATCGAGACCGAGCTGACCAGACCGCTGGTGGAGGACGAGGAGTTCAGTGCCTGGGTGCGCGGACGCACCCCGGCCGGACGGTGGGGCCGCACCGAGGACCTGGTGGGCGGACTGCTGTTCCTCGCCTCGCCGGCCGCGGACTTCGTCGGCGGACAGGTGCTGTACGTCGACGGCGGTATGACGAGCGTGCTGTGAAAGGAGCCGGGCGGTGCTGGGTTGTGTGATCCACGGTCCGGGAGACCTGCGGGTCGTGGAGCTGCCGGTGCCGGTGCCCGGCCCCGGCCGGGCGCTCGTCGCCGTCCGCTACGGCGGGGTGTGCGGGTCGGACCTGCACTACTGGCGGCACGGCGGGGTCGGGGACTTCCGGCTCCGGGAGCCGATGGTGCTCGGGCACGAGGTGGTGGGGACGGTCGTCGCCGTTGGTGACGGTTCGTCAGGATCCCTGGTCGGTGTGGCTGTCGCCGTGCACCCGGCCACGCCGTGCGGGGTCTGCCCGGAGTGCGCGGACGGCCGGCGCAACGTCTGCCGGGACACCCGCCACCTCGGCAGCGCGGCGCGCTTCCCCCACGTCCAGGGCGGGTTCGCGGCCCGGGTGGTCGTACCCGTCGCGCAGGTGAGGCCGCTTCCCGAGGGCCTCGGCATGCGGCGCGCCGCCCTCGCCGAACCGCTCTCGGTGGCCCTGCACGCGATAGGGCGGGCCGGGGACGTCACCGGCAGGCACGTCCTGGTCACCGGCGCGGGTCCGATCGGCTGTCTGGTGGTCGCGGCGGCGAGGGCGGCGGGCGCCGCCCGCGTCACGGTCACCGACCTGCTCCCGGCGGCCCTCGGATACGCCCGTGGCGTCGGCGCCGACACCGTCGTACGGGCGGACGACCCGGACGACGCCGGCTGGCCGGCGGAGGCCGACGTGGCGGTGGAGGCGTCCGGGGCGGCCGCCGGGCTCGACACCTGTCTGCGGCGGGTGCGGCGCGGCGGGGTCGTGGTCCAGCTGGGCATGCTGCCACCGGGGCCCAGCCCGTTCGCGGGCAACCTGGTGGTGAGCCGCGAGGTCGAACTGCGCGGGGCGTTCCGCTTCGACGACGAGTTCGACCGGGCGCTCGACCTGCTCGCGGCCGAACCCGCCTTCGACTCCCTGATCAGCGCGGTCCTCCCGGTCACGGAGGCGGAGCCGGCGTTCGCCCTGGCGGCTGACCGGAGCCGGTCCTGCAAGGTGCTGCTGGACTTCGGCGCGGTCTGAAGGCGGGCGGCCCGGTCGCCGCGGGCGGCCCGGTCGCCGCGGGCGGCCCGGTCGCCGCGGGCGGGGGGAACACAGGATCGCCGCGAGCGGGGGGGCACACCGGATCGCCGGGCTGCCGACGCGGTCGCGGGCCGGACGCGCTCAGGCCCCCACCCCGGACGCGGGCCCCCTCACGGCCGCCACAGTGGATGTTCCCGGTCCGCCCACTCCCTGCTCACCGAGCCCGTGCGCATGCCCCGGCGGGCTCCCGGGTCGCCGATCGCCATGCCGATGTGGCCGGCCACCACGATGCCGACGGTCAGGGCCAGCCAGTCGTGGACGAAGGTCGCGCTGGTGCGCCACATCAGCGGGGTGAGGTGGGTGAACCACATCAGCAGGCCGGTGCCGAGCATCACGAGCGTCGCCCCGGCGATCCAGGCCGCGTAGATCTTCTGCCCGGCGTTGAACTTGCCCGCCGGGCGCGACGACCGCCGCTTGTCGCGGTGCAGGGCGGCGCGCAACCAGACCTTGTCGTGCGGGCCGAAGCGGTTGAGGAAGCCGAGGTCGGCGCGGAAACCGCGGGAGGCGAGTCCGGCCAGGGCGGGCACGGGCAGGGCGAGGCCGGCCCACTCGTGGACCCGGACGACCAGTTCGCGGCGTCCGACGAGCTCGGCGATCTGGGGGACGTACAGACAGGCCGCCGTGACCACGCACACACCCATCAGCGCGGCCGTCGTGCGGTGCACCCAGCGCTGGGCCCGGCCGAAGCGGCGGATCAGGGAGACCGACGGCGTGGCCGCCTCAGCTCGTACGCTCATCGTCCCGCCCGTTCGAACGGCCGACCCAGGCGTCGACGTCGTAGCCGCGCTCCTCCCAGTAGCCGGGCTTCACGTCCTCGGTGACGGTGATGCCGGAGAGCCACTTGGCGGACTTGTAGAAGTACATGGGGGCCACGTACAGGCGCACCGGGCCGCCGTGGTTGTGCCCGAGGTCCTTGTCCTGCATGCGCAGCGCCACCAGGATGTCGGAGCGGCGGGCCTGCGCGAGGGTGAGCGACTCGGTGTAGGCGCCGTCGAAGCAGCGGAAGCGCACCGCGCCCGCCCTGGAATGGACCCCGGCCGCGTCCAGCAGACGGGACAGGCGCACGCCCTCGAAGGGGGTGCCGGGCACCCGCCAGCCGGTGACGCACTGGACGTCCTTGACCAGCCGGGTCTGGGGCAGCGCCCGCAGGTCGGCCAGGGTGTAGTCCTTCGGGTGGTCCACGAGGCCGTCGACGGTGAGGCGGTAGTTCCCGGCGTTCCTGTGGGGCACCGAGGAGGTGACCGAGTAGTAGCGGAAGCCGCCGCCGTTGGGGAGCAGGCCCGTGAGGCCCGTGGGGTCCTTGTCCGCGGCACTGCCGAGGAAGGCCTCCAGACCGCGTTGCAGGGTGGGCGCGGCGACGACGCCGAGGGCGCCGAGGCCCAGAGTGCCGAGGACGACGCGGCGGCCGACGGGCGCGCCCCGCTCCTCGGGCTGTTGCTGGTTCACTCCCCCATTCGAACACCCGCGACCCCGGCGGGGCCAGGGCGGGCGGGTGCTCGTCAGGGTTCCGTAAGCACTTCTTACGCGGCTCTCAGACGGCGGCCGGCCTACGGCGCCTTCCCGGCGGCCTTCTCCAGCTGGAACGCCTCGTTGCCCAGGCCGATCCGGGCGTACGCCTCGGGCCTGCGGGCGCGCAGCAGCAGGCCCTGGGCGAGGCCCACTACCACGGCGAGGCCGATGATCCCGGGCAGCACCCAGCTGAGCGCCGAGTCGGGGCCGGCGCCGACCAGCACGTCGAAGTCCCGGACCGTGTAGAAGGCGATCACGAGCAGGGCGAAGCCGGCGACCGTGGAGGTCACCAGCCGCCAGGCCTGCGCCCCCGCGGCGCCCCGGCGGGCGAAGAAGACGACGACCGAGGCGGAGGCCGCCGCCATCAGCACGATCACGCCGAGGGCGCCGATGTTGCCGAACCAGGTGAACAGGTGCAGGACGGGTTCGGTCGGGTCGCCGGCCGGCTTGTCGTCGGCGATCGCGAAGGCGGTCACCGTCACCACGGACACCGCGGTCTGCAGCAGCGAGCCGGTGCCGGGCGCGCCGCTCGCGCCGGTCGTCCGGCCGAACGCGGCGGGCAGCAGGCCCTCACGGCCCATCGCGAAGGCGTACCGGGCGACGACGTTGTGGAAGCTGAGCAGGGCCGCGAACATGCCGGTCACGAACAGGACGTGCAGGACGTCGGTGAAGGTGCCGCCGAGCCGGGCGTCGGTGAGGGAGAACAGCAGGCCGGCGCTCTGCTTCTGCGACTCGCCGACGACCGCCGACGGTCCGGCGGCGACGGTCAGTGCCCAGCTGCTGAGGGCGAAGAAGACCGCGACGCCGCCGACCGCGAGGAACATCACGCGCGGCACGAGGATGTGCGGCCGGCTGGTCTCCTCGGCGTAGACGGGTGCCTGCTCGAAGCCGAGGAAGGCCGCGATGCAGAAGCACAGGGCGGTGCCGACGCCGGCGCCGCTGAGGGTGTCGGGGTTGAAGGCGTGCAGGGACAGGCCCTCGCGCGCGGGGTCGGCCAGGGCGGCGAAGTCGAAGACGACGACCAGGGCCACCTCGATCACCAGCAGCACGCCCAGCACGCGCGCGTTGACGTCGATCTTCAGCCAGCCGAGGGCGCCGACGACCAGGGCGGCCGCCAGGGCCGGTATCCACCAGGCGATCCGCAGGTCGGCGTAGGTGTCGAACAGTCCGGAGACCTCGTAGCCGAAGATGCCGTAGATGCCGACCTGGAGGGCGTTGTAGGCGACCAGCGCGACCAGGGCGGCGCCCGCGCCGGCGGTGGCGCCGAGGCCGCGGGAGATGTAGGCGTAGAACGCGCCGGCGTTGTGGACGTGGCGGCTCATCTCGGCGTAGCCCACGCTGAAGAGGACCAGGACCACACCGAGGAGGACGAACAGGAGAGGCTGTCCGACGATGCCCATCACCGCGAATGTAGTGGGCATGACACCCGCGACGACCATGAGGGGGGCGGTCGCCGCGAGGACGGAGAGCAGCAGGCCCCCCGTGCCGAGGCGGTCGGCGCTCAGCGCGCGCTCCCGCCCCCTGAACGTGCTGATGCCGTCGTCGGCGGTGGCTCTGCTCGTACTGGAACTGCCCGTCGTCATCGGAGACCGTCCTTCTGCTCGGGGGATCGCGGCGGGGTGGGGCTGCTGGGTGGAGCCGTGGGGTGGAGCTGTGCGGGTGGAGCTGTGGGGGTGGAGCTCTACGCCGTGCCGAGCGCGGTCTCGCGTGCGGCACGGAAGGCGGTGTAGGGGTCACGGTCCGGATAGGCCCAGGGGGCGGCGGTGGGATGGTCGCCGATGCGGTGGAACAGGGCGGCGGCCTCGGCGCCCCGGCCCTCGCAGACCTTGGCGTGGGCGAGGAAGTTCAGGTCGACCAGGCGGCGCGGATGTCCGTCGTGCTCCCACTCCAGCCACCAGTCGAAGGCGGCCTTCATCACCTGGCGGGCCCGGCGCCCGGTCCAGTGGGCGGAGCGGGCCGGTTCGGCGGGCTCGTGCCCGGCCGCGGCCAGCACGCGGTAGCGCTCGGCGTGCGCGACGACCGGCAGGATCGCCAGCGGCGAGTCGGCGGGCGCCTGCTCGGCCCAGGCGTTGGCGAAGTCGTAGACCTCGTGCAGCGGGTCCGGGGCGGGGGCGGGGCAGGGCTTGGCCGGAAGGGGGGGCAGTCGGTGGGGGGGGGGGGGGGGGGTTGGGTCGGGTCTGCGCGCACCCTCCAAAAAACACAGGG
>NZ_JBWKDW010000031.1:17918-30949 GCF_056435735.1 Streptomyces sp. NPDC043878
GAAAGCAGGCAGGGTCACCATGAGGGGGTAGGCGGCCCCCTGCTGGTCATAGGTGTGGCAGAATGCCCACCCTTCGGACGGCGGGTCCGGCCCGGCGCCGCCCCGGCGCTCGGCGAGCCGGGCGACCATCAGGTGGTGGGCGTGGTGATGGTCGGCGTAGCGCTCGCGGACCTCGCCGAAGAGCCGCAGGGCCTCGTCCTCGGCGCCCAGGACGCACTCCAGCATGAGCAGGCCGAGCCACGGGGTGGGGTCGGCTGGCACGCGGGTGGCGGCACCCTGGCAGGCCTCGCGGGCCAGGACCGGCTTCTCCTTGCCGCGCAGGGCGCGCTGGACCAGGGCGAGGGCGAGCAGCGCCGAGGCGTCGGCGGACTCTGGCTCGGCGAGCAGCCAGTCGCGGGCCCAGGGGGCGCTGTACGGCTCCAGCGCGAGGACCGCGAGGCGGTGCCCGCGCCGGTCCCAGTCGTCCGCGGTGTGGGCGAGCAGGGTACGGGCGGCCTGCCAGCGGCCCTGGGCCAGCGCGGCCCGCGCGGTGACGAGCTCGCCGTCGTCAAGGGCGGCGTCGAGGGCCCTGGCGGCGCGTCTGCGACCGCGGCCCAGGGGTGGCGGAGGTGGGGACACCGCGGAGACTTCCTCACGCGACGTGGCTCGTCGTCTGTTGTCGGCTTGCCATCAACTGATCACGCACAGCAAACCCCCAGCCATGGCTTGACGTCAAGGGCGAGCCGGGTGTTTCACGCGTCAACCACTGTGACGGCAGAGGAAGTTGAGGCGCGCCGGCCCCTCATGCCCCATGCGCTCCTTGTCACGCTGTGGCCCACGCCATGGCATCTCGCGCTCCGGCACCGCACCATGGCGGGACAGGTCGCGCCGCCGCCCGGCACCCGCGGGCACCGTGACCGGGTCGACTGCCCGAATCCGGGTACTCCCAGGACCACGCCGGGCGCTGGGACGCTAAAGTCGGCCCACCGCACCCGTAACCCGGCCGGACGATCGAGGTACGAAGCGTGTCCCTACTGGTTCTGATTCTCGCCGTGAGCGCCGCCTGCTGCCTTGGCTTCGGGTTCGTGCTCCAGCAGAACGCGGCCCAGCAGGCACCACTGAGCGACTTCCTCTCCCCCCGCCTGCTCCTGGACCTGGTGAAGGTCCCGCGCTGGCTCGGCGGCATGGGGCTGATGGTGGCCGGCATGGTGCTCGGCGCGATCGCGCTGGCCCAGGGCGAGGTGTCCCTCGTGGAACCGCTGCTGGCGACCAACCTCCTCTTCGCGCTCGCCCTCTCCCGCCGGCAGACCAGACAGCCGCTGGGCCGCCAGGGCTGGGCCGGTCTCGCGCTGCTCGCGGGCGGCGTCACCGCGTTCATCGTCGCGGGCCAGCCGCGGGGCGGCAGCGCCGTCGCCGACCCGCTGCGCCACTGGCTGATCATCGGCGTCATGGTCGGACTCGCCCTGCTGCTCACCACGTACGCGAAACGCTCCCGGCTCAGCTCCGGCCCGCTTCTGCTGGCCCTGGCCGCGGGCCTGCTGTACGGGCTGCAGGACGCGCTGACACGGGTCAGCGGGCAGCGGTTCTCCGAGGGCGGCATGGCGGAGCTGCTGACGGGCTGGCAGCCGTACGCCGTCCTCGCGCTCGGCGTCACCGGGCTGCTGCTGGTCCAGAGCGCCTTCGAGACGGCGTCCCTGCGCATGTCCCTGCCGGCGCTCACCGCGGCCCAGCCGCTCGCCGGCATCGTCTGCGGCGTGGGCTTCCTCGGCGACCGGCTGCACACCGACACGGGCGCGCTGGCCTGGGAGGCCGCCGGGCTCGCGGCGGTGGTGGCGGGCATCGTCCTGCTGGGACTGCACCCCGCGATGCCCAAGGGCGTGTCGGTGCCGTCCCCGCGCCGCGACCTCCAGCCGCGCTGACCCCGCCGTGGCGGCCCTGCTTGGATGAGGGCATGAGCGCTGCTGACGAGATCCTCGACATCGTCGACGAGCACGACCGGGTGACCGGCCGGTCCCCGCGCGGCGAGGCCTACGCGCGGGGCCTGCGCCACCGCTGCGTCTTCATCCAGGCCCGGGACGCACAGGGCCGCCTCTTCGTGCACCGCCGGACCCCCACCAAACTGGTCTTCCCCTCCCTCCACGACATGTTCGTCGGGGGCGTCGTCGGCGCGGGCGAGTCCTACGACGACGCCGCGCTGCGCGAGGCCGAGGAGGAACTGGGCGTCACCGGCCTGCCCCGCCCCGCCTTCCTCTTCAAGTTCCTCTACGACGACGGGGCCGGCCGGACCTGGTGGTCGGCGGTGTACGAGGTCCGCTGCGACCTGCCGGTCGACCCCCAGGCCGAGGAGGTGGCCTGGCACGGCTTCCTCACCGAGGACGAGCTACGCGGCCGCCTCACGGAGTGGGAGTGGGTGCCGGACGGCCTGGCGGCGTACGAGCGGCTGACGGCGTTCAGGTCACGGGGGTGACCGGGGCGGGCGGGGTGACGCTGGGGTGGCGTACCGCACCTCCGGCACGGGCCCCCGGGCGGGAATCGGCTCGATAGGGTCACCGAGTGATCGAATTCGCACGGAACGCCCGGCTCTGGTTCGTACCCCAGGAGGTCCGCCGTGAGGGCGGTACGCCCGACTACCGGTTCTCGCTGGCGAACGAACGCACCTTCCTGGCCTGGCTGCGCACCGCGCTGGCGCTGATCGGCGGCGGCTTCGCCGTGGACCAGTTCCTGCCCGACCTGCGCTGGGGCTGGCGGGTGGGGCTCGCGCTCGCGCTGCTCGGGGCGGGCGTGCTGTGCTCGCTGCGCGCGGTCAACCACTGGGTGCGCTGCGAGCGGGCGATGCGCCGTGGCGAGGACCTGCCGGTGTCGCGCTTCCCGGCGCTGCTGAGCCTGGTGGTCGCGGTGGTGGCCGTCGCCATGGTCGTCGTCGTGTTCCTCGGGTGGGAGGGGTGAGCGAAGGAGCGGAGGCCGTCCGGGACCCCGGCCTCCAGCCGGAACGCACCCGGCTGGCGTGGCGCCGTACGACCCTGTCGGGCACCGTCACCGGGCTGCTGGCCGTGAAGTCGACCCTGCGCGGCGGGCCCTCCCCGGCCTCGCTCGCCGTGTGCGCCCTGTGCTGCGCCCTGTGGCTGGCCTTCCTGCTCGTCGCCCACCAGCGCATCCGCGTCCTGAGCGGCACGGGCGCCCCCGGGCCGATCTCCCCGCGCCACGCCACCACGACGGCTCTGCTGACGGTGGCGCTGGCGGTGTGTGGGGCGGTGGTGGTGCTTTAGGTCTTGCGCGGTGCGGTGCACGCGGTGCGGTGCGGGTGTCGCGCGCGCGGCGCGGCGCGCAGTGCGGTGCGGCGCGCAGTGCGGTGCGGCGCGCAGTGCGGTGCGGGTGTCGAGCACGCGGCGCCGTGCACGCGGTGCGGTGCACGCGGTGCCGTCGATCGCCTGCGGCCCCGTTGTGGCTGGTCGCGTGGTTCCCCACGCCCCGTTGGGGCGCTGCCGGACCCGACGCGGGTCTCTCAGGGTGCGGGCGTCGGTTCTTCCTCCCAGTCGACCGTGACCACGATCTTTCCGCGGGTGCGGCCCTGCTGGCTGAGTCGGTGGGCCTCCGCCGCGCGTTCCAGGGGGAAGGTGTCGGACACGTGCACCGTGACCACGCCCGACTCCGCCAGCTCGGTCAGGCGCAGCAGGTCCTCGGCGTCGGGGCGCACGAAGTGGTAGCGGCCGCCGTAGTCGACGACGTCGGGGTCGGCGATCGAGGCCAGGCGGCCCTCGGGCGCCAGCAGGTTGGCGGAGACCTTCAGCGTCTCGCCGCCGATGGTGTCGAAGGCCGCGTCCACGCCCTCGGGCGCCAGCCCCCGCACCCGTTCGGCCAGACCCTCGCCGTATGTCACCGGCTCGCCGCCCAGCCGGCGGACGAAGTCGTGGTTGGCCTCGCTCGCCGTCCCGATCACCCGGGCGCCGACGTGGCGGGCCAGCTGGACGGCGATCGAGCCGACCCCGCCGGCCGCCGCGTGCACGAGCACCGTCTCACCCCGCCTGACGTGGAGCACCTGGTGCAGCACCTGGTGGGCGGTGAGCCCCGCCAGCGGCAGACCGGCCGCCTCCTCGAAGGACAGGTTGCGCGGCTTGCGCGCCAGGGTGCGCACGGGCGCGGCCACGTACTCGGCGAAGGTACCGCGGCAGAGGAAGTCCTCGCGCACGTAGCCGATGACCTCGTCCCCGACGGCGAACTCCGACACGGCCGCGCCGGGCTGTACGACGACCCCGGAGACGTCCCAGCCGGGGACCGCCGGGAAGACGGCGCCCAGGCACCCGTCGAGGTATCCCTCTCGGCACTTCCAGTCGACGGGGTTGACGGAGGCCGCCCTGACCTTCACCAGCACGCTGTCGGGCCCGACCTTCGGGTCCCGCACCTCCCCGTACTCCAGCACCCCGGGTCCGCCGTACCGCTTGTAACTGATGCCCTTCATGCCACCGACCCTCCGGGGTGCACGGACGCCGCGCAAGCCGGATGCCCGGATATGCGCCGTTCGCGTGGCAGCCTGTCCGACGTCACCGCCCGGACACGACCGCCACGCGCACCCCCACGGGCGGGACGCGGTCACACCGAGCTGCTTATCGTGGCTCCGATCACGTTCGGTCTCCCCTCTGGACTACATACCGACCGGTCGGCATCATTGGTCGGGTACCGTTCACGCGGTCATGGCCCCGCGCACGCACGCGTGGACGGTCCACGCGGCCGAGGTCCCGCACACGTTAGGAGAACCATGAGCCCCGATCACCCGCCCGGACTCGATCTGGACCGGCTGCGCGGCCTGCTCGACGGCGAGCGGCCCGGCCTGGTGCACGGCCCGCTGACCGGCCGGCTGATCGAGGGCGGACGGTCGAACCTCACCTACGCGGTCTCCGACGGCACCTCGAGATGGGTCGTACGGCGGCCGCCGCTCGGCCACGTCCTGGCCACCGCGCACGACATGCGGCGCGAGCACCGGGTGATCAGCGCGCTGCACCCGACGAACGTGCCGGTGCCGCGCCCGGTGCTGCTGTGCGAGGACGAGGAGGTGCTCGGGGCCCCCTTCTACGTCATGGAGTTCGTGGAGGGCACGCCGTACCGCACCGCCGGCCAGCTCGCCCCGCTGGGCGCCGAGCGCACCCGGGGCGCGGTGCTGTCCCTGGTGGACACCCTCGTCGAGCTGCACGCGGTGGACCCCGCCGAGGTGGGCCTCGCCGACTTCGGCCGCCCCGAGGGCTTCCTGGACCGGCAGCTGCGGCGCTGGGGCAAGCAGCTGGACGCCTCCCGCAACCGTGAGCTGGCCGGCATCGACGAACTGCACGCGGCGCTCGGCCGGGAGCTGCCCCGCTCCGCCGCGCCCGCCGTCGTGCACGGCGACTACCGGCTCGACAACGTCCTGATCGGCGACGACGACCGGATCAGGGCGATCCTCGACTGGGAGATGTCGACCCTCGGTGACCCGCTCACCGACCTGGGGCTGCTGGTGATGTACAGCATGCCGCTGGGGGCCTCCGACTCGCCCGTCTCGACCACCGCGGAGGCCGCCGGGCATCCGAGTCCCGCGGAGCTGATCGAGCGGTACGCCGCGCGCTCGGGGCGTGACGTCTCCGCGGTGTCCTGGTACACGGCGTTCGCCTGGTTCAAGCTCGCCGTGATCCTTGAGGGCATCCACTACCGCTACACGCTGGGCCAGACGGTCGGGCCGGGCTTCGACCGCATCGGCGACCTGGTCCCCGTCTTCATCGAGCACGGCCTGACCACTCTTCACGAAGGTCCCCGGGAGGACTGATCGTCATGGACTTCGCGTTCGACGCACGCACCGAAGAGCTGCGCGCAAAGCTCCTCGCCTTCATGGACGAGCACGTCTACCCGGCCGAGCAGGTGGCGCACGAGCAGCGGGAGCGGCTCGCCTCCCCGTGGGACACCCCGGCTGTGGTCGAGGACCTCAAGGCGGAGGCCCGCAGGCAGGGCCTGTGGAACCTGTTCCTGCCCGACAGCGAGTACGGCGCCGGTCTCACCAACCTCCAGTACGCCCCGCTCGCCGAGATCACCGGCCGCTCCCCGCAGCTGGCGCCCACCGCGACCAACTGCGCGGCACCGGACACCGGCAACATGGAGGTGCTGTCGCAGTTCGGCGACGAGCGGCAGAAGAAGCAGTGGCTGGAGCCCCTGCTCGCCGGTGAGATCCGCTCGGCGTTCGCGATGACCGAGCCGGAGGTGGCGTCCTCGGACGCCACCAACATCACCACGCGCATCGAGCGGGACCCCGACGGCGCCGACGAGTACGTGGTCACGGGCCGCAAGTGGTACATCTCCGGCGCGATGAACCCCGACTGCAAGATCTTCATCGTGATGGGCAAGACGGACCCGGACGGCTCCGACATCCGCCGCCAGCAGTCGATGATCCTGGTCCCGCGCGACACCCCGGGCGTCACGGTGGAGCGGGCGATGCAGGTCTTCGGCTACGAGGACCACTCCCACGGCGGCCACGCGGAGGTCGTCTTCGACCACGCGCGCGTGCCGGCCGCGAACCTGATCGGCGAGGAGGGCGGCGGCTTCGCCATCGCCCAGGCCCGCCTCGGCCCGGGCCGTATCCACCACTGCATGCGGCTGATCGGCATGGCGGAGCGGGCGATCGAGCTGATGTGCAGGCGGGCGGTGTCCCGCGACGCCTTCGGCAAGGCGCTGGCCCAGCAGGGCGTGGTGCACAACTGGATCGCGGACGCGCGGGTGGCCGTCGAGCAGCTGCGCCTGCTGGTGCTCAAGACGGCCTGGATGATGGACACCGTGGGCAACCGGGGCGCCCACTCGGAGATCCAGGCCATCAAGATCGCCACTCCGCGGACGGTCGTCGGCATCATCGACCGGGCCATCCAGCTGCACGGGGCGGGCGGTGTCAGCCAGGACTTCCCGCTGGCCGAGCTGTACGCGGGCGCCCGCACGCTGATGATCGCGGACGGGCCGGACGAGGTCCACCAGCGGTCGCTGGCGCGGCGGGAGCTGAAGAAGTACCTGTGACACATGGGTAAGGGGCGACCGCCAGGGCGGTCGCCCCTCACCCATGTGCGAGCCACCCGCGACGGCTACGGGCGCAGTGCGCGCAGCAGCAGGTCGGCCAGGTGGTCGGCGACCTCCTGCGGGGTGAGCGGGCCGTCGGGGCGGTACCAGGTCGACAGGTGGTGGACCGAGCCGAAGTGGTAGTCCACGACCAGGTCGGCCGGGATCTCCTTGGTGAAGACGCCCGTCTGCTGGCCCTCCTCCACCAGCGCGCGGAAGCGCTCGTGGTAGCGCCGGCGCTCCGCGCGGACCTGCTTGTTCTTCTCGGGGCTCAGGTGGTGCATCGAGCGGAAGAAGATCGAGGCGTCGTCGAGGTTGTCGATGGTGGTGACCACCACGTCGGCCGCCGCGCCCCGCAGCCGCTTCTCGATCGGCTCGTCGGCGTCCGCGAAGGCGTCGAGGCGCTCCTGCTGGACGCGCAGCACGCGCGCGTAGACCTCGTGCAGGAGGTCGTCCTTGGAGCCGAAGTAGTGGTACAGCGCCCCCTTGGTGACGCCGGCCGCCTCGACGATCTCCTGGACGGAGGTCCGGTCGTAGCCCCGCTCCGCGAAGAGCCGGGTGGCGGCGGCGAGCAGCCGCTGCGGGACGGGCGTACCGTCACCGTCCGTCGTCCTGGGCACTGTGCCGCCACCTGCCTTCCGGGTTTTCTGCTGTTCTTCCCGCGTCCGTCTACCGGTCGTCGCGCGGACGGGAACGGAGTTCCCGCCGGAGGATCTTCCCACTCGCCGTCTTCGGCAGGTCGGGCAGGATCTCCACCTGCCGCGGATACTTGTAGGCGGCCAGTCTCTCCTTGCAGTACGCGGCGAGTGCGTCCGGGTCCGTGTCGGCCCCCGGCCGCAGGCTGATGTACGCCTTCACGGTCTCGCCGCGGTACCCGTCGGGCACGCCGACGACGGCCGCCTCCCGCACCGCCGGGTGGGTGTACAGGACGTCCTCCACCTCACGCGGCCACACCTTGAAGCCGGAGGCGTTGATCATGTCCTTCTTGCGGTCGACGACGTACAGCCAGCCCTGCGGGTCCATGAACCCGATGTCCCCGGTGCGCAGTTCGCCGTCCGGGAAGGCCTCGGCGGTCGCCTCGGGACGCCGCCAGTAGCCGGGGACGACCTGCGGTCCGCGGACGAGGATCTCGCCCTGCTCGCCGAAGGGCACCTCCGCGCCCTGCTCGTCGACGATCCGCACGACCGTGTCCGGTCCGGGCAGGCCGACGGCGAGCGTCCCCGAGGCGGGGTCGACGGGCGCCTCGAGGCCGGGCGGCACGGACGCGCAGGGGGCGGTGCACTCGGTCAGGCCGTAGCCGTTGCGGATGTACGGCCCGAAGCCGGCCCGGAACTTCTCCACCAGGGCGGGCGGCACCGGGGCGCCGCCGGAGGAGATGTTGACGAAGGAGGAGAAGTGGTCCGGGGAGGCGGTCGGCTGGGCGGCCAGCGCCATGAAGGCGGTCGACGGGCCGACGGTGTAGTGCGGCCGGTGCTCGGCGAACGCGTCGAGGACCACGCCCGGTTCGAAGCGGTAGGTCAGCACGAGTGTGCCGGCGCTGTTCAGACAGGCCCCGAACTGGCAGACCATGCCGGTGATGTGGAACAGGGGCGCCAGCGCGTAGTACACGGGTCCGTCGGGCAGGGCGAGGCCGGTCCGCTGCCGTTCGGCGTTGTACATGATGTTGCCGTGGGTGTTGGTGGCGCCCTTGGGCTTGCCGCTGGTGCCCGAGGTGTAGCTGATCAGCGCGAGGTCGGAGGGCTCGGCGTCGCGGCCCTCGGGCGCCTTGTGGCCGGCACGGGCGACGGCCGTGAGGTCGTCGGCGTCGTCGGCCTGCGGCAGCCGCTCGAAGGTGAGCACGCGCGCGTCGCCGCGGGTCTGGAAGTCCAGCTCGCAGCCGGTCAGCACGATCCGTACGGGCGAGTCGGCCGCCGTCTCGCGCAGATACGACTCCCACGCCCGGTCGGAGCAGATGAGCCCGGCCACCTCGCCGTCCCGCAGGACGTGGGCGACCTCCGCCGACTTGTACATGGGGTTGACCGGGACGACGGTCGCGCCGGCCTTCCAGGCGCCGAGGACGGCGAGCACGAAGTGCGGGGAGTTCTGCAGCAGGACGGCCACACGGTCGCCGCGCTCCAGTCCGCGGGCGGCGAGGTGACCGGCGACGGAGTCGCTGAGCTCGTCGATCTCGCGGTAGCTCAGACGGCCGTCGAAGTAGGTGAGGAAGGCGCGGTCGGGGGCCTCGGCGGCGGACCGGCGCAGGGCGTGCACCAGGGAGGCGGCGGGGTGGACCGGGGCGCGCTGGGCGTCGTTGAGGAGGTCCACCCAGGGGCGGGCGGCGTAGCGGGAGTCGGTCACTGGCCGGCCTCCCACTTCTGCTGGAGCTGGTTCATGCCGGTCAGCCAGCGGTCCGGGTCGGCGGCCCTGGCCCGGTAGTACGCGGCGACCTCGGGGTGCGGCAGGATCAGGAAGCGGTCCTGCTCGATGCCGTCGAACAGGGCGTCCGCCACCTCTTCCGGGGTGATGGCGGTCGGCTGGAGGACCAGGTCGCCGGCGCTGCCGGTGGCGGCCAGCATGTCGGTGCGCACGCCCTGCGGGCAGATGGCGTGCACCTTGAGACCGCGGTGACGGTAGGTCAGCGACAGCCACTCGGCGAAGGCGTAGGCACCGTGCTTGGTGACGCTGTAGGGCGCGGCGCCGATCATGGTGAGCAGTCCGGCGGCGGACACGGTGGACACGAAGCGGCCACTGCCGCGCTCCAGCCAGGCGGGGAGGAGGGCGTGGGCCGCGCGGACGTGGGCCATCACGTTGACGTCCCAGGAGGCCGCCCAGGCCCCCTCGTCGGCGAGGTCGGCGACGTCCGGGCCGCCGAACGCGACACCCGCGTTGGCGCAGTAGACGTCGATCGTGCCGCCGAGCGCGTCGCGGGCGTCGGCCACGATCGCGGAGGCGTCGCCCGGGACCGCGGTGCCGCCGATCTCTTCGGCGACCGCCCGGGCCCGGCCGGCGTCCAGGTCGTTGACGACGACCCGGGCCCCGCCGGCCGCGAAGCGGCGGGCCAGCGCGGCCCCGATACCGCCTCCCGCTCCGGTGACGACCACTCCGGCATCCTGCACGGCTCCCACCATCGGTCTCCTTCGACGCGACTCTGCGCTACCGCGCCAGACTAACCGGTCGGTATGTGTGAGGGGAAGGGCGATTGCAGCACCCTGGGAGGCGCGGGAGACCGCGCGGACACCGGCGGCCGCCCCCACATCGTCCACCCCCTACGGAGGTCACCCCATGGGCCTGTCACGACGAGGTCTGCTCGCATCAGCGACGGCTGCGGCCGTGTCGCCCGCTCCGGCGGCGGCCGCGGCCGGTCACCGCGGACAGCACCGCACCGGCTTCGAACGGCTCGCCGCGGCCGGCTACGACCGGCTCCACGGACAGCGTGTCGGCGTGGTCACCAACCCGACGGGCATCACCCGGGACGTGCGCCACATCGTCGACGTCATGCACGCCGACGAACGGGTGAACCTGGTCGCCGTCTTCGGCCCCGAGCACGGCTTCCGCGGCACCGCCCAGGCGGGCGGCTCCGAGGGCCGCCACGACGACCCCGCGACCGGACTGCCGGTGTACGACACGTACCTGAAGAGCGGCCGGCCGCTGGCCGAGGTGTTCACCGCGTCCGGCGTGGACACGGTCGTCTTCGACATCCAGGACGTGGGCGCCCGCTTCTACACCTACGTCTGGACGCTGTACGACTGCATGGAGGCCGCCCAGCTCGCCGGCAAGCGGTTCGTGGTCCTGGACCGGCCGAACCCGGTGACCGGGCGGGCCGCCCTGGGGCCGGTGCTGCACCGGGAGTTCGCCAGTTTCGTGGGACGGCAGCCGGTCGCGCAGGCCCACGGGATGACCGTCGCCGAGCTGGCGCGGCTGTTCAACGGGGAGTTCCTGACCGCGCCGGTGCACCTGGAGACCGTACTGATGACCGGCTGGCGGCGCTCGGAGTTCTACGACACGCAGGGGCTGCCCTGGGTGCCGCCGAGCCCCAACATGCCGACACCCGACACCGCACTGGTGTACTCGGGGACCTGCCTCTTCGAGGGGACGAACCTCTCGGAGGGGCGCGGGACGACCCGGCCGTTCGAGCTGCTCGGCGCGGACGGGATCGACGGGCGCTGGGCGGCGGCGGCGAACGCGCTCGCGCTGCCCGGGGTGCGCTTCCGGGAGGCGTACTTCGCGCCGACGTTCTCGAAGTTCCAGGGCACCACCGTCGGGGGCGTGCAGATCCATGTGCACGACCGGGCCGCCTTCGACCCCGTACACACCGGCATCGCCCTCCTCGTCACCGCGAAGCAGGTGTGGAGCGGCTTCACCTGGCGCTCCGACCACTGGATCGACAAGCTGACCGGCTCGGCGCGGGTGCGCACCGCGATCGACGCGGGCGCGGACGCCGACGAGGTGGCGGCGGGCTGGCGGGTGGAGCTGGCGGACTTCCGGAAGGTGCGCCGGGAGTACCTCCTTTACGGCTGACGCGTCGGGATGAGTCATGACGTATGGCCAACCTCGCCCCGTAGCAGGACGATGCGCCCACATCGCACCACTACGGGGGACGAGGGGATGAGCCATGACGCGACCGGCGATGAGTGTGACTCCCTACTGGGAGCTGACCTTCGACGCGGACGGAGACCCGGACGAAGCGCAGCGCGACCGGCTGCTCGCGCAGGCCGGGGAGCGCGGTGTGCGCGACCTCGTGGTGTTCGCGCACGGCTGGAACAGCGACCGCTCCTGCGCCACCGGGCTCTACAGCCGCTTCTTCGCGCCGTTCCCCGGCCTCGCGCCGCGGGCCCGGCTCGGCTACGCGGGGGTGGTGTGGCCGTCGATGCGGTTCTCGGACGAGCCGATCCCCGACTTCCCGCGCTCCGTGGCCGCCACGACGACCCGGCGGCCGGCGCTCGACAAGGACACCCGGCACGCGCTGCTCGACACCTTCCCGGGCCGGGCGACCGTGATCGACCGGATCGACCGGCTGCTGGAGCAGCGGCCGCCGGGTGAGGCAGAACTGGAGGAGTTCGGGCGGCTGGTGCGGATGCTCGTCGACGTCGTACCGCCCGGACCGCAGGCGCTGTTCGCGGCGGACACCCTGGCCGAGGGCGTGCCGCAGAGCGAGCCGGAGATGTTCTCGGGGTCCACGACGGCGGCCTGCGAGCAGTTCGCCGAGGCGCTGGCCCGGCTCGACTCCCCCGCGGACGGCACCCACGACCGCGGCGCGCCCTGCTTCGCGGTGCCCGACCCGTGGGAGGGCGCCCACGAACTGCTGCGGCAGGCCACGTACTACGCGATGAAGCGACGCGCGGGAACCGTCGGCGAGCGCGGGCTCGGGCGGGTCGTCGGCCGGCTCGCGGCGGTGGCACCGCGGGTGCGGGTGCACCTGGTGGGGCACAGCTTCGGCGGCCGGCTGGTGTCGTTCGCGCTGCGCGGGCTGCCGGAGGGGGTGCGCACGGTGAAGTCGGTGACGCTGCTCCAAGGGGCCTTCTCGCACTACGCGTTCGCCGCCCGGCTGCCGCACGACCCGCGCGCGGGAGGGGTGCTCCAGGGGCAGCAGAACCGCATCGACGGACCCCTGGTGTGCTGTTACTCCCACTTCGACTCGGCTCTCGGCACGATCTATCCGCTCGCCTCCCGCATGGCGGACGACGCGCGGGACCTCACGGGCTTCGACCTCGGCCGGGTGCTGGGCGCCAGGTGGGGTGCGATGGGCCACGACGGCGTGCAGGCGGTGCCGGGCACGCGCGCGTGGACGCTCGCCGACGCGCTGCGCACCACGCTGCCCACCTCGGGGTGCGTGAACATCGACGCGGCCGCCGTGGTGTGCCGGGGCGGGGCCCCGTCCGGCGCGCACAGCGACATCGTGCACCCGGAGCTGGCACGGGTGGTGCTGGGGGGGGGGGGGGGGGGGGGGGGGGGCCCCCCTTGAACGGGGGAGGGGGACGGGCCCCCCCTCCCCCCTCCCCGTCGGGGGGGGAGCCCCA
>NZ_JBWKDW010000031.1:30959-80668 GCF_056435735.1 Streptomyces sp. NPDC043878
CATAGATTCCGCTACGGGGTGGGGCGTGAGCTCCTCCCCCCGCGGAGCACACACCCCCCCCTGCCCGCCGTCACCATCCGGTCGGCCGCCGTCTCCCCCCCCCCCCCCCCCCCCCGCCACCGGTGACCGGTGAACGTCACCGGTCACCTCCCGCCCGTCACCGGTGCGAGGTGAACTCCACGACCTGCTGGAAGGTGGGCCGGTTCTGCCAGCTGATGTTGCCGTGCTTGATGCCGCCGAGCGTCCGCTGGACGATCGAGTCGGCACACCACTGGTCGCCCGCCGAGCACAGGTCGTCGCCGGGGTAGACCTGGGCCGCGGTCTTGCCCGCGGCCTGCTTCAGCGAGCTGATGAGCAGGTCACGGCAGGCGGTGAGGCTGCCGCCGCCGCAGTACTTCTGGGCCAGCGGGCCCTGGACCGTCTCGCCGAGCACGGACCGGATGTCCTTGTCGACATAGCTCCACCAGCCGTACTGGAAGGAGCTTCCGGCGTGCGCGCCGGTCGGTCCGTGGGCCGCCGACGGTGTCTCGTCCACGGGCAGGTTGGTGCCGAAGGCGGTGTACAGGTCGCTGCCCAGGCCCGGTTCGAACTCGGCCTTCACCAGCAGCGGCCACCAGGCGTCCAGCAGCCGTACGGCGTCGGCGTCGGCGTAGGTCTTGGAACCGGCAGACGTCTCGGTGCGCTTGGCGCCCGCCGACACCCAGGCCGACAGTTTGGCGACGGCGGACGCCGCGGTGGAGTCCGTCACCGTGGAGCTGTTGACCACCTTGAGGAGGTTCGGCAGCACGTCCTCGGCCCGCAGGTCGGCCAGGGCCGCGTCCGCCATGGCCTTGGCCAGGGAGGCCCTGGTGACCCCGCCGGCGGCGGCCAGCTTCTTGACCCGGTCCTCCAGCAGGTCGCCGCGGTGCACGGACCCGTCGCCCCAGGAGGCGGTCGTGTAGTCCTTGGCCTGCTTGTTGTTCCAGGAGATGTAGTAGTCCTGGTCGACGGAGTTGGGGTGGGCGGACGCCGGCGTGTAGTCGGCGGTGTTGGTCGCCGGGTCCCAGTTCCTCCACTCGTAGGCCGCCTGGGCCCACACCGGGAACTCGGCGTCGACACCGCTCGCCCGCACCGGGTTGTCGCCGCTGTTGTAGTACGCGGTGTGCGTGGAGTCGGCGTAGAACCAGTTGAAGGTGTAGTTGATGTGCTGCACCGCCGACTGGAAGGTCTGCGGGCTCTTCACGTAGTCCGGGTCGTTGAGCATCTGGAAGCCGATGATCGAGTCGGCCTCGTGCAGGTAGGAGGAGCGCAGGGTGGTGTAGGCGACCTTCTTGCCGCCGACGGTCGCCCGGTACTCGACCGGCCCGTACTTCGTGCGCCACACCTTCATCGTGTACGAGCCCGCCGCGGTGCCGTCGGCCGTGGTCGGCTTCCAGGCGTTCTTCTGTTGCACCTGCTCCATGGCCGTGCAGGTGCCGTGGTACAGGTAGTGGTTGTCGTCCTGGCACAGCTCGACGGCGTAGGAGTCGATGATGTCCTGGCCGGAGGTCGTGGCGCTCCACGCGTAGTCCTGGCCGCGCCCGAGCTCGACGTACATGCTCAGCCCCGCGAAGGAGGCGCCGCGGGCGCTGAGGCCCGGCCCCTGGATCTCCTGGAGCATGAGCAGCTGCGGCGCGAAGTAGCCGGTCTGCGGCCCGAAGACGGCGATGGGGTGCCCGCTCGCCGTGGCCTTCCCGCTGACCACCAGGGCGTTGGACATCCCGCGCCGGGCCGAGGTGAGGGCCGTGGTGGCCGCCGCGCTGGACGTGCCGGTCGCGCTCGCGGTCGCCGCGCTGCCCGTCCGGTCGTAGACCAGCTGTTCCTGGGTGACGGAGCCCGCGTCGGGCAGCGCCTCGCCCTGCGGGCTGTCGGGCCTGGTGGCGTACGGGAAGCTCTCGCCGTTGTGGACGGTGAGGGCGGCCTCGGGGTCGTTGCGCTCGCGGAAGGACTCCCAGACCCGGGTGCCCTCGCTCACGCCGTACTTGGCCTGGGCGGCGAGCAGGGACAGCGCGTTGTTGACCTCACCGCCGCCGCCGGAGCCGAAGAGCGAGCCGATCACGGAGGCCAGCGCGACCAGGTCGGTGGTCTTGAAGTGGTCGATCGTGCCGGCGTTGGTGACGGAGTCCTTGTGTCCGGTCAGCACGTACTCGCCGGGGAAGTACCGGCCGCTGTCGGAGGCGTCGATGTAGGAGTTGATGCCGGCCAAGTAGGCGTTGACGTCGGCGAGGGCCTGCTGGCCACGGGTGCCCGCTGCGGCGACCGCGCTGTCGATCTGGGCCTGGAGGTCGGCCTCGGTGTAGGGGGCGTTGCGCCAGAACTCCTGCTCCAGGCCCTGGTTGGAGGCGGCGCCGCCCGCGAAGGAGGTGACCTGGCCGCGCCCGACGTGACGGAACACGTCCATCAGCCACAGCCGGTCCTCAGCCGCGGCATACCCGGCACCGAACTCCGTGCCGTATCTGGTGGTACCGGTGATGTGCGGCACGCCCGTCTTCTTGTCGCGGACGATCGTGACGTCACCGCGGCCGCCCGGCTTCTCGGAGGAGGCGACCTGATCGGACGGGACCCCGAAGGACGCGTCGTTGAAGAAGGTGTTGATCTTGGCGTCGGTGAGCGTGGGGTAGCCCTTGGCCAGGTTGGCGTAGGGGCCGAGCTGGTCGTCGGCGTGGGCGGGCTGGGTGCCGAAGGCCTGGTTGAGGAGGACCTGCGCGAGGGTGGCGTTGCCGTTCTCGCCGGGCGGCAGGATGTCGGAGCACTGTCCGCCGCAGTAGTCGTTGCCGGCCGGCGCCTCGGCGGCGACCGCCGCCTGGGAAAGCGGGGACAAAAGACCGGCAATCAGGACGCATATGGATGCGGACTTCAGGAACCCGGGGAGTCCGTGGGGAGTTCTCAGTCTGTCGAGAAGGGTGCTGCCTGGGGTACGCCGTGGCATGTGTGCTCCTACCGACGGAGGGTGGGGCTGGACGTTACCGCCGGTATCCCCGCGAGTGAAGATGAACATGCGTCACTTTTTGGAGTCGGTAGGAAGACTCAGGGAGGGCATCGGAAAAGGGATGGAGCCAAATCGCTTGTCGATACGTCTATTCGGCGAAGTCCGTACGACGACACCGAAGTGACCGAAGTACAGGTGCAGGTGTGACGGAGGTGCAGGACGATGGCCGGTTTCCGGAGTCTGGCGAGACAGGTGCGAGATCCGCGCAGCGATCTGGCGCTGCGGCGCTACTCGCTGCGCAAGTGCCTTGAGCGGTTCGCGCCTTACGGGCACAGGGCGACCTGGGACCATTTGTGCTCCCGGGCGGGGTTCGGACCCGAGGACCGCTCCCCCGATCCGGTGCGGCTCGTGGCCGCACTGGACGAACTGGAGGAAGCGCGGTCGGTGTGGCTGGGCTACGAGGTCGAGTTCGCCGAGCGGCGCAAGAAGGAGAAGCACGACGGGCTGCGCCGGCCGGGCAGTGTGGACGACTGGCACCGGCTGACCTGGGGCGGCTTCGGGGTCGCGTGGTGCGACGACCCGCGGGTCCACCCGCGTGAACCGCTCGGGGAGGTGCTGCGCCGACTGACCTCCGCCCTGGGGCGGGACCCGGGTGCGGAGTGCCCGGTGTGCGGCGGTGAGCGGCTCGTGTGGAAGGACGAACTGGACCACGAACCATCGACCGGTCCGGTCTGCACGGCCTGCGGGATTCTCGTACCGCGGCCCGTGCTCACGCCCGAGGCCCTGGCGGACGCCAGGCGCGGGAGGCTGTTGGTGTCGGTCTGAGCGCGAGGGGGGTGCGCCGGGGATGCCGCACCCCCTGTTCTTCCGGAACGTTCCGCGACGCGTCGCGCGCTCCGACGCCCCGGCCCGCCCGCCGGATCCGCGCGGTGGGGTCAGGAGTCGCCGGGTGCGGTGCCGCCGGGTGCACGGCCGTCAGGTGCACGGCCGTCGGATGCGCTGCCGTCGCGTGCCCCGCTGCCCGATGCACGGCCGTCAGGTGTGCGGCCGTCGGGTGCGCTGCCGTCAGGTGCACGGCCGTCGGATGCGCGGTCGCGGGGTGCGCGGCCGGCAGACGCGAGGTCGCCGGATGCCCCACGGCCGGACGCGCGGCCGTCGGGTGTCCGACCGTCAGGTGCGCGGCCGTCCGGTATGCGGCCGTCGGGTGCGCGGCCGTCGGGTCCGGTGACGTCGGATGCGCGGCCGGGGGCCTCGCGGGGGCGGGCGGCGCGTCGTTCGACCAGCAGGCGGGAGCCGGTGAGCCGGTCGCCGAAGACGTCGTCCGGGTTGGACAGGACGCAGGTGTCCATGGAGAGGCAGCCGCAGCCGATGCAGTCGGTGAGGTGGTCGCGCAGGCGGTTCAACTGCGTTATGCGCTCGTCGACTTCGGACCGCCAGGCCGCCGAGAGGCGGGCCCAGTCCTCGCGGGTGGGGGTGCGTTCCTCGGGCAGTTCGGCGAGCGCCTCGCGGATCGTGGCCAGCGGGATGCCCACGCGCTGCGCGGCCCGTACGAAGGCGACCCGGCGCAGTGCGTCGCGGGAGTAGCGGCGCTGGTTGCCGGTGGTGCGGCGGCTGCTGATCAGCCCCTTGGCCTCGTAGAAGTGCAGGGCGGAGACCGCGGCGCCACTGCGGGCGGCGAGTTGGCCGACCGTGAGCTCGTGGATCGTCTCGGGAATCTGGGGCACCCCTCGAACCCTACCGACCGCGCCACACCGCCGGTCCGTTGACACGGGCCCTCCACCCGACCATGCTAAGCAGTCGCTTAGAGACTTCGTGTCGCGCCGACGCGACATGCGACCGGGAGGCCAGGGACATGGCAGAGCCGAGGATCTTCACGTCCGCCGACGAGCTGAAGGCAGCGGTGGGCGAGCAGTTGGGGCACACCGACTGGCTGGAGGTGGACCAGAAGCGGATCGACCTGTTCGCGGAGGCGACCGGCGACCACCAGTGGATCCACGTGGACCCGGAGAGGGCGGCCGCGGGCCCCTTCGGGACGACCATCGCGCACGGCTACCTGACCCTGTCGCTGCTCCCCCTCTTCGGGCCGCAGCTGATCAAGGTCGAGGGCGTGAAGATGGGCGTCAACTACGGCACCAACAAGGTCCGTTTCCCCTCCCCCGTGCCGGTCGGCTCCCGGCTGCGCGCCACCGCCGCCATCACCGGCGTGGACGACGTGCCCGGCGGCATCCAGGTGACCGTCGCCTTCAGCGTGGAGCGCGAGGGCGGCGACAAGCCGGTGTGTGTCGCGGAGTCGGTGTCCCGCTACTACCTCTAGCGGCTCCCCCTGGGCGCGTGCCCGGCACCCCCCGTGCGGCCCCCGCGGGTCACCGGGCTCCCACCATCCGCAGAACGAGGTCGGCGTACAGGTCGCCGATCTCGTCCGGTGTCCAGGAGCCTTCGATGTTGAACCAGCGGGCCACGTCGATGCACAGGGACAGCACGGCGAGGGTGGTCCCGCGGACGTCGGGCACGTCGAACTCGCCCGTCGCCACGCCGTCCTCGACGATCCCGCGCACCTGGGCGTCGACCTGGCGGCGCAGCGCGAGGATCTCGGCGCGGGCGTCGGGGCCGAGGGAGTCCAGTTCGTACTGCACGACCCGCGCGGTGGTGCGTCCGCCGGCGTGCCAGCGGACGAAGGAGCTCACGGCGTCGGCGAGCCGCTCGGTGGCGCCGCCCTCACCCTCGGCCGCGGTCCGCAGGATCTCCAGCGCCTTCTCGTGGCCGATCCTGCTGATGCGGTGGAGCAGCTCCTCCTTGGTCTTGTAGTGGATGTAGAGCGCGGCGGGGCTCATGCCCGCGCGGCCCGCGATGTCGCGGGTCGTCGTGGCGTGGTAGCCCCGCTCGGCGAACGCCTCCACCGCGGCGACCAGCAGCCGCCGGGCCGCGTCGGGCGTGACCTCGCCCCACGGCTGCGGCTCTCCGCCGACCGTCTGCTCCGCCGTACTCATCGCTCGTTCGCCCCTCTCACCGGCACGGGGTACACCATACCGCCGAAGCTGAGCGGGCGCTTAGAGCTGGCTCGCCGGGGGCCGGTCAGAGCTTCTCGAAGGGGCTGTACGTGCGCGCCGCCGCGTCCTGCCGGTCGCGGATGACCTTGGCCAGGGTGAAGGCCGAGGTGACCAGGTACAGGACGGCGATCGCGAGGAACGCCCGCACCCAGGCGTCCGCGTGCAGCCTGAAGATGCCGATGGCGGTCGCGCCCATGGCGACGGCGAAGGAGGCGACCGCCTGGCCGTAGAAGGCGGCGGTGTTCTGCGGCTTGCCCGATGTGTCACTCATGGGGACAAGGATCGGCCCGAGGCGGCACGCGCCGCATCCGCCGGGATACTCAGACCGCACGGTGACGTACTCAGAACGCCGAGACGCCCGTGAGCGCCCGGCCGATGACCAGCTTCTGGATCTGGCTGGTGCCCTCGTAGAGGGTCATGACGCGGGCGTCGCGCAGCAGCTTGCCGACCGGGTACTCGTCGATGTAGCCGTAGCCGCCGAAGACCTGGAGGGCGTTGTTGGCGGCGCGGACGGCGGCCTCGGAGGCGAAGAGCTTGGCCTTGGAGGACTCGGTGGCGAACGGCAGGCCGCGGTCGATCAGGTCGGCCACCCGCCAGGTCAGCAGCCGGGCCGCGTCCACGTCCACGGCGATGTCGCTGATCAGTTCCTGGACGAGCTGGTGCCGGGCGATGGGCTTGCCGAACTGCTCGCGTTCGCCCGCGTACCGCACGGCCGCGTCCAGTGCCGCCTGGGCGATGCCCACGCAGCCCGCCGCCACCGACATCCGGCCCTTGGCCAGGGCCGACATGGCGACCGAGAAGCCCTTGCCCTCGGGCGCGAGCATCGCGGTGGCGGGGACCCGCACGCCGTCGAGGACGAGTTCGGCGGTGGCCTGGCCGCGCAGCCCGAGCTTGCCGTGGATGGTGCGGCGGGTCAGACCGGGGGTGTCGGCGGGCACCAGGAAGGCGGAGACGCCCTTGTGCCCGGGGGCGTCGGTGGAGCGGGCGAAGAGCAGCACCACGTCGGCCCAGGTGCCGTTGGTGATGAAGGTCTTGGTGCCGCTGATCACGTACGCGTCGCCGTCGCGGACCGCGCGGGTGGTGAGGTTGCCGGCGTCCGATCCGGTGCCCGGCTCGGTGAGTCCGAAGCAGCCGACGTACGCGCCGGAGGTGAGGCCGGGCAGCCAGCGCCGCTTCTGCTCCTCCGTGCCCCACGCGGCGACGGACTTGGCGACCAGGCCGAGGGAGACCGACACGATCCCGCGCACCGAGGAGTCGCCGCGCCCGAGCTCCTCGGTGACCAGGCAGTACGCGAGGTGGTCGCCGCCGCTGCCGCCGTACTCCTCGGGGACGGTCAGACCGAGGAAGCCGACCTCGCCGAGCTTCTTCACGATCGACCGGTCCACCTCCTCGGCACGGTCCCACTCGACGACATGGGGGGCGATCTCGCGTCCCACGAAGTCCCGGGCGAGCTGCCGTACGGCCGTCTGCTCCTCGCTGAGCCCCAGGTTCACGCCGAGTCACCCCACCCCATCCGAAACGAGTCCGCCTCTTGAAAGCCGGACATTTAAATTAGCACTGCTAGTTTCAGTGTGCAGCCCTACTATGTGCGCCATGGCCCGACCGCGCAAGCCCCTGCTCAGCACCGACCGGATCGTGGCGACCGCGCGGGAGCTGGTGGACGCGGAGGGTCTGGCGGCCGTCTCCACCCGCCGGCTCGCGGCGGAACTCGGGGTGAGCGGGCCCTCGCTGTACAACCACTTCCGGACCAAGGACGAGATCCTGGAGGCGGTCGCCGACTCGGTGAGCGCGCAGGTCGACCTGTCGGTGTTCGACGACGACCGGGACTGGCGGACCGCGCTGCACGACTGGGCCGTCTCCTACCGCGCCGCCCTGCGCGACCACCCGAACATCGTCCCGGTCCTCGCGCGCGGCCCCGGCCGCCGGCCCGCGGCGCTCCGGCTCGCGGACGCCGTCTACGGCGCGATGGTCGCCGCCGGCTGGCCGCCCGCGCAGGCCACGTCGATCGGCGCGCTGATGCGGTACTTCATCATGGGCTCGGCGCTCGGCTCCTTCGCCGGCGGCTTCGTGGACGACGCCACCGCCTACGACCCCGCCGACTACCCCCACCTCGGACAGGCCCACCTCCTCGCCGACCAGCAGGAGAAGATCGACGAGCGGGCCTTCGGGACGGGACTCACCGCGCTGCTCGACGGGCTGGCGCGGCAGTACGAGCAGGTCGGGCGCGCCGGGTAGGACTGGCCCGCGACCCGCGGGCACCCGCGCCCGTCAGAACACCACCAGCGCCCGGCCGCCCTTTCCGGCCAGCATGTTCTCGAACGCCGCCGGGATGCCGTCCAGGCCGATCCGTTCGGTCACCAGCGCGCCCAGGTCCAGGCGGCCGGCGCGCACGTGCTCGGCCAGTACGGGGAGGTCCTTCGCCGGGTCCGAGTCGCCGTAGACGCAGCCCGAGAGGGTGCGGCCCCAGTGGAAGAGCTCCAGCGCGTTGAAGGTGACCTGCTGGTCCTTGCCGCCGATGCCGACCACCGTGGTGCGGCCGCCGCGGCGGGTGGAGTCCCAGGCCGCGCGGATGGTGACCGCGCGGCCCACGCACTCGACGGCCACGTCCACGCCCTGCTTCCCGGTGCGGGCGCGGATCTCGCGGGCGGTGGTGTCGGAGGCGACGACGTAGTCGGTGGCGCCCGCCGCGCGCGCCAGTTCCTCCTTCTCCGGGGACACGTCGACCGCGACGATCTTCGAGGCGCCCGCGATGCGGGCCGACTGGAGGGTGGCGAGCCCGACGCCGCCCACCCCGAACACCGCGACCGTCTCCCCCGGCAGGACCCGCGCCGAGTGGTGGACGGCGCCGTAGCCGGTGAGGACCGCGCAGCCGAGGAGGGCCGCGTCGGTGAGCGGGACGCCGTCCGGGACCGGCAGGACGCAGGCGACCGGTACGACCGTCTCCTCGGCGAACGCGGCGACGTTCAGCCCGGGGTGCAGGTCGGTGCCGTCGGCGGCGCGGCGGGCGTGGATGTCGGCGGCGCCGTTGAGGGCGTTGGCGCACAGCCACACCTCGCCGAGCGAACAGGCGTGGCATGTCCCGCAGGACGGCGCCCAGTTGAGGACGACGCCGTCCCCCGGCGAGAAGCGGGTGACACCCTCGCCGACGGCGACGACCGTGCCGGCGCCCTCGTGGCCGAGGACGGCGGGGACCGGCACCCGCATGGTGCCGTTGGACAGGGACAGGTCGGAGTGGCAGACCCCGGCGGCGGCGAGACGGACGCGGACCCGACCCGGGCCGGGGTCCGGGAGCTCGATCTCCGTGATCTCCAGGGGGGCGCCCACGGCGGGCAGGACGGCGGCACGAACCACGGGAGGACTCCTCAGAACTGCAGGGACTTGGTCTGGAGGTACTCGGACAGGCCGTGCGTGCCGAGTTCGCGGCCCACACCCGACTGTTTGTAGCCGCCGAAGGGCGCGAGCGGGTTGAAGCGGCCGCCGTTGATGTCGACCTGGCCGGTGTCCATCCGGCGGGCGAAGGCCACGGCCTCCTCCCGGTCGCCGGCCCAGACGGCGCCGGCGAGGCCGTAGACGGTGCCGTTCGCGATCCGCAGGGCGTCCTCCTCGTCCTCGTAGCGCAGGATCGACAGGACGGGTCCGAAGATCTCCTCCTGGGCGATCGCCATGTCCGGGGTGACGTCGGCGAACACCGTGGGGCTGACGAAGTAGCCCTGCTCGCGCGGTGGTTCGGAGCCACCCGCGACCAGGCGGGCGCCCTCGGCCACACCCTTGTCGATGTAACCGAGCACCCGGGTCCGCTGCTTGGCGTTGACCACCGGGCCGATCCGGTCGCCGTACCTGGCGGCGGCGGCCGCGGCCAGTTCGACCGCCTCGTCGTAGCGTGAGGTGTGCACCAGCATGCGGGTCCAGGCGCTGCACGTCTGGCCGGAGTTGGACATCACGTTCGCGACCCCGACGTTGACCGCCTTGGCGAGGTCGGCGCTCGGCAGGATCACGTTGGCGGACTTGCCGCCCAGTTCGAGGGCCACCTTCTTGACGGCCGCGCCCGCCGCCGCGCCGATCCGCCTGCCGACGGCGGTGGAGCCTGTGAAGGAGACCAGGTCGACGCCGGGATGCTCGGCGAGGGCCTGCCCGGCGACCGGGCCGAGACCGGTGACCAGGTTGAACACGCCCGCGGGGATGCCTGCTTCGTCGACGGCCTCGGCGAAGAGCTGCGCGGTCAGCGGGGTGTCCTCGGCCGGCTTCAGCACCACGGTGCAGCCCGCCGCGAGCGCCGGGGCCACCTTCGCGACGATCTGGTGGAGGGGGTAGTTCCAGGGCGTGATGGCGGCGACCACACCGACCGGCTCCAGGTGGACGGTGGAGTTGCCGGCCTTCTCCTCGAAGGCGTACGTCGCGGCCAGTTCGGCGTACGAGCCCGCGACCGCGATCGGCACGGCGGCGTGCACCGCCTGCGAGAACGCGAGGGGGGAGCCCAGTTCGGCGGTGACCGTGCGGGCGATCTCGTCGGCCCGGGCCGTCAGGACGTCCCGGAGGGCGGCCAGCCGTGCGGCGCGCTCGGCGGGCGCGGTCCGGGCCCAGCCCGGCAGGGCGCCGCGGGCGGCCCGTACGGCGGCGTCGACGTCCTCGGCGGTGCCCGCGGGAACCCGGGCGATGACCTGTTCGTCGGCCGGGTTCACGACCTCGATCGTGTCGGGCCCCGCGGCCGGGCGCCAGGCGCCGTCGATGTACATGCCGTCGTGTGCCTTCATGGTGCGTCCTCCCGGCGGGGCGGTGTCGTCGTCCGGCTCACAAACTAGCGGTGTTAGTTTTCGGGCGCCAGACACCCCGGACGTCGGCGGAGCGAGAGTTACGTCTCGGCGCGCCCGGACGCGGCGCGGCCCGCCGCCGCGGACGGTCCGCGTACCCGCGCCGGGCGCGCGTCACTCGTCCAGGTCGGGCAGGCGGTCCGGGGCCGGGCAGATCCGCTCGCCGTGCTGGTCGAAGACGAACAGATGGGCGATGTCGACGAGCAGCGGCACCTGCATGCCCCGCCGCAGGTCGATGTCGGGAGTGGTGCGGACGACGAGATCGCCGGGCAGGCGGCCCTCGGGCGGCTCGGGGCCGGTGTCGTCGTCCGCTCCCTGATCGAGGACCACCACCGGCCCGGCCCGCAGCGTGCCCGCCCGCCCCTTCAGCCGGTCCAGGACCGTGCCCTCGCGGCGCCGGCGCCGGACCGGCCGCGCCGGACGCGGCGCCTCCAGGTCCGGTACGACCGCGGGGCGCGACCCGGTGTCGAAGTGCACGAGGACCTCGTGGCCCTGGAACTCCACGTGCTCCACCAGACCGCTGATGGCCACCTCGCCCGGGCGGGCGGACGCGGGCCGCGCGATCCGCACCGCCTCCGAGCGCAACCCCACGATGACCTCCCGGCCCTGCTGCACGCGCAGCAACTGGTGGTCCAGGCATAGGGGTTCGGGCAGGCGCAGGAACTGCCTGCCGAGGCTGATGGTCATCGCCCCGTCCAGCGGAGCGCGCACCAGACCGCACAGCAGGTTGATGCGCGGGGTGCCGATGAAGGCGGCGACGAAGACGTTGCGCGGCAGGGCGTACACCGAGCGCGGGGCACCCACCTGCTGGAGGACCCCGCCGCGCAGGACGGCGACCCGGTCCCCGAGGGACATGGCCTCGGACTGGTCGTGGGTGACGTAGACCGTGGTGACGCCCAACTCGCGGGTGAGGTGGGTGATCTCGGCCCGCAGGTGGTTGCGGAGCTTGGCGTCGAGGTTGGACAGCGGCTCGTCCATCAGGAAAGCCGAGGGGTGCCGGGCGATGGCCCGGCCCATGGCGACGCGCTGGCGCTCGCCGCCGGAGAGCTGGCTGGGGAAGCGGTCGAGGAGGTCCTCTATGCCCAGCATGCGGGCGGTGGCCTCCACCCGCGGGCCCGGGTCGTCGCCGGGGCTCTCGACCCGCAGCGGGAAGCCGATGTTGCCGCGGCTCGTCATGTTCGGGTAGAGCGCGAAGTTCTGGAACACCATCGCGATGTCCCGCTCGGACGGGAGCAGGTCGTTGGCGTGCTCGCCGTCGAGCCGCAGCTCGCCGCTGGTGATCTCCTCCAGGCCCGCGATCATCCTCAGCACGGTGGACTTGCCGCAGCCGGAGGGGCCGAGCAGGACCAGGAACTCGCCGGGCACGATGTCGAGCGAGAGCCGGTCCACCACCCGGACGCCCTTCCCGTAGACCTTGCTGACGTCGTGCAGGGAGATGGCGCGTGTCATGACGGTGCCCCCGGGGGCTCACTTGGGCGCTGGTACTCCGCGGTCGGAGGTCCCGTGCGGGTCGTACGGGCCCGTGAGTCACGGAAGCTAACGGACAGTGCGCGGTCGGGGGAAGACGCTCGACGCAATCGGACTCCGTGATCCGCTGCGGGAGGAAACGGACGCGCCGGTTCAGCGGCGCCGGCCCCCGGTCGCGGCGGGTGGCCGGCGCCCGGTCAGCGGGTCGCGGTCAGATGGGCGAAGACCACGACGTTGCCGGTGTAGCCGGTCCTGCGGGTGAAGAGGCCCCCGCAGGTGAGCACCCGCAACTCGGGGCGTCTGCTCGGGCCGTACACCTCCTTGTCGGGGAAGCGCGCCTTGTCGAAGACCCGCACGCGGTCCACGGTGTAGACGGCGGTACGGCCGTCCGTGCGCCCGGCCTCGATCCGGCTGCCGCGGGTCAGCTGGGCCAGGGCGGCGAACACCGCGGGGCCGGTCTTCGTGTCGCGGTGACCGACGGCGATGGCCGTGCCGGTCTCGCCGGGTGCGGGCCCGTCCTGGTACCAGCCGACGAGCTTGGGTCTGTCCAGGGGCGGTGTCCCGAGTTGCCGGTCGGGGCCGAGACGCAGCCCGATGACGGGCGCGGTGATGCCCAGGGAGGGGACGCGCAGGGTGGTGGCCGGCGACCGGGGCAGCGGCCGGGGCGGGGGCGTGGGGTCGGGCGACGCGGTGGGTCCGGGCTCCGGGCTCCGCCCGTCGGCGTCGCCCGGGGCGGGGTCGGCCGGAGCCCCGGCGGCCGCCGGACCGCCGGCCCGGACGGGCCCGGGCGGCTCGTGCCCCCCGCACCGGACGACCGTCACCAGGACGGCCACGATCATGGCCGTCCTGGCGAGGCGGTAGGCGCGGGTCCGGTACCAGGGCCTGCGTCTGCGCCTACGCGGCACCATGCGAGCGTCGGCGCAGCAGCCGGAAGTACACGGCTCCGCTGACCACGACCAGGCCGACGGCCGCGGCCGCGCTCAGCGGGGTGTACGCCTGCACGGTGTCGACGAGACCGCCGCCACCGGCGTGGACGCCGCCCTTCGGGGCCTCGCCGCCGCCCTCGGAGCGTTCGCCGCCCTGGCCGCCGGCCTGGTCGGGCCGGCCGGCCTGGCCGCCGGCTTGCTCGGGCCGGCCGCCCTGGCCGCCGTCACCACCGGGGCCGCTCATGCCCGCCGCCTGACGGCCGTCCTCCCCGATCGGGCGGTTCGGGTCCTGGTTGCCCTCGCGCCGGTCCTCGCGGCAGCTGACCTTGAAGATCTTCACCTTGGGCGACGGGACCGGGGCGGTGGCCCCGACGGGCGTGATGGTCCACTCCAGCGTGTACGACCCCTCGGCCAGCCCCAGCGTGTCGGTGTGCCCGGCACCCTGGGTCAGCTCGATGCTGCCGGTCACGGTGGCACTGGAGGGCGCCGGGGGCCGCGCCTTGATGGTGTAGGCGACGGTCGGCAGCTCGCCGAAGTTCGCGGCGTCGAGGTAGAACCTGCAGACCACCGGGTCGTCCTTCGAGACCCCGAAGGGCACCTGCTCACGGTGGATCCTGATGTCGGCACCGTCGCCGGGGGCGGCCATGGCGGTCGGCGTCGCGATCCAGGTGGCCCCGGCCGCGGTGAGTACGGTGAGGGCCGCGGCGCCGAGGCGGGTGCCGACGGCGGACGGGGGCAGCAAGGTGGGCATGGACGTTCCTCCGAGTCAGACGATTTTCACACAAATCGCGCTTTCATCTGACTCTCTTTCACATCCGCCGCCCACGGCACGGCAGCGCCACCCGACGCGCCGTCAGATGTCGCTCGACCGGCGCAAGCCGCCTCCGGTACGGCCACCGGCCGGGACCGACCCGGCCGCCGGAGCGGTTCCCGGAGCCGCCGGCGCACGCAGGGCGCCGCCGGCCGAGAGCAGCAGGAGGGCGCCGAGCATCACGAACGGCGCGGCCGCGCCCGTGGCGCCCGCGACCAGTCCGGCCGCCGCCGGAGACGCGACCTGGCCCAGCCGGTTGCCGGTCAGCCGCAGCGCGAGGGCCGTGGACCGGGCACCCTCCGGGGCCGCCTGGACGACCGTCGTCATCGACAGCGGCTGACCGACACCGAGACAGAAGCCGAGAGCGATGAGCAGGAGGGCGAGCGCCCACACCGGCACCGGCACGGCGATCCCGGCGCACAGCACGGCCGCCAGCACACAGGTCACGGTGAGCAGCAGGGTGCGGCCCAGCAGCCGCAGCAGGGGGGTCAGCACGAGGCGGCAGGCGATGGTGGCCGCCGCGCGCAGGCTGAGCAGCAGGCCGATCACCGGCGGTGCGATGCCCCGGTGGTCGCCGACCACCGGCAGGTAGGCGGTGAGGACGTCGGTGGCGGAGAGCACGGAGAGGCTGACCAGGAGGCCCGCGGGCACGCCGCGGGCGCGCAGGATGCGGCCGAGCGGGACGGGTCCGCCGCGTCCGGCGGACGACGGGGCCGTCGCGGGACGTTCGATGCGCCACAGCGAGGTGAACGCGACCGTGGCGCCCGCGCCCGCGGCGAACAGGGCGAGCGCGCTGGTGCCGGCCCGGTCGGGGCCGCCGATCAGGGCGCCCGCGGCGATCGGTCCGGCGAGCTGGCCGAGCGAGGCGCCGATGGTGAAGTGGCCGAAGTTGCGGTCCTGTTCGTGCGGGGCGGACTGGCGGGCGACGAGCGACTGGGCGCCGATCACGAAGCACAGGTGTCCGAGGCCCGTCACGCCGCTCCAGACCGCCATCGTCCACAGGGAGCCCGCGGCACCGCTCAGCGCGCAGCCGGCGGAGATGAGGAGCACACCGGAGGGCAGCAGGGGCGCGCAGCGGCCGTGGTCCGTACGGCGGCCGAGCGGGACGGCGGCGAGGAGCGGGAGCAGGGCGTACACCCCCGCGACCACCCCGACCGCCCGCTCGTCCGCGCCCAGCGCGAGGGCCCGGTAGGAGACGGCGGGCCGGGCCATCGACACCGCCCCCTGCGCGAAGCAGAAGGCGATGACGAGGCGGAGCAGCCAGCCGCGGTTCTCACCGGGCGCCATGGTCAAGTCCTCTGTACAAGAGTCTTTGTGACGTCGCGTCAGATGATGCCGAAGAGGATTCCGGCGCCCAGGATCACCGCCGAGGTCAGCGCGGCCCACTTCACCACGAACCTCGTGTGGTCGCCGAACTCGACCTTGGCCATGCCGACCAGGACGTACACGGCCGGGACGAGCGGGCTGGACATGTGCAGCGGCTGGCCGACGAGCGAGGCGCGGGCGATCTCCAGGGAGGAGACGCCGTGGGCCTGGCCGGCCTCGGCGAGCACGGGCAGGACGCCGAAGTAGAAGCCGTCGTTGGACATGAAGTAGGTGAGCGGGATGCTCAGGACGCCGGTGACGAAGGCCATGTGCGGGCCCATGCCGTCCGGGATGTTGTCCACCAGCCACTTGGCCATGTGGTCGACCATGCCGGTGCCGGTGAGCACGCCGGTGAAGACGGCGGCGGCGAAGACCATGCCGGAGACGTTCAGCACGTTCTCGGCGTGCGCGCCGATCCGGGCCTTCTGGTCGGGCATGTGCGGGAAGTTGACGGTGAGGGCCAGCGCGGCGCCGAGCACGAACAGCACCGGGATCGGCAGCCACTCCATGATCATGGCGGTCAGCAGGGTGACGGTGAGCAGCGCGTTGAACCAGTACAGCCTGGGGCGGAGGGTGGCACGGTTCGGGTCCAGGCCGCGGAAGCCGTCGTCGTCGGCGTCCCCGGTGTGGTCCTCGGGCGTGTCCGCGCCCGTTCCGGTGCCCGCGCCGCCGGTGCGCACGGGGGTCGGGCCGGTGCCGGGGCCGGAGCCGCCGGCGCCCACCAGGACCGTCTCGGTCTCCTTCTCCTCGACCAGCGCCTCGTCCAGCGTCAGCACGCCGAGCCGCCTGCGCTCGCGGCGGCCGAGGACGTACGCGAGGACGAGGACGCCCAGCAGGCCGACGGCCAGGGCCGGGATCATCGGGACGAAGATGTCGCTCGCGTCCAGCTTCAGGGCGGTGGCGGCGCGGGCGGTGGGGCCGCCCCACGGCAGCGTGTTCATCACACCGTTGGCCATGGCGGCGACACCGGTCATCACGACCAGGCTCATCTTCAGGCGCTTGTACAGCGGGTACATCGCCGAGACCGTGATCATGAAGGTGGTCGAGCCGTCGCCGTCGAGCGAGACGATCGCGGCGAGCAGGGCCGTGCCGACCACGATCCGCAGCGGGTCCGCCTTGCAGAACCTCAGGATGCCGCGGACGATCGGGTCGAAGAGACCGACGTCGATCATCACCCCGAAGTAGACGATCGCGAACATGAGCATCGCCGCCGTGGGGGCGAGGCTGGTGACGCCGTCGATGACGTAGTCACCGAGCTTGGCGCCCTTCCCGACGACGACACAGAACAGTGCCGGGATCAGCACGAGCGCCGCGATCGGCGACATCTTCTTCAGCATGATCAGGACCAGGAAGGTCGCGATCATGGCGAAGCCGAGGATGGTCAGCATGAGTGGATACCTAACGTTCGCCCTTGAACTCCCACCAGGGCCGGCGGTGGCGTTGACGTTAGGTCTGTTCGTTCGGCGTTAACAAGACGTTGACCTGCGAGCAATAAGCGCAAAATCGCAGGTCACGGCTTTGCACTGGTCAGGGCGTGGGCGCGGTGGGGCTCATTCCGGTCACGGGGCGACCGCGGTGACCTCGATCGGTACGCCGTTGAGCACCGCGTTGCCCGACAGCGGATCGAGCAGGCTGCCGTCCAGGAGCTGGTTGACGTTGACGCCGGGATCGGTCGCCGCGTGGCTCATCCGGGTGCCGGGGCGGTCGTGGCCCCAGCCGTGCGGCAGGCTCACCACGCCCCGGCGCACGCTGTCGGTCACCTCGGCGGGGGCGGTCACCTCTCCCCCGGCGCCCTTCACCCGCACCGGCGCCCCGTCGCGCACCCCCAGCCGCTCCGCGTCCTCGGGATGGATGTGCACGGTGCAGCGGTTCGTACCGCCGGTCAGGGCGGGCACGTTGTGCATCCAGCTGTTGTTGGAGCGCAGATGGCGGCGGCCGACGAGGACGAGCCCGTCGGGGAGCTCGCGCAGGGCCCGGCGCAGCCGCGGCAGGTCGTCCGCGATCGGCCCCGGCAGCAGTTCCACCTGACCGCTGGTGGTCTTCAGCGGCTGCGGCAGACGCGGCTGGAGCGGTCCGAGGTCGATGCCGTGCGGGTGTGCCAGCAGTTTCTCCAGGCTCAGCCCGTCCGGGCGCAGGCCGAAGCCGTCGCCGTAGGGGCCGAGGCGCAGCATCAGGTCGAGCCGGCGCTCCGGGCCGCTGACGCCGGTGAGCAGGCCGGCCAGCTCGCGCGGGTCGCGCCCGTGCACGGGCGAGTGCGCCTCCTTGACCGCCTTGCCGAGGGTCTGGTCGATCACCAGGGTGTCGACGGCCGCCGGGTCGGCGCCGTGCATGCCGGTCGCGGCCAGGGTCAGCCGGGCCAGGATCTCGGTCTCCGGCATCCGGCCGGGTTCCAGCGGGACGGCGGGGCGGGTGTAGCGGACCTGGTTGCGGACGGCGAGGGTGTTGAAGGCGAAGTCGTGGTGCGCGCTCTGCGCGGGCGGGGGCGGCGGCAGGACGACGTGCGCGTGGCGCGAGGTCTCGTTGAGGTAGGGGTCGACGCTGACCATGAAGTCGAGCGAGCCGAGCGCCTTGTCGAGGCGGTCGCCGTCGGGGGCGGACAGCACGGGGTTGGCGGCGACGGCGACGAGGGCGCGGACCGGCTCGCCCTGTGCCGTCGCGGTGTCGATCTCCTCGGCGAGCGCGGACAGCGGCAACTCGCCCTTCGCCTCGGGATGTTCGCTCACCCGTGAGTGCCAGCGGCCGAGCGCGAACCCGTGGCCGGGTCCGGCCGGGCGGGGCGTCCGGTCGGTGGCGGCCTGCGGGAAGAGGGCGCCGCCGGGGCGGTCGAGGTTGCCGGTGAGGATGTTGAGGACGTCGACCAGCCAGCTGGCCAGGGTGCCGTGCGGGACCGTGCAGCTGCCGATGCGGCCGTACACGGCGGCGGTGGGCGCGGCGGCCAGTTCCCGGGCGAGGGCGCGCGTCTCGGCGGCGTCCACGTCACAGGCGGCGGCGACCGCCTCGGGCGTGAACTCCGCGACGGCCTCACGCAGTTCGTCGAGTCCCCGGACGTGCGCGGCCAGTTCGCCGAGGTCGGCGAGGTCCTCGGCGAACAGGACGTGGGCCATCGCCGCGAGCAGCAGGGCGTCGGTGCCCGGCCGGATCGCGATGTGCCGGTCGGCGAGCTTCGCGGTGCGGGTGCGGCGCGGGTCGATGACGGTGAGGGTGCCGCCGCGGGCCTTGAGCGCCTTGAGCTTGCCGGGAAAGTCGGGCGCGGTGCACAGACTCCCGTTGGACTCCAGGGGGTTGGCGCCGATGAGCAGCAGGTGGTCGGTGCGGTCGAGGTCGGGGACGGGGATGAGGTTGGCGTCGCCGAAGAGGAGCCCGCTGGAGACGTGCTTGGGCATCTGGTCGACCGTGGAGGCGGTGAAGACGGAGCGGGTCCCGAGCCCCGCGAGCAGCACCGGCGGGTAGAGGGCGCCTGCCATGGTGTGCACGTTGGGGTTGCCGAGGACCACGCCGACGGAGTTCGGGCCGTAGCGCTCGACGACCGGGCGCAGGCCCGCCGCGACCGCGTCGAACGCCTCCTGCCAGGTGGCCTCGCGCAGTTCGCCGTCCCTGCGCACGAGCGGGGTGCGCAGCCGGTCGGGGTCGCCGTCGACGGCACCGAAGGAGGCGCCCTTGGGGCAGATGAACCCGCGGCTGAACACGTCGTCGCGGTCACCGCGGGCGCCCGTCACCCGGGTCCCCTCGACGGTGAGCGTCAGCCCGCAGGTGGCCTCGCACAGGGGGCAGATTCGCAGGGCGGTGCGGGACACGGGTCCTCCCGGGGAGCGGCGGCGGTGGCGCGGGGACTGACACCGAGCATACCGACCGGTATGAACGGTGGGGAGTACTTGCCGGCGGCGGCTCGCCCGATTCCGGCGGGGACGTGCGCGGGCCGGGGTCGGTCCAGGCCGGGTGCGCCCGGCGGCGGGCTCAGTCCAGCACCCGCGCCAGATACGCCCGCAGCAGCTCCCGGGTCTCCTCGATGATCCGCGGGTCCCCCTCCGGAGCGACCCGGAAGGCGAGGTGGACCAGGGTGTCGGCGGTCTCCACCGCGATCAGGAAGGTGCGCCGCAGGTCGTCGTCCGGCTCCCGGTCGAGGTAGCCGGACAGCAGGTCGGTGAGGCGGTCGGCGACGCGGTGGTTGGGTTCGGCGTACCGGGCGCCGACCGGTATCTGGTTGCCGAAGTCGACGAGGGAGAAGCCGGGCGCGGTGCGCTTCATGGCGAGGTACTCGTCGAGCACCGCGTCCACCGCCGCCCGCCATCCCCCGCCGCCGGTCTCCTTCAGCCGCTCGGCGACGCGCTCGGTGTAGCGCTCCAGGTTGCGCTGGGCGAGCGCGTCGGCCATCGCGCGCTTGTTGCCGAAGAAGCGGTAGACCGAGCCGATGGGGACGCCGGCGCGCAGCGCGACGGCACGGGTGCTCAGATCGTCGTAGCCGACCTCGTCGAGGAGGTCGGCGCAGGCGTCGAGTATGCGGGTCAGACGTTCGGCGCTGCGCCTCTGCACGGGCGCACGGCGGAGCGATGTCGCGTGGGGCACGGGCTTCATGATGCCTTCCCGCCTCGGTCCGGTGAACCTCGCCCCTCAGTACGGAGATCAGTGCCCGGTGCACTCAACGCGTGGCCCGCGGTCGTGGAAGCGTCCGCCCCGGACACCGTGACGTCCGCCGTGCTCTCCACCGGTTCGCCGGCCACGGACCACACCGTGTCGTCGTCGGCGTACAGGCGCGCGGTGACGTGGTGGGTGCCGTGCGGGACGTAGCGCGGCGCGAGGTGGTGTCGGGTGGTGCGCAGGGAGGCGACCGCGCGGCCGTCGACGAGGAGGAGGGCGTGCCCGCGGCCTGCCACGGGCTTCGCCGCGGCGCCGGCGGCGGAGAAGCGGAAGTGGTGGAGCGTCAGCCGGACGTCCCAGCCGGCGTCGGCGTCGGGTTCCACCTCGATGCCGACCCCGGGTGCGTCCTTGTCGTCCACCTCGCGGTAGTGCCGCCCTTCCCGGTCCGTCTTCTCCAGGAGCCTGCCCACCGCCACGGTCGGTGCTCCGGCACTCCCGCCCGGGTGTTCCCGTGCGTCGCCTGAACCGCAGCTCACGGATCCGGTCAGCAGCAGGACACAGACCGTGAGCGCGGCGAGAGGTCCACGCGTCCACGACATGCGGGGAGGTTAGAACACCGGTCCGGCGGCCGGATCCCCCTCAGGTCTGGTTCCTGTCGTCCCCAGTGAGGAGGCCCCCGACCTCTTGCGCCGGGGAAAACGCAATCCTACGGTGTTGCATAGGAATCGATACGCAAGGGAGCGATCAATGAGCGGGGACGCGCGGAAGGCCGCCGAGGAGTTGGCCCACCTCTCCGGTTTCGGCAACGAGCACAGCTCCGAGGCCGTCCCGGGGGCGCTGCCCGAGGGACGCAACTCGCCGCAGCGCGCACCCCTCGGGCTCTACGCGGAACAGCTCAGCGGTACGGCGTTCACCGAGCCGCGGGCGCACAACCGCCGCTCGTGGCTGTACCGCATCCACCCGTCGGCCGCGCATCCGCGCTTCACGCGCACGGACAACGGCGCGCTGCGCACGGCTCCCTTCACCGACGAGGTG
The DNA here is from genome assembly GCF_056435735.1 of Streptomyces sp. NPDC043878. Classification (NCBI taxonomy): domain Bacteria; kingdom Bacillati; phylum Actinomycetota; class Actinomycetes; order Kitasatosporales; family Streptomycetaceae; genus Streptomyces; species Streptomyces sp. NPDC043878. The sequence goes on from NZ_JBWKDW010000031.1 coordinate 51,941, forward strand.
CCCGACCCGAACCGGCTGCGCTGGGACCCGCTGCCCGAGCCGCCGGCGGGGACGGACTTCCTGGCGGGCCTGTGGACCCTCGGCGGCAACGGGGACGTCACCCAGCGCACCGGCATGGCCGTGCACCTGTATCACGCCACCTCCTCCATGGACCGGGTCTTCGGCGACGCCGACGGGGAGCTGTTGATCGTCCCCGAACACGGCGGGCTGCTGCTGCACACGGAGTTCGGCCGGCTGCATGTGGAGCCGGCACACATCGCACTGATCCCGCGTGGGGTCCGCTTCCGTGTGGAGCTGCTGGACGAGTCGGCCCGTGGCTATGTGTGCGAGAACTATGGTGCGGCCTTCCGCCTGCCCGACCTCGGCCCGATCGGGGCCAACGGGCTCGCGGCCCCGCGTGACTTCCGGGCCCCGGTCGCCGCGTACGAGGACGTCGAGGGGCCGGTGGAGGTGGTCAACAAGTTCTGCGGCAACCTGTGGACGGCCACCTATGACCACTCACCGCTGGACGTCGTCGCCTGGCACGGCAACTATGTGCCGTACGTCTATGACCTGCGCCGTTTCAATGTGCTCGGCACGATCAGCCACGACCATCCCGACCCGTCGATCTTCACGGTGCTGACCTCGCCCTCCGACACCCCCGGACTGGCGAGCGTCGACTTCGTCGTCTTCGCGCCGCGCTGGCTGGTCGGCGAGGACACCTTCCGGCCGCCGTACTTCCACCGCAACGTGATGAGCGAGTACATGGGCCTGATCGAGGGCGCCTACGACGCGAAGAGCTCCGGCCCGGGCGGCTTCGTGGCCGGCGGCGGCTCGCTGCACAACATGATGTCGGCGCACGGACCGGACCGGGAGACCTTCGACCGGGCGAGCGCCGCCGAACTCGTGCCGCAGAAGCTCGACGACGGGCTGGCGTTCATGTTCGAGACCCGCTGGCCGCTCTCGCTCACCCCGCACGCCGCCCGGGCGGAGCACCTGCAGCCCGGCTACGACGACGTGTGGCGGGGCCTGGAGCGGCACTTCCGCCCCTTGCACTGAAGATCCCCTACCGGTACGGATGGCGCGTGACCTCCTTCGCCCCGGACTCGATCGTCCTGAACCGCAAGCTGCCGCTCTGGTACCAGGTCTCGCAGTCGCTGCGCGCCTCGATACTGGGCCGCTCGCCCCGGGACCCCCTGCGACTGCCCACCGAGGAACAGCTCGCGGGGCACTACGGGGTGAGCGTGCTGACCATGCGTCAGGCGCTGAAGGAGCTGGAGGACGAGGGGCTGATCACCCGTCACCGGCGGCGCGGCACGTTCATCGAGCCCGGTGTGCGGCGGGGCGCGCCGGTCCGGCTGCTGGGCTCGGTGGACACGATCGTGGCCCAGCAGTCCGGCATGACCACCGATCTGCTGGACCAGGGCAGGACGCCGGTCCCCGCCCAACTCGCCGAGTACTTCCCCGACCTGGCCGAGGTGGCGACGTACCACCGGCTGCGCAGCGACGAGAAGACCGGCGAACCGACCAACCACGCCCGCAACTTCGTCCGCCCCGAACTCGCCGTGGGCATCGACGCGGAGGACCTGGTCCGCTGGCCGATGACCAAGGTGCTGCGGGACGTCGTCGGGGCGGACATCAGCCGCATCACGGACACGGTGGAGGCCCGGCTCGCCGACCCGGAGACGGCCCGGCTGCTCCAGGTCCCGCTGCTCAGCCCGATCCTGCACTACACCGGCGTCACCTACGACAGCGCGGGCCGGCCGCTGGACGTGGCCGTCATCCACTACCGGGGCGACCGTTTCTCCTTCACGGTCACCCTCGACGCCACCTGACCCGTGCCGCGGCCCGCCGATACGATGCCCAGCGTGACGCACGACGACGCTCCGCTGCTCGCGGACCTCATGCCGTGGTCCGTCGCACCGCCGCGGCTCGGCCGGGGGTGGCCGACGGGTCCGGACGCGGCATCCTTGAAAGCCCGCTGGGACACCCTGATGAAGGCCCAGGGCCCGGACCGCGAGGCCCTGTTCGAGCCGACCCGCGCACGCACCCCGCACTCCGCCGTCGGGCAGTTGCCGGGCCGGCCCGGCGACACCGGGAAGCTGGTCCGCGCCTCGGGTCCCTGCCCGGAGCCGGTCCGTGTGCTGAGCGCCCCCTTCGACGAGCGGTGGCTGATCCCCGACCACCGTCTGATCGACGCGGCCCGACCGGAGTTGTGGCGGGTGGCGGACGAACGGCAGATCTTCCTGGTCGAGACGCCCGCCGCCCCGGGCGCGGCCGGCCCCGTCGTCGTGGCGACCTCCCTGCTGCCCCTGTTGCGCCCCGGGCCGGTCCGCCCGCTGTACCGCCGCCCCGGCGGGCGGGAACCCAACCTGGCGCCGGGTCTGCTGGGCCACCTGGCCACCCGGCTCGGCCACCGTCCGGCCCCGGAGGACGTCCTCGCCTGGATCGTGGCGACGGCACGTCCGGGCGCGCGGGTGCCCCTCACCACGGACGCCGGCCTGTGGGCGCGCGGCGTGGACGTGGGCCGCCGTCTGGTCTGGCTGATGCGCCGCGACGGCGACCGTCCCAGGCTCCCGGGCGGCCGCCGCCCCTATGTGCGGGCCCCGCTGCCCGCGCTCCCGCTGACCCTGCGCTACGACCGCGACGAGGAGACCCTGTACCTGGACGAGGGCCGCGTCTCGCCGGTGCCGCCCGGGGCCTGGGACTACGAGGCCGGCGGGGTCCGCGTCCTGGAACAGTGGTTCACGAGCCGCACGAGTGAGCCCGAGCCGGGCACCCTGGCCGCGATCCGCCCCTCGGCCTGGCCGCAGCCGTGGACGTCGGAACTGCTGGAACTGATCACGGTCCTGGCTCTTCTGGCGGAACTGGCGCCTGAACAGGCGGAGTTCACGGTCACCTCCCCGCTCACCGCCACCGGCCTCCACCAGGCGGGCGTCCTCCCGCCGCCGGCCACGGCCCACCGCCCGGCCTCGGTCCTGGACCACCAGGAGGAGGGCCCGGAAGGCCAGTTCACCCTCCTGTGACTCCCGCCGGCCACAGGGAGGTCGGCGCGGGGGGCCTCAGCGGGCGGGGTCGAAGGCGTCCCGCACACGGGATCGCCGGCCGGACTCAACGCCGGTCACGGCGGCACAGTGGAATCCGATCAGGGCGGTGACGGCCGCTCCGCGGGGCCTGTTCGCAGGCGCGCCGGTACCGCGGCGAGCCGTCTGGCCGTGGCGCATCCCGTCGCCGGGTCGCCGGCCTGGTGTGCCGTGCTGCTCGCGGTGTTCGTACCGCTCGCCGTGCGGGGATACGCGCGCGGCGAGGTGCCCGTGTCCGTGCCGGGGACGTCTTCGGGTGGTGGGCCGGGGTGCGGTGGGGTCGGTGGAGCGGGTCCGGGTGGTCCCGCGCTCGGGAAGGCGGGGTCGGGCGGCGCCGCGGCCGTGGGGATGACGGACGGCGGCATCGCGGCACCGCGCCGGGACGGCGGCGCGACCCGAGCGCGGGCCCCGGGGTCAGCCCCGGGGAACGCCGGTACGGCTCAGCGCCCGCCGAACAGCGAACGGCGCAGTCGGCGCAGCGGTGCGAAGAGCGAGACCCGCCGCACCCGCGCACCCGTGGCGCTGCGGTTGTGCCCGGTGTCGCGCGCGGTCAGTTCCCGCATCAGCGAGGTCGCCTCGATCGTCTCCCGCTGCGGTATGGCGGGTCCCGCCAGTACCGAGAGGTGGCGGTCGAGGCGCGAACTGGTCGCGCTGCTTCCGCAGGTGATCGCAGGGACCCTCGCCCTGCTGCTCACTGCTATCTGTTCCATGTCACTCCCCACCCGTACGAGTCCACCCGGCCCGGGCAGGTTAACCCTATCGTCCCCCGGGGGCACTCGTGTATCGCGGTCACAGGATTCACCTTCCCCGTAAGGAGGTTGATGATTACTCTCCGAATCCAACCGATTTCAGGGCGAGTTGGACAACCGGCTGCGTAGTGGGCTGCGCTGACCCCCCGTCGGGCTCGACCGTCACAGCGAGTGACGTCGCGGACGGGGTGAGACCCGACGCGACGAGGGGCGTGTCGGCCTCGAAGAGACCGAGGGAGCGCGGTTGCACGCCGGGGCGCATGAGCCACAGCTGGCGCACCCTCCCGCTCGGTGGGGCGCCGTACCCGCTCAGGGTGACGACCGCTCGCCCCTCCGACGCGGACGCGATCACCCCGATGGTCCGGCCCCCGGCGTCCCGGCCGGTGCCCGCCCGCGCGTCGGGAGCCGCGAGAACGTGGGCGATCTCACGGGTCCTCGACTGCTGGGCGTCCAGCTTGTCCTGGGTCTGGTTCGCCTGGACGGCGAAGAGCGAGGCGACCACGAGCGCCGCGGCGGCCGTGGCGGTGGCGAACGGCACGAACAGGGGGCGCGGCCGGGACGCGCGGGCGCGCGCCGGCGGCGGCTGGGTGCCCCACACGTGGGGCGGCAGCTGCGGTGCCCGCGCCCGTGCCGCCTGCGGCGAGGGGGACTCCTGCGGAGTGGCGCGTACGGCGGCGAACACCCGGTCGCGCAGGGCGGCCGGCGCGGGTGCCGCGGTCGACCAGGCCAGCCGGACGGCGTCCTCGGACAGCGCCCGCACCTCGGCGCCGCACCGGTCGCAGTCCTTGAGGTGCTTCTCGAAACGGACCCGCTCCGCGGGCTCCAGCGCGTCGAGGGCGTACGGGGCGGCGAGGGAGTGGACGTCCTCGCGGCGGAACAGGCGGTCGCGCAGACTCATGCGACACCTCCCAGGCACTCGCGCAGCCGGGTGAGCCCGTCGCGCATACGGGTTTTGACCGTGCCCAGCGGCAGGGAGAGCCGCTCGGCCACTTCACGGTACGTGTAGCCGTCGTAGTAGGCGAGGGTGACGGACTGACGCTGGAGGGTGGTGAGCCGGTCCAGGCAGCGGCGCACCCATTCGCGTTCGAGGCCGGCCTCGACCTCCTCGGTGACCTGGTCGAAGGCGGGGTGGTGGGACCGCCGGGCCTCGCGCTGCTCGCGCTCGCCGGCCGCGCGGGCGCTGCGCACCCGGTCGACGGCGCGGCGGTGGGCGACGGTGAGGACCCAGGACAGCGCGCTGCCCCGGCCGGGGTCGAACCGGGGGGCGGAGCGCCAGAGTTCGAGCAGCACCTCCTGCGCGACCTCCTCCGACTGGGCCGGATCGCGCACCACGCGCCGTACGAGACCGAACACCGGGCCGGACACCAGTCCGTACAACTGCTCGAACGCCTTCTGGTCACCACCAGCCACGAGCACCAGCAGCTCGTCCGCCTCCACGCGGTCCCCCTCTCAGTGGGCCACCCGCGGCCCGTGCCGTCATCCGGGGCACCCAGCGAACGTGCCCCCGGACGGTGTTACGGATCAGTGTGCGGAAAACGCGGGTCGCCGACGATGAAACAAGTTTTCAGCTGGTGCGTAAGAACGTTTGGGATTCCACCAATCCACCCTGCCGATCGCTCCGAATGGCGTTCGTCAGGCAAGTTGGCACTGAGGACGGACGGCATGACACCTATCTCCAGGAGCGGTGCGGGACGCAGGAGTTTCGCGACCCTCGTATGTGGTGCGCTGGCCGCCGGGGGGCTCGCAGCCGCCGGCGTGGCCACGCTGGAACCGGGGGCGGCCTCCGCCTCCAGTCACCGGGAGGCTCCGCTGATCTCGGGGCAGCCCCAGTACGACAACACGGACGTGTACGCGTTCGTCAGCCCGGACCACCCGGACTCCACCACCATCATCGCGAACTGGATCCCGTTCGAGGACCCGGCCGGCGGCCCGAACTTCTTCACGTTCGCCGACGACGCGCAGTACGACCTCCACATCGACAACAACGGTGACGCGCAGGGCGATCTGCTCATCCGCTACACCTTCAAGACCCACACGAAGAACAAGAAGACGTTCCTGTACAACACCGGTCCGGTCACCAGCCTGGACGACCCCGACCTGAACGTCACACAGACCTACGACATCGACCTGGTCAAGCTGCACAACCAGAAGGTGATGTCCTCGACGAAGATCGCCGACGACGTGCCGGTCGCGCCGTCGAACGTCGGCAAGGCGTCGATGCCGGACTACAACAAGCTGCGCAAGCAGGCGATCTACAAGCTGAGCAGCGGCGCGCAGACCTTTGCCGGCCAGGCCGACGACCCGTTCTTCCTCGACCTGCGCGTCTTCGACCTGCTGTACGGCGGGAACCTGTCCGAGGTCGGCCGGGACACGCTCAAGGGCTACAACGTCAACTCGATAGCCCTCCAGGTCCCCACCAAGATGATCACCGAGTCCTCGTACCAGCCGGTCGTCGGCATCTGGTCGACCACGCAGCGCCGGAACGCGCAGGGGTACTACTCGCAGGTCTCACGCCTCGGCAACCCGCTGGTCAACGAGGTCGTCAACCCCATCGGGGACAAGGACAAGTTCAACGCGTCCGCGCCGTCGGACGACGCCCAGTTCCTGAAGAACGTCACCAACCCCGAGCTGCCGAAGCTCATTGAGGGCATCTACAAGATCAAGGCGCCCGCCGAGCCGCGCAACGACCTGGTCGACGTGTTCCTGAAGGGCGTCAAGGGCCTCAACCAGCCGCCGAACGTCAGCCCCTCCGAGGAACTGCGTCTCAACACCTCGATCAAGCCGGCCGCCAGCCCCAAGCGCCTCGGTGTCCTCGACGGTGACAACGCGGGCTTCCCGAACGGCCGTCGGCTCACCGACGACGTGATCGACGCCTCGCTGCAGGTGGTCGAGGGCGAGCTGGTCGGCTCCAAGAACGACCTGGGCGACGCGGTCGACAAGAACGACAAGAAGTTCGGCCACTCCTTCCCCTACCTGGCCAACCCCACCGCGGGCTCCCGCGGCGCGCTCGCCAAGGGCACCAGCGGCGGCAACGACGTCCGCAACCAGCTCGGCGACGCGCTCCAGCCGGCCGGTGTCTCCGGCAGCTCCAACACCCCGCTGATCGCCACCTCCGCAGGCGCCGGCGCGATCGGTGTCCTGCTGATCGGCGGCGGCCTGATGTGGTGGCGCCGGATGCGCGGGCGGGCGTACTAGAACCCGCCGGCGGCCGGGCGGCCGCGGCGCCCCGTCGACTGCCCTCGACCGGGCCGTCCCCGCCCCGCCGCCCGCCATCCCCACAGTCCGGCGCGGCCCGCACGTAACCCATCCCCCACGGCGCGGGTCGCGCCGCCCCACACGACGACTTCCTTTTAGATCCCGCAGGTTGAAGCACCCCAGGCGACCGAGGAGAGGGCATGGCCCCGCGTACGAACGACAGCGCACCGGAGAGCGGGCACGGCGACGAGCCGGCCGCACCGGCCGGGCGCGAGCGCGGCGCGGAACCGGCCGCCGCCACCGGCCCGCACCTCCCTCACGCCGCCGGGAGTGACGCCGTCGGCCGGAGCGGCCCGGGTGCCCGCGAGGACACCGGGGCCGAGTCGACCGCCGGTCCCGGCCCCGACGCCACCCTCGTGGCGACCTCCGGGACGGCGACGCCGGAGACGGCGGCCCCCGAGACGGCGGCCCCGGAGTCCGGGGCCGGCGAACCGCCGGAAACCGAGGTGGCCGCCGGGACGCCCGCCGGAGAGGGCAGCGAGGTGGCCGCGGGGACGCCCGTCGAAGAAGGCACCGACGTCGTCTCCGCTGCCGCCGCCGGTGATTCGCGGGTCGTCGCCGTACGGCGGGTCGGTGCGGCCGGCCGGCGGTGGCGGGTCGCTCAACTCGCCGGGTGCGCGGCCCTGTTGGCCGTGGCGCTGACCGCCGGATCCATCGCGCTCGGAGCCGTGCGGGACGGTGGCGGGACGGCCGCCGTCGCGGCCGCGCCCGCCGGCCTCTCCCCGGCGCTGCTGTCCAGCGGCGGCCTCGACGCGAGCATCACCGCCCTGCAGGCCCATCTCCGGGCCCAGCCCAAGGACTTCGGCGGCTGGGCCACGCTCGGTCTCGCGTACGTCGAGCAGGCCCGCACCAAGGGGGACCCCTCCCGCTATCCGCAGGCCGAGCAGGCACTGAAACGCTCCCTCGACCTGAAGCCGGACAACGAGCAGGCCCTCTCCGGCCGCGCCGCCCTCGCCGCGGCCCGCCACGACTTCGAGAACGCCCTGGCCTACGCCGACCGGGTCCTCGCCGAGAACCCCTACAGCGAACGCGCCCTGTGCTCCCGTATCGACGCCCTCGTCGAACTCGGCCGCTACGCCGACGCGTCGAAGGCCGCGGACACCGCCGACGCCCGGCGGCCGGGCATCCCGGTGTTCACCCGGTACGCCTACGTACGGGAGTTGCGGGGTGACGTCGGCACCGCCCGCCGCGTCCTGGAGCACGCCCTCGCCACCGCCTCCACGCCCGGTGACATCTCCTACGTGGCCTCGGCCCTGGGCCAACTCGCCTGGAACCAGGGCGACTACAAGACCGCGCTGAACCGCTACGCGCGCGCCCTGGCCGCCGACGAGAACTACCTCCCCGCGCTGGAGGGCCGCGCCCGCGCCGAGGCCGCGAGCGGTGACCGGGCCGGCGCGATCCGCGACATGGAGGACGTCGTCTCCCGCTTCCCGCTGCCCGGCCCGCTCGTCGAACTCGGCGAGCTGTACGAGCAGCGCGGCGGCTCCGGCGACCGCGCCCGGGCCGGCGACCAGTACGCCCTGGTCGACGCCTGGATCGCGCTCGCGCGCGCCAACGGCGTCAACGCCGACCTCGACACCGCGCTCGCCGCGGCCGACCACGGCGACCGGAAGGCGGCCCTGCGCGCGGCCCGCGCCGAGTGGGCCCGCCGGCACACCGTGCACACCGCGGACGCGCTCGCCTGGGCCCTGCACGTCAACGGCCGTGACGCGCAGGCCCTGCCGTACGCCCGCCGGGCCACGGCCACCGGCTACCACAACGCCTCCTTCCTCTACCACCGCGGCATGATCGAACGCGCCACCGGCCACGGCACCGCGGCCCGCGCCTCGCTGCGTGCGGCCCTGGAACTGAACCCCGGCTTCTCCCCGCTCGGCGCACGCGCGGCCCGTACCGCGCTGGGATCCGCCCGGTGAGGGCCCGCCGCCTCGCCGCCGGCGCGGCCGTCCTGACCGCCGCCGCCGGACTCGCGCTGCTTCCCGCGGGGGCCGCGAGCGCGCACCCGCTCGGGAACTTCACCGTCAACCGGTACGACGGTCTCGTGGCCGCCCCCGGCACGCTGCGCGTCGACCACGTCGAGGACCTCGCCGAGATCCCCGCGACCCAGGCGAAGCCGGACCTGGAACGGCTCGGCACGACCGAGTGGGCGCGGCAGCGGTGCGTCAAGGCCGCCGAGGGCAGCAAGGTCACCGCTGACGGCCGTACCGTCCCGCTCACCGTCGCCACCAGCCGCGCGCGTCTGCGGCCCGGTCAGGCCGGGCTGAACACCCTGCGGGTGGAGTGCCGGCTGACCGCCGCGCTGCCCGCCGGCGACTCCGTCACCCTCGGTTTCCACAGCGCGGGCGCCACCACCGGCCCGGGCTGGCGGGAGATCACCGCGCGCGGCGACCGGATGACGCTCACCGCGACGGACGTGCCGAAGACCTCGGTGTCCCACGAACTGACCGTGTATCCGAAGGAGTTGCTCTCCTCCCCCGCGGACACCGCGACCGCCTCCCTGCGCGTGCGCCCGGGCGGCCCCGCCCTCTCCGAGGAGCGGCCGGACGCCCCGGCGGCCTCCGTCCTGCCCCGGGGCGCCGACCGCTGGACCCGGGCCCTGGACTCCCTGGTCGCCCGGCACGACCTCACCCTCGGCTTCGCCGCGCTGGCCCTGCTCATCGCCGTGGTCCTCGGCGCGATGCACGCGCTCGCCCCGGGGCACGGCAAGACCCTCATGGCCGCCACGGCTGCCGCTCGGGGCGGCAAGGCCCGGATGAAGGACGTCCTGCCGCTGGCCGCCTCGGTGACCATCACCCACACGCTGGGCGTGGTCGGCCTCGGCCTCCTGGTCACGGCCGGTTCGGCGGCGACGCCCTCGGTGATCGCCTGGCTGGGCATCGCGAGCGGCGTCCTGGTCACCTGCGCGGGCACGACCCTCCTGCGCAGGGCCTGGCGCAACCGCCCCCGCCACCAGGAGCCCCGGACCATCCAGGGGCACCGGCACGACCACAACCATGATCACGGGCATGACCACGGGCATGACCACGGGCGGCCGCACGAGCACGCGAGTGAACACGGCCACAGTCACCCCCACGACGACGTCGAAGCCCACGCTCACGCCCATGCCCTGGAGCGCACGCCGGTTCTCGTCGCCGCGCACGGCCGGGCGGCCTCCGACGAGCACGCGCCGGAGCACGCCCCCGGCCACACCCACGACTCGGCACGCCCCCACGAGCACGACCACCACCCGGACCACGGGCACGGGCACACGCACGGGCACGGGCACGGGCACGACGATCACGAGCACCCCCACGACCACCCGCACGGCCCCCACGCCGTGGAGCACACGCACGGCGGCTTCACGCACACCCACGCCACCGCGCCCACCCTCCGCGGCACGATCCTCCTCGGCTTCGCCGGCGGTCTCGTGCCGAGTCCGTCCGCCGTCGTGGTGCTCGTCGGCGCGGCGGCGCTCGGCCAGGCATGGTTCGGGCTGCTGCTCGTCGTCGCGTACGGCGTCGGTCTCGCCCTCACGCTCACCGCGGCCGGCTTCGCCGTGGTCAGGCTGGGGACCGGGATGACCCGGGCCCTGGAGCGGCGGCCGCGCTGGGCGGCCGGCCGGCTGACGGTCCTGGTGCGCCGGACCGCGCCCCTCGCGTCGGCGCTCGTGGTGCTCGCGCTGGGAGCGGGACTCGTGCTCAAGGGGGCGGCATCAGTACTCGGCTGAGCTACTTTTGTGGGGAGATCACGCCGAGACGGAGGGGGGACGCGCGTGTCCGGAGAACCTGGCGGTGAACGGCTGATCGCCGGCCGCTACCGCCTTCTGTCGCCGCTCGGTGAGGGCGGCATGGGAACCGTGTGGCGTGCCCGTGACGAGGTGCTGCACCGCGAGGTCGCGGTCAAGGAGGTGCGCGCGCCCGCCGGCCTGCCGGACTCCGAGGTCGAGCGGCTGTACGCCCGACTGGAGCGCGAGGCGTGGGCGGCGGCCCGGGTCGCCAACCGCAACGTGGTCACGGTGTACGACGTGGCCACACAGGACGGCCGCCCCTGGATCGTGATGGAGCTGGTCCGCGGCGTGTCCCTGGCCGACGCGCTGGAGGCGGAGGGCCCGCTCGACCCGCGGCGCGCCGCGCACATCGGTGCGGAGGTGCTCGCCGCGCTGCGCGCCGCCCACGCGGCCGGGGTGCTGCACCGGGACGTGAAACCGGCCAACGTCCTGTTGTCGAACGACGGCCGGGTGGTGCTCACCGACTTCGGGATCGCGACGGTCGAGGGCAGTTCGGCGCTGACCATGACCGGCGAGGTCATCGGGTCGCCCGAGTTCCTGGCCCCGGAGCGGGCGCTGGGCCGTACGCCCGGACCCGAGTCCGACCTGTGGTCACTGGGGGTGCTGCTGTACGCGGCGGTCGAGGGCAACTCGCCCTTCCGCCAGGACACTCCGCTCAGCACCCTGCGGGCCATCGTCGACGAGGAACTGCCGCCGGCGCGCCGGGCGGGGCCGCTGCTTCCGGTCATCGAGGGGCTGCTGCGCAAGGATCCGGCGGAGCGGCTGCCGGCCGACCGGGCCGAACAGGACCTGCGGGCCGTCGCCGCGGGCGGCGCACCGCGCGCGGACCCGCTGCGGGCGGCCCCCTACACCCCGACGACGACGGGCCGGCCCGAGTCCTGGTCGTCGGAGCCCCCGCCGCCTTCCCCGTCCCCGTCCACCGCGGCGTACGGGTCCGGCACGACCACGGCGGCGCCCCGGCCCGGCCGCGACCGGCGTGCGGTCGTGGCGTTCGTCGCCGGCCTCGCGGTCCTCGCGCTGGCGATCGCCGGACTGACCTACGTCCTGCTGAACCACGACGGAGGCGGCGCCGGAAACGAGGGGCGGCCGTCCGGCAGCAGCAGTGTGGGCGTGGACTCGGGTCCCACCACCGGCAGCGGGGACTCGGCGGGGGAGGCTCCGGCGTCCTCCCCGAGCCGCAGCCGCGGCCCGTCGAGCGCGCCGCCCGCCCAGTCCGTCCAGGTCACGCTGACGGGTGCGCACACCGAGTACTCGGGGACGTGCCCGCCGCCGAACGGCCAGGCGCCGGCGTTCACGGCGACCATCACGGTCGGCCGGCTGCCGGCGCGGGTGAGCTACCGCTGGGTGTCGCGGGACGGTCACCTGATGGACAGCGGCTGGAAGACGCTGTCGTTCCCCGCGGGTGGCGGGCGGACCAGGCAGGACCGGGCGTTCGTGACGACGTACGACGAGAGCGGGACGATCGAGAACGCGATCAGCGTCGAGGTCCGTGATCCGGTGCGCACGACGTCCAACCCGGTCCCCTTCTCGGTCACCTGTGTGGCGGAGACCCCGTCGGGCGGGGCCTCCCCCTCTGTTTCCGCTTCGGTCAGTCCGTAGGGAATCAGGCCGCGCTGTTCAGTACGGGCAGGTAGCCGCCGGACTGGCCGGCCGCGGTCGGGTGGTACGACTCCCCGATGTTGAGCCAGTTGACGCTGTGCAGCCAGGAGTCGCCGGAGCAGATCTCGTGGCCGGCGAAGGTGGTGCGGACGTCGCCGAAGGTGAAGCCGTGGCTGGCGGCCCGGGCGGCGATGGCGGTGTCGAGGTAGTCGGCGGCGTCGTTGATCGCCTTCCGCTTCGTCTCGGAGAGGCCGAGGCAGGTGGTGCCGAGCTTGTAGAAGCGGGGGTAGCCGATGACGACGACGCGGGCGCTCGGTGCCCTGGTGCGGATGGCGGAGTAGACGCTGTCGAGCTTGCCGGGGAGCGTCGAGTCGACGTACGCCCGGGCGGTGGCGATCCGGTCCAGGCAGGAACTGTCGGACTGGAGCACACAGGTCGTCATGACGTCGGCGAAGCCCGCGTCGTTGCCGCCGATGCTGACGGAGACGAGGGCGGTGGAGGCGCTGAGCGGGGTGAGCTGGTTGGCCAGAACATCACCCGTTCGGGCGCCCGAGCAGGCGGTGAAGTCGAAGGACGAGGGTGAGTGCGCGGCGGCCCAGAGATAGGGATGGGCCTTCGTGCTGCGCTTGCAGTCGCCGCTGGAGCTGATGTAGCTGCCCGTTCCGACCCCGGAGGAGTAGGAGTCACCGAGCGCCACATAGCCGCCTGTGGCGACGAGTTGGGACGCCTGGGCCGTGGTTGCCCCGGTGAGGGCGATGCCGGCGGCGAGGAGGAGTGAGCTGACGTATGCGGCAAGTCGGGAACGTCTCATGGAACCTCCCTTTAGCAGGATCTCTGCCATAACCGTCGTAGCAACTACGCGTGTTGAACGGAAGTGTCCATGCCAAGAATTCTCGGAAACGCCCCCTGTTCGGAGGCTTTTCCGAGGGGGCGTCAGGCAGCCTCGCGCCCCGCGTCCACACCTGTCGATCACCCCAATGGGGCGAACAGGTAAGCGGACGTGTCAAATCCGGTCAAGACATGAACAATCAGCGGGCGGTAACGGTCAAACCAACAAAAACCGTGAGGCCTAGTTCCACGTCTTGCCATACTTGCCCAATCATCAATACCGTCGTACATCTCACCCGCATCGGCCCGTCATCAAGCGGCTCCAGGGGAGGGCTCGGGACCGCGACGGAATCCGGCGCGGGGCGCGGTAGGGGGGTGCCGTGCCCGGTGACCGCACACGTGACCGGGCCGTGCCGCGAGACCGGCTGCCGATTCCGGCAGACGGCCAGTTTTGCCAGCTCACCCGGCGTCGCACGGAGTTCCGTTCCGTGCTGCCCCGAGTGAGAACCCCCCTTTCGAACCGGACATGAGCCGGACCGCCCAGGGGCGGGCGGTCCACCGGACGAGAGGGACCAGACTCATGAGCTCTGTTCTGCAGCCGGCGACCACGGGACAGCAACCGTCCACGGCCGCCCAGTACCGGCCCGTCTCCTCACACCTGGCCATCGCGCCACCGGTGAGTGTGGTGATTCCCGCCATGAACGAGGCCGAGAATCTCCCCTACGTCTTCAGGACCCTTCCGGACTGGATCCACGAAGTGGTCCTGGTGGACGGCAACTCCACCGACGACACCATCGGGGTGGCCCGCGCGCTGTGGCCCGCCGTGAAAGTCGTCGAACAGCACGGCAAGGGCAAGGGGGACGCGCTCACCAGCGGATTCGAGGCGTGCACCGGCGACATCATCGTGATGATCGACGCGGACGGCTCGGCCGACGGCGGCGAGATCGTGTCGTACGTCTCCGCCCTCGTCTCGGGCGCGGACTTCGCCAAGGGGTCCCGCTTCGCCAACGGCGGCGGCACGGACGACATGACGCCCGTGCGCAAGCTCGGCAACCGGGCACTGTGCACGGTCGTCAACCGCAAGTTCGGCGCCCGCTACACCGACCTCTGCTACGGGTACAACGCCTTCTGGCGGCACTGCCTCGACAAGATCGACCTCGACTGCACGGGCTTCGAGGTGGAGACCCTGATGAACATCCGGGTGGTCAAGGCCGGACTCAGGGTGCAGGAGATACCCAGCCACGAGTACCTCCGCATCCACGGCACCAGCAACCTGCGCGCCGTGCGCGACGGACTCAGAGTGCTGCGCGTCATCCTCCGGGAGCGGTCCAACCGGCGCGCCCTGCGCCGCCGGGCGCCGCACTCGCCGATGCTCGACTCCCTCCCGGGAGAGCTCTCGTGAGCGATCCCGACATCTCCGTCGTGATCTGCGCCTACACCGAGGACCGCTGGGAGGACATCCTCGCGGCGGTCTCCTCGGTCCTGGCGCAGTCCCGGCCGGCCGTGGAGACCCTGCTGGTCGTCGACCACAACCCGGTCCTCCTCGACCGGCTGTCCCGGCACTACGGGGAAGCCCACGAGGTGCGGGTGCTCGCCAACGCGGGCGTGCGCGGCCTGTCCGCCGGCCGCAACACCGGGATCGCCGCCTCGTACGGCGCCGTGGTGGCCTTCCTCGACGACGACGCGGTGGCCGAACGCGACTGGCTGCGGCACCTCGCCGAGAGCTTCGCCGACCCACGGGTCATGGCCGTCGGCGGACGGGTGCTGCCGGTCTGGGCCTCGGGCAGCCGGCCCGCCTGGTTCCCGGAGGAGTTCGACTGGGTGGTGGGCTGCACCTACCGGGGCCTCCCCCCGGGCCGGGCCCGGGTCCGCAACGTCCTCGGCGGCAACGCCTCGTTCCGCCGTACGGCCTTCGACGCGGCGGGCGGCTTCGCGACCGGCCTCGGACGCGACGGCGACAAACGCCCGCTGGGCTGCGAGGAGACGGAACTCTGCATCCGCCTCAGCCGTGTCAGACCCGACGCGATCCTGCTGGTCGACGACCGGGCGGTGATCCATCACCGGGTCCCGGCCGCACGCGAGCACTTCGCGTACTTCCGCGCGCGCAGCTACGCCGAGGGCCTGTCGAAGGCACTCGTGGCGCGAAGTGTCGGCGCCGGCAAGGGACTTGAGACGGAGCGCCGCTACACCACCCGGGTCCTGCCGGCCGGTGTGGCCCGGGGGCTGCGGGACGCCCTGCTGGCTCGGCCGGGCGGTGCGGGACGGGCCGGCGCCATCGTCGCGGGGCTGCTCACCGCGGCCGGCGGATACCTGGTCGGCAGTGTCCGGGCGCGCCGGGGCAACGTCACCCTCCGGGCGACGCCCCCGGTGGGAGCGGCACATGAGTGAGACGCCGGTGCCGATCCTCATGTACCACGCGGTCGCCGCCGACCCGAACGACGCCACACGCGCGCTCTCGGTGACCCCGGACGCCTTCGCACGGCAGATGGCACTGATCGCGGAGTCGGGCCGCACGCCGGTCGGCACGGCCGCGCTGGCGGCCTGCTGGCGCTCGGGCCGCCCGCTGCCCGAACGGCCGGTGCTGATCACCTTCGACGACGGCTACGAGGGTGTGCACCGCCACGCCCTCCCCGCGCTCGCCGAACACGGCTTCCCGGCCACCCTGTTCGTGACCACGGGCTGGCTGCGCGGCCCGCACGACACCGGCGGCGGCCTCGACACCATGCTCGACTGGGACCAGGTCCGCGAACTGGCAGCCACCGGCGTCGAGATCGGCGGGCACAGCCACACCCACCCGCAGCTCGACCAGCTCGACGACGACCGGCTGCGCACCGAACTGGTCCGGTGCCGGGAGATCGTCGGGGACCAACTGGGCCGCGCACCCGCCTCGTTCGCCTACCCCTACGGCTACTCGAACCGCCGGGTCCGGCAGGCGGTGCGCGGCGCGGGATACGGCCAGGCGCTCACCGTCGGCAACGCGCCGGCCCGGCGCCGGCAGGGACCGTACGCCCTGCGGCGGGTGACCGTGCGCCGTGGCACGGACCTCGCCGAGTTCGAGCGGCTGGTCGAAGGGCGCGGGATCGCCCGCGCCTTCGCCCGGGACCGCGCCCTGACCAAGGGGTACGCCGTGCTGCGCGGGGCACGGCGGGCCGGGCGGACGGCGACCGGCGCGGTGCTCCGCCGCTGAGGGGACGGGGGTGGCGTGGGCCGGCCGGAGGTGACGCCGGCCGGCCGGGGCGGTGGGGACGTGACGCGGCCGACGCGAGCGGCGCGGTCCGGAAAGCGGGTGCACACGGCGCCCCCGTGCCGGATCATGGCGGCATGTCTGTGAACCCTTACGACGCGCTGCCGGTCCGGCTCAACGTCGACGACAGCGACTCCCCGTCCGACGTCGTCGACGCGCTGTTCCTCGGCCGCTTCGCGACGGGCGAGCAGCCGTACTCGCACGCGGCCAACATCGACCGGGTGCGGTCCGGGGTCACCCTGCTGCCGCCGGGCGCGCAGGTACTGCGCATCGCCCGCGACGACGACCGCAGCGCCACCCTGGCCGAGGGCGACGGCTGGACCCTACTGGTCTCGCGCTGGAACCGGGGCGCCGACGTCACGGTGACGGCGACCACCGCCGAACTCGCCGCGAAGATCCTCGACCAGGCCACGGACGGCGCCGCCGACGAACCCGAACCCCAGCCGGAGAACGTCACGATGGGGTTCTGGTACGTGTCCCCGAGGCGCGGACCGCACCGCACCACCCGGCAGATCTCCGCCGGCACCTGGGACGAGATCCGCCCCAACTACACCGCGCCGGTGGCGGACGCGATGGACCGCCTGATGAAGACCACCCCCGAGGACATCGCGGGCCGGCTGCTGCTCCTGCACGGCCCGCCGGGCACGGGCAAGACCTCGGCGCTGCGCACCCTGGCGCGCTCCTGGCGGGACTGGTGCCAGGTGGACTGCGTGCTGGACCCGGAGCGGCTCTTCTCCGACGTCGGCTATCTGATGGACATCGCGATCGGCGAGGAGGACGCGGCGGGCAAGGGCCGCTGGCGGCTGCTGCTGCTGGAGGACTGCGACGAGCTGATCCGCGGGGAGGCCAAGCACACCGCCGGCCAGGCCCTGTCCCGGCTGCTGAACCTGACGGACGGCCTGCTGGGCCAGGGCCGCAACGTCCTGGTGGCCGTCACCACCAACGAGGACCTGGAGCGCCTGCATCCCGCCGTCGTACGGCCCGGCCGCTGCCTGGCCCGGATCGAGGTGGGGGCGCTCACCCGCCGGGAGTCGGTGACCTGGCTGGGGACGGAGGAGGGCGTGGGCCGCGAGGGCAACTCGCTGGCCGAGCTGTTCGCGCTGCGCCGGGGCACCTCCCCGGCCTCGCTGCCGGAGCCGCGCGGCGGGGTGGACGCGGGGCTGTACCTGTAGCACGGCGCCCGGAGTGTTTTGATGGACGTATGACCCTGTTCGTCGGCACGTCGGGGTGGCAGTACAAGGACTGGCGGGGTGCGTTCTACCCCGCCGGATGTCCCACCCGCCTGTGGCTGGAGGAGTACGCGCGGCACTTCGCGACGGTCGAGGTCAACAACGCCTTCTACCGGCTGCCCGCCCGCGAGACCTTCGAGGCGTGGCGGGAGCGGACCCCGCCGGACTTCGTGGTCGCCGTCAAGGCCAGCCGCTATCTGACCCACATCAGGCGGCTGCGGGAGCCGCAGGAGCCGGTACAGCGGCTGATGAGCCGTGCGGAGGGGCTCGGCGACCGGCTGGGACCGGTGCTGCTCCAGTTGCCGCCGACCCTGCGTGCCGACGCGGAGCTGCTGGACGCCTGCCTGGCCTGCTTCCCGGCCGGCACCCGGGTCGCGGTCGAACCGCGGCACGAGACGTGGTGGACACCCGCGGTCCGCGGGGTGCTGGAGAAGCGGGGCGCGGCACTGTGCTGGGCCGACGTGCGGGCGCGTCCGGCGACTCCGCTGTGGCGGACCACCGGCTGGGGGTACGTCCGCTTCCACCAGGGCCGCGCCCGGGCGTGGCCGCACTACGGCCGGCGGTCCCTGACCACCTGGGCGCAGCGGATCGCGGCCACCTGGCGGGCCGGGGACGACGTGTACGCGTACTTCAACAACGACCCCGACGCGGCCGCCGTCGGGGACGCGGTGACCTTCGCGCGAGTGGCCCAGGCGTCGGGGCTCAGGACGACCCGCACTCCGTGAGACGGCGTCCGGTCCGCTCGCCGTCACTCCGTGCCGTAAGCCGCCCGCAGGGCGTCGCGTACCGAGGCCAGGGCCGCGTTCTCGTCCAGGCCCAGCCGGCGCACCCGCTCCGCGTACGCCTGCGCGGCCGCCGCCGCCTCACGCTCGGCGGCCGAGCCGGCGGCGGCGACGAACGTCCCGTTGCGCCCCCGGGTCTCGATCACACCGTCCGTCTCCAGCGCGCGGTACGCCTTGGCGACCGTGTTGGCGGCCAGCCCGAGCGACTCGGCCAGCCCGCGCACGGTCGGCAGCCGGTACCCCACCGGCAGTACGCCCGCCCGCGCCTGCCCGGAGATCTGCGCACGCACCTGCTCGAACGGCGGGGCACTGTCATCGATACGGATCTTCAAGGTCACGCAGCGATTGTCGCCCACGCGGGCCGGAAAATGAGAGGCACCGGGACGGGTTTCCCCCGTACCGTGCGCCCCCATGACAGTGATCGTGCGCGAGCTGCGTCGCGGAGCGCGAGCCGACCTGGACGGCTTCGCCCGCGTCCGGAAGCTGGCGCTGCCCTTCGTCCTGTTCACCCCGGAGTCCGTCCTCCACGACCTCGACCACGCCCACCCGGCCTCCCGTTACCGCCCCCTGGTCGCGGAGGAGGACGGCGAGGTGATCGGCACCGCCCAGGTCGGTCTCGTCCACGACAGTCCGCAGCCAGGCCAGGGCTACGTCAACGTGTACGTGCATCCGGAGCGCACCCGGCGCGGGGCGGGCTCACTGCTGGTGCGCACCGCCGAGGAGTACCTGGGCGACGCGGGCGCGACCCGGCTGTTCAGCTGGGTCCTGGACGAACCCGCCGACCGCGCCTTCGCCGAGCGGCACGGGTACACCGCGAGCCGCTCGGCGCACTTCCTCCGGCTGGACCTGGCGCACGGCACACTGCCGCCGCTCCGGGAGCCGCCCCCGGGTGTCGAACTGCGGACCGGAGCCGACTTCGCCGGCGATCCCCGGCCGCTGTTCGAGCTCGACGCCGCGACGCTGGCGGACGAACCGAGCGACGTGCAGCAGGAGTTCACCGACTACGAGGTCTGGCTGGAGGAGACCTGGCGTCATCCGCTGTTCCGTCACGACCTGACCTCGGTCGCGGTCGTCGGCGGCCGCCCCGCCGCCTTCAGCGCGGCGCGCACCGACGGCGGCACCCGCTACGGCACCGTGATGACCGGTACCGCCCGCGCCTTCCGCGGCCGGGGGCTGGCCAAGCTCGCCAAGAACCACTCGCTGCACCGGGCCCGCGCGGCGGGGTACACGGAGGCGTTCACGGGCAACGACGCGGGCAACGAGCCGATGCTCGCGATCAACAGATGGTTCGGCTACGAGATCTGCGCCACGGAGGTGCGCCATGTCCGCGAACTCGGCTGAGGGGACGGCCCGGTTGGACGTCGTGCTCGTCAAGGCGGGTCGCACGAAGATCCGTTACGCGGCGGAGGTGCTCGCCGACGACGGCGTCCGCGTCGCCGTGCGGGCGCCCTGGGCGGGTGACGGTGTCCGGGACTTCGGCTTCGTGCGGTTCGAACCGGGCGACGTGTTCACCGAGTACTACTGGCGCGACCGGTGGTACGCGGTGAAGGAGGTCCGGGACGGCGCGGGCGCGCTGAAGGGCTGGTACTGCGACGTCACCCGCCCGGCCGTCCGGACGGCGACGGAACTCGTCGTGGAGGACCTCGACCTGGACCTGTGGCGCTCCGCCGACGGCTCCGACGTACGGCGGCTGGACGAGGACGAGTTCGCCGACAGCGGCCTGCCGGAGTCGGACCCGCCGGCGGCGGCCGCCGCGAGGGCCGCGCTCGACGAACTGGAGGCACTGGCCCGAGCCGACGAGGACTTCGGCGCGCTGCTGGCGTAGGGGGGCGCGGGGAGGCCGGAGGCCGGGGGCCCGGAGGCCCGGAGGCCCGGAGGCCGGGGGCCCGGAGGCCCGGAGGCCGGGGGCCCGGGGGCCCGGAGGCCGGGGGCCCGGAGGCCGGGGGCCGGGGGCCCGGAGGCCGGGGGCCCGGAGGCCGGGGGCCCGGAGGCCGGGGGCCCGGAGGCCCGGAGGCCGGGGGCCCGGAGGCCCGGAGGCCGGGGGCCCGGAGGCCCGGAGGCCCGGAGGCCCGGAGGCCCGGAGGCCCGGAGGCCCGGGGGCCCGGGGGCCCGGGGGCCCGGGGGCCCGGGGGCCCGGAGGCCCGGAGGCCGGTTCCGGCCGCCGGCCGCGCCTACGACCCGGCCGTCACCGCCACCACCGCGTACCGCTCGTCCGTCACGTCCTTGCCCCACAGGCGGGGCTCGTCGGAGAGTCGCTCCAGGCGTACGTCCCGTGCGAGGGGTGTGAGCAGGCCGGTGAGGCGGTCCGCCGGTATGCCGACCGGGTCGAGGGCCCCCCACACGCCCTCGACCAGCACGAACCGCCCGCCGGGGCGCAGCAGCTCCCGCCAGTGGCGCAGGACCCGGCCCGGGTCGGGCAGCGTCCACAGCACGTGCCGGACGAGGATCACGTCGAAGCGCTGCTCGCCCACGGGCGGTGCCGCCGCGTCACCGGTCAGGAACGCGGCGTCACGGCCGGCGAGCTTGGCGCGGGCGAGGTCCACCATGGCGGGCGAGCTGTCCACGCCGGTGACGCGGTGTCCCTGTTCGGCGGCGAGGAGGGAGAGGCTGCCGGTGCCGCAGCCGAGGTCGAGGACGTCGGAGGCGGCCGCGGGCAGCCAGTCACGGAGCCGGCCGGCCCAGGCCAGGCGCACTCCGGCGTCACGCAGTCCGTGGTCCGGCTCCTCGTCGAAGGAGGCGGCCCGGTCGTCCCAGTCCACGTCCGCCCCGGCGGCTGCCCTCGCGTCGTTCGTCGTCATGGGCCCAGAGTGACACCCGCCACTGACAGTGGAACGTGACAGCCGCCACTGACAGACCGGCGCCGATGAGGAACTCTCCCCGAAAGGGTCTACCTCCGTGAGAACGCGGAACCCGGTAGACGCTGAAGGAGGCAGCCATGCGCCGTGTGAAAGTGCAGAGGCCCCTGAGGAAGTCGGACACCCGCCGGGTCCGTGAGGAGGCCGAGGAGCGTCCCGCGGCGCGCCCCGAGGTCCGTAAGGACATCGCGCGCACCTGGTGGCCGGACGGCTGACCCGCCCCGCTCAGTCCAGCCGCTTGCGGTACTGGAGGCGGTCGTAGGGCCCCTCGGTCCGCCGTCCCTGGAGTTCGTACCCGTACTTCGGGTAGATCCGCTGGTTCTCCCACATCAGCACGTTCGTGCAGAGCCTGACCTCGCTCAGGCCGAGCGCCCGCGCGTGTGCGTCCACGAACCGCAGCAGCCGCCGTCCCACTCCCCTGCCGTGCGCGTCGGGGTGGACGGCGATGCTGTCGAGGAACAGGTGGTCCTCGCGCGCCTCGACCACGACGAGCCCGAGCACGGGATCGCCGGTCACGAACACCTTTCCCGCGGCCACGTCCGCCGCGTGGTCCGCGCCCACGGGCTGCGGCACGACGCCGATGCGGGGGAGGTAGGGCAGATAGGCGGCGTCGGTGACGGCCTTCACCGCCGGCACGTCGGCGGCGACGGCCGCCCGGATCTCGTCGTCGGTCACGTCTCGCACGCTACCTGCCTCATCGCAGCCTGAGCAGCGCCTTAAGAGGGCCCTAAAGATCGCCGGGACACTCCTCCGGCAGGCGTTCTCACGTTTTCCTGGTTCCGGCACCCCCCGTACCGGTTCCGAGGAGATCTCCCATGGCCGCCCGCCGTGTCTCGCGGTCGGCGGCGCGGCCGCCCCGGCGCTGGGCGCGGCGGCGCTGTTCGCCTCGGTCCGCCGACGGGCGGTGAGCGGCGGGCGGCACGGCCGCTGACCCGGACTCCGGGGCCTGACCGGCGGCTCAGGTCGGTCAGGCCCCGGCGGACGTCAGTCGAAGACGGACGCGCAGGTGGTGGCGGTGGCGTGCGCCGGGTCGAGCGCGTTGGCCACCTCGTGGAAGGCGATCCGGTCGATCAGTCCGATCGCCGCGTGCTCGGAGAGGTCGAGCGGGCACAGGTCCTGGAGCAGGACGTTGTGCACGTCGGACCCGCTGAGGAACTGGCTCCGGTACGGCGTGACGACCTCGTCGTACTGGGTGGCGAGGACCGTGTAGTGCACGCCGGGCTCGGTGTCGCCGCCCGCGTTGAGTCTGGTGAGGAAGGCGGAGCCCGCGACCTGGTCGGCGAGGGCGGGGGTGGCGGTGGAGAGCAGGTCGGCGGCGCCGGGGAAGTACGGCAGCAGCTTGGCGAGGCCGGACAGGGTGGTGCCGTGGTTGTCGGGCGCGATGCCGACGAGGGCGTTCACCTTGGCGGCTCCGCCGAGGAACTTCAGGTAGTAGCGGGGCATCATCCCGCCCTGCGAGTGGCCGACGAGGTCGGTCTCGGCGGTGCCGGTGGCGGCGAGCACCTTGTCGACGAAGGTCTTGAGCTGCTCGGCCGACTTGTCGATGGGGGCGAGGCCGTAGAAGGCGGGGACGCCGGGCAGTTGGCCGTAGTCGAAGGAGAAGACGCAGTACCCGCGGTCCTTCAGGTAGGGCGCGAGGACGAGCCAGTTGTCCACGGAGTTCGCGAACGTGCCGTGCACGAGGACGACGGGACGGGGGTGGGCGGCGGACGGCTTGCAGGAGTAGTCGTTCCAGCCTCCCCCACTCCCGGCTTCGCTCGCGCTGAGGGACCCCCGGCTGGGGGCGGCGGCGTGGGCGGTGGCGGCGGGGACGACGGCGACGGCTGCGGTCAGCAGCAGTGCGGCGAGGGGTCTGAGCGCTCGTTTCCAGGGCAGCATCGAGTGATCTCCTAGCGGCTCACGGGAGGTGCGACGGCCTTACGCCCTGTGATCCGGATCACGAGGAATGCTGTTCACTCGTCAAGTTACGGATGAGTAGCAGAACTGTGAAGTTACGCGTCAGTAAAAACTTCCAGTGATAACTGGCGCTGACCGGCGCCGATCGCTTGGGTGCCCTCGGTCAGGTCGGCCAATCACCAATGAACCGTCACCAGGCAGGCTTGATCGGACCATAGGGTGCGATGCGCCCCAATTGTTGGCACAACACCCGCACTTCACCCTCGCCGAGCAACTCCGCCCACTCCCGCACGACCGTCGCCGCGGCCGCCTCGGCCGCCCGGGTGCACGCCAGCCCCCGCTCGGTCAGTACGACCAGCCGGGCCCGGGCGTCGCCGGGGTGCGGCCGGCGCTCGGCGTAGCCCTTCCGCACGATCTCCTCGACCAACTGACTCGCGGCCTGCTTGGTCACGCCGAGGTGGGCGGCGAGGTCGGTGACCGTCGCCCCGCCGGGGGCGAGCCGGGCGAAGGCGAAGCCGTGTGCGGGGCGCAGCCCCTCGAAGCCGCGGGCGACCACGCCGTCATGGATGCGCTGGGTGAGGTCGCCGGCGACGGCGAGCAGCGCGGCGGACAGGGCCATGGCCTCGGAGTTCTGCACGACTGCATTGAAACACCCTTGACTAATCGGTCAAGCAGCTTGACCATGGCCATATAGTCAAGCTGCTTGACCATCTGCTCACGGATGGTGCCGGACAGTGCGCGGAACGTCCGTGGGCACGCGGACCACCCGAGAACACACGAGTCCAGGAGGCACACCCATGCCCGTCGTTCGTTCGTCCGAGGCCGTCACCCACGAGATCCACGGCGCCCGCTTCGTCTCGTACGCCACCCCGCGCACCGGGAGCAGGGAGTTGTGCGCCTGGCGGGGCGAGATCCCCGCCGGCACCAGGGCCCCCGCGCACACCGTCAACCGGGAGGAGATCCTCCATCTGCTCAGCGGTGAGCTCCTGGTCACCCTCGACGGCGAGACGGGTCCGCTCTGCGCCGGGGACACCCTGATCATCAACTCCGGGTCCACCGTGGGCATCGAGAATCCCACCGACCGGACCGCCGTCGCCTGGGTCACCACCTCCGTCGGCCTGGAGGCGGAACTCGCGGACGGCACACGGATCGTCCCGCCGTGGGCCAACTGAGGCCGTGGGCGGGGCAGCGCGATGACGGGCCGGCCGGCGAGGAACCCCGCGACGCGGTCCGGCCCCCCGGGCACCACGCACGTCGTTCCGGGCCGGGCGTCGCGCAGTGCCGTCCGGGCCGGCAGCGGGCCGGGCCCGGCGCCGAGCAGGCAGTCGACCCCGTGCGGCGCCACCGCCGTACCCGGATCGCCGAGGCCGGTTCGTCCGGGCTCCGCCCGAAGTACCGCTCGACGCCCCGCAGATCGGCCGGCGTCCCGTCCGGGGGCAGCGCCTCGACGACCGGCATGAACTCCCCGAGCAGGCCGAGCAGTTACGGCAGGGGGGCCTCGCGGGTCGGAGGCAGCCGGAAACGTACGCGGAGGAGGTCATCCCGCACTCCCCGGGCTCTGGTGCCACAACTTCCTTGTTTTCGCGGGCTCTTCGCCCGCCGGTCGCAGATCCGCCCACGGGTGCATCTCGTAGCCGGTCGACATCCGGATGGTGCGGCCGCGAGCGGCCTCCATCGGGTCCTGGGCGGCGGAGCCGGCCGGCGCGGGCCGCCCGTCCGATCCGGCGAGCCGGGCCCGGCTCGCTTTGTCTCCGTCGTCCGGGGCGCCCGCCGGCTCCCCCGTTGGCGCCGGCCGGGCGAGCCGGGCCGCCACCGCGTCCATGCCGCCCTCGCCGTGCAGTTCGACCAGTTCGGCGAGGTTCCAGGCGGCCGCGCCGACCACGCTGAGGCTGCGCGGGCCCCGGCGCTGCACCACCCCGCGCACCAGCAGCAGCCAGGAGTGGAAGACGGTGTGGGCGCAGGCGTCGTGGGAGTCGTCGAAGAAGGCGAGGTCGACCAGGCCGGTGCCGTCGTCCAGGGTGGTGAAGATGACCCGCTTGCCGGACCGGATCGGCGGGGTCTGGGTGGCCGCCCTGGCACCCGCGACCAGGACCGTCTCCCCGTGCCGTGCCTCGCGCAGTCTGCGTGCCGGCACCACGCCCAGTTCGTCGAGGAAATCCCGGTGGTCGTCCATCAGGTTGCGCGAGGCGTCCATGGACAGCACGCCCAGTTCGGCGCTGAGCCGTTCCGCGGAGGAGAGGTCGGGCAGCCCGGCCGGTGCGGTCTCCCGCCCACCGGACAGCGGGAGTTGGCCGCCGCCCGCGCCGCGGCCGCCGCGGTGCAGCTCGGCCAGGTGCAGTTGCAGGTCACGGCGGTTGGCGCCGAACGCGTCCAGCGCGCCGACCTGCGCGAGCCGTCCGGCCAGCGGGCGGCTGGGCCGGGCCCGTTCCCAGAAGTCGAGCAGCGAGGCGTACGGCTGCCCGTCGGCGATCCTCGCCGCCTCGGCCTCACTGATGCCGTAGACGTCGGAGAGGGCCAGCCGGAGCCCCCAGACCCCTGATTCAGACACCAGTTCGATACGGTGGGTGACCGCCGACCGGTTCACGTCCAGCGGCAGGATCGGCACCCCGCGCCTCCGCGCGTCCGCCAGCAGCAGCCGCTTGGGGTACATCCCCGGGTCGTGGGTCAGCAGCCCGGCGTAGAAGGCGGCCGGATGGTGCGCCTTGAGCCACGCCGACTGGTACGTCGGTACGGCGAAGGCGACCGCGTGCGCCTTGCAGAAGCCGTAGGAGCCGAAGGCCTCGACGATCCCCCAGGTCCGCTGAATCGTTTCCACGTCGTAGCCGTTGGCCGCCGCGTGCTGCGCGAACCAGAACCGGATCCGTCCCTGCGACTCCGGGTCGGACAGCCCGCGCCGCACCCGGTCCGCCTCGTCGCGCCCGCAGCCGGTCATGATGTCGACGATGTCGATGATCTGCTCGTGGAAGACGACGACTCCGTACGTCTCCTTGAGCGGCCGCTCCAGGTCCGGGTGCGGACAGCGGACCGGCGCCCGCCCGTGCCGCGCCTCGATGAACGGCCGCACCATGTCGGCGGCGACCGGGCCGGGCCGGAAGAGCGAGATGTCGACGACCAGGTCGTGGAAGGTGGCCGGCTGGAGGCGCCCCACCAGGTCCCGCTGGCCCGGCGACTCGATCTGGAAGCAGCCCAGCGTCTCGGTGGAGCGGATGAGTGCGTACGTCGCCGGGTCGTCGGGACGCACGGCGTCCAGGTCGATCCGCTCCCCCGTCGCCCGTTCCGTCTCCGCGACCGCGTGGGCCATCGCCGACTGCATCCGCACGCCCAGCACGTCGAGCTTGAGCAGCCCGAGGTCCTCGACGTCGTCCTTGTCGAACTGCGCCATGGGAAACCCCTCGCCACTGGTCGGCACGACCGGCGTACGGGACAGGAGGGTGGCGTCGGAGAGCAGGACCCCACAGGGGTGCATCGCGATTCCGCGCGGGAGGGCGTCGAGGGCCTCGACCAACTCCCAGAGCTTTCCGGACTTCGTGTCCTCCTGCCGGAACTCCCTTGCCAGTGACTTGAGTTCGGGCAGTTCCGCCAACGCCGCGCGGGCGTCGCGGGCACGGATGTGCGGGAAGGACTTGGCGATGCGGTCGATGTCGGCGGGGTCCATGGACAGGGCCGCGCCCACGTCACGGATCGCGTGCCGGACCCGGTACGTCTCCGGCATCGCGACCGTCGCCACCCGCTCGGTGCCGAAGCGGCCGATGATCGCGCGGTAGACCTCCAGGCGGCGCGCGGACTCCACGTCGATGTCGATGTCGGGCAGCACCTGGCGGCGCTTGGACAGGAAGCGCTCCATCAGCAGCCCGTGCTCGACCGGGTCGGCGTGCGCGATGCCGAGCAGGTGGTTGACCAGGCTGCCCGCGCCGGACCCGCGCGCCGCGACGCGGATGCCCATCTTCCGTACGTCGTCCACCACTTGGGCGACGGTCAGGAAGTAGGAGGCGAAACCGTGGTGGGCGATGATGTCCAGCTCCCGGTGCGCCCGCTCCCAGTACGCGCGCCGGGTGTCGTAGCCGAGCCGCACCATGCCGGCCGCCGCCCGTGAGGCGAGCGCGCGCTGGGCGGTGCGGCGGCCGGCGCCGACCAGGTGCGGCTCGGGGAAGTGGACGGTGCCGATGCCGAGGTCGTCCTCGGGGTCGACGAGGCACTCTGCGGCCGTCGCCCGGGTCTGTTCCAGCAGCCGGTGGGCGGTGTCACGCCGGAAGCCGGCGGCCTCCACGATCCGCCCCGCCACCTGGAGCATGGCGTCGCCGTCCTTGAGCCATGCCTCACCGGAGTCCAGCTCCCCGGCGGGATCGACGGGCACGAGCCGACGGGCGGCGTCCAGGACGTCGGCGACCGGGCCGGCCCCGGCGTCGGCGTACCGGACGGCGTTGCTGAGCACGGGCCGGACACGCTGCTCGGCGGCGAAGCCCAGGGTGCGGGCGGCCAGCCGCAGCGAACCGGGGCCGGTGCCCTGGCGGCCGTGCCAGACGGCTTCGAGGCGCAGGGCGTCGCCGTAGATCTCCCGCCAGGGGACCAGGAGCCGGGCGGCGCGGTCGGGGCGCCCGGCGGCGAGCGCGCGGCCGACGTCGGAGCCGGGGCCGAGCAGGACGGTCAGGCCGTCCCCCGCGTTGCCGGCCCAGGGCAGCAGGGGGGCGCCCTCCCCCGCGTGCGCCGCCGTGACGAGCCAGCACAGGTCGGCCCAGCCCCGGGCGCCGTCCCGGGCGAGGAAGGTGACGCGGGGTGTCGACTCGTCGATGAAGGCGCCCCCACGCACGGGGGTACGGCGCCTCTCCCGGCCCGCGCGGGCCTCTCCGCGCACCTGCGCGTCCCGGCCGGGGCCGTTGCCGCCGGGGCCGTTGCCGCCGGGACCGTTCCCGCGTACGGGGCCGGGGCCCGCAACCGCCAGGTCCACGCCGAACAGCGGGCGGACGCCGGCCTGCGCGCAGGCCTTGGCGAAGCGGACCGTGCCGGCGAGGGTGTCGCGGTCGGTGAGCGCGAGGGCGTCCATCCCCCGCTCGGAGGCACGCTCGGCCAGCCGCTCCGGGTGGGTGGCTCCGTAGCGGAGGGAGAACCCGGAGACGGTGTGCAGATGCGTGAAACCCGGCACCCGCACCTCCCGCACTCGTGAGCCTCACCGACTCTCGAACATCTGTTCCCAGTCACCCCACCCCCACCATAGACCAAATTTCGAATGCGTGTGCGATACGGGTGGGATACCGGTCCGATGCCGTCCCACCTGCGCGAACGCGCCGTGACCGGGGTACGGCGGCAGGACGCGGACCGCCGGGGCCGAGCCCCGTAGGCACCCGGCGCGGACGGAAGCGTGGGGGGGGGGGGGGGCGCCCCCCACCGGCCGGGCCCAACGCAACCACGCGCCCCCCGCCCACCGGAACAGCGCGGACACCCATAACCCAACAGAAAAAACAAGTCACC
>NZ_JBWKDW010000031.1:80678-89969 GCF_056435735.1 Streptomyces sp. NPDC043878
TAGTCGTGATGAGGGCGGGGGAGCTGGGGGGGGGGGGCAGGATAAGGACTGAGGGGGCTAGCCCCCGGCGGCGCCGGGTGTGGGAGGAGGTGGGGGTGCCCCCCCCCCCACCCGTCGGGTCCCACCGAACCGGTCCGCCCCCGCCGCACGGGGACGTCCCGACCACCCGGCCCCACGAGGGAAACCCCGCGATCCGGCCCCACGGCGAGGCGTCCCGGGGAGGGTCCCACCCACCGGGCCGCCCAGCCTCACCCCCCGGGCGCACGGCGAGGCCCCCGAGGCGCGGTCATCGCCACCCCTGGCGAGGTCGTCTGGTGAGGTCACGCCCCGCGCGAGCAGACCTCGGCGGACCGCGACGTCTAGTCCTGGCCCGGAGCCACCCCGTGGGGACGGGGGTCCGGGCTGGGCCCGGCAGGCGGAAGGTGTTCCCGCGCCGGTTGCGGTGCCGCCGGGGGCGGGGACTGCGGCACCGGTTGCGGGGCCGTCGGCAGCGGGGACTGCGGCACCGGCTGCACGGCCACCGGCTGCGGTGCCGACGGCGGCTGCGGTGCCGGCTGCTGGGCCTTCTCCAGGAAGCGCAGGAGTTCCACCGGGAAGGGCAGGACCAGGGTCGAGTTCTTCTCGGCGGCGACCGCCACCACCGTCTGGAGCAGCCGCAGTTGCAGCGCGGCGGGCTGCTCGGACATCTCCTTGGCGGCCTCGGCGAGTTTCTTGGACGCCTGGAGTTCTCCGTCCGCGTTGATGACCCGGGCCCGCCGCTCCCGGTCGGCCTCCGCCTGGCGGGCCATGGACCGCTTCATCGTCTCGGGCAGGGACACGTCCTTGATCTCCACCCGGTCGATGGTGACGCCCCACTCCACGGCCGGGCTGTCGATCATCAGCTCCAGGCCCTGGTTGAGTTTCTCCCGGTTGGACAGCAGGTCGTCCAGGTCGCTCTTGCCGATGATGGAGCGCAGCGAGGTCTGCGCCATCTGCGAGACGGCGAACCGGTAGTCCTCGACCCGGACGATCGCCTCGGCCGCGCCGGTCACCCTGAAGTAGACGACGGCGTCCACCCGTACCGTGACGTTGTCGCGGGTGATGCCCTCCTGGGCCGGCACCGGCATCGTGACGATCTGCATGTTGACCTTGCGCAGCTTGTCCACGAAGGGGACGACCAGGGTGAACCCCGGCCCGCGCACCTCCGGCCGGAGTCGGCCCAGCCGGAACACCACACCGCGTTCGTACTGCTTGACGATCCGCGCCGCCGCCATCGTGTACACCGCTCCGGCGGACGCGAGCGCCGCTCCCGCCACCACCAGCTCCTCCACCATTGCCGGCCCCCAGGGTCCGAAGCGGTCGCAGTACAGCGCCACAGGGGAGTACTGCCTGTGTCTTGACGGTAACTCCGCGCCCGGACAAGGGCGAGCCCCCGCACGCCGGCTTGCGTGCGGGGGCTGCTCTGCCGACCGGGTCGGGCCGCGCGAACGGCCCGGGCGGAGGGTCCTAGAAGACGTGGACGCCGTAGGCGCTCAGGGCCTCGGTGACCGGCTGGAAGAAGGTCGTACCGCCGGAGGAGCAGTTGCCGCTGCCGCCGGAGGTGAGACCGTAGGCGATGCCGCTGTTGGAGTAGAGCGGGCCGCCGGAGTCGCCGGGCTCGGCGCAGACCGTGGTCTGGATCAGGCCGTAGACGACGTCGCCGCCACCGTAGTTGACCGTCGCGTTGAGCGCGGTGACACGGCCGCTGTGGATGCCGGTCGTGGAGCCGCGACGGTAGACCGTGGTGTTGACGGAGGGCGTGGCGGCGCTGGTGATGTCCACGCTGCCGACCGCCCCCGACTTGGCGACCGAGGAGTTCGTGTACCGGACGAGGCCGTAGTCGTTCGACGGGAAGCTGGAGCCGGCGGTGGTGCCGAGCGTGGTCGAGTGACCCGAGTTGGACCACCAGGTGCCGGCGCCGTCGGTGCAGTGGCCGGCGGTCAGGAAGTAGTAGTTCCCGCTGTTGTCCTGGACGTTGAAGCCCAGCGAGCAGCGCCAGCTACTCGCATAGATGGCGTCGCCGCCGGAGATGAGCTTCTGGAACCTGCCCGGGGTGTGCTTGATCGTGAGCGCGCCGGCGTTGGTGCCCGCCTGCTCCTTGATCTTCGCGATCTCGGCCTTGGAGACCGTGCTGTCGACGGTGACGACGACACGGTTGGTCTTGCTGTCGACGGTCCAGGCGGTGCCGGGGACGTCGGCCTTGAGCACCGAGCCACTGGCGCTCTTGAGCTGGGTGGTGCTGAACGGGGTGGCGGCGGACGCGTTCGCGTTGGGGATCGCGATCGCTGCGGCGGCCACGAGGCCGGTGGATACGGCGATCAGCCGAGTCCGTCTCGCCGTGCCGCCGCGGGGGGTGGTGCGCTTGATCCTCACTTGTCGTTCCCTCCCAGGGGAAGTCGGGGGCCCGCGTGGGGTCGGGGCCCGTGAGGCGCAGTCGGGGGCGGGCGTCCGGATTCCGAACTCGCCGTGACCCTGACAAGCGCTGAGGGGGAGTATTCGGCCGGACGACCGGTAGACGCAAGGGCGCCTTTCGGCCGTCAACCTTTGAACGAACTGTGCGGTACGGGCGAGATGACCCCTCCCCCGCCGGCCCGCCACCGGTGCCGGTCGCGCTTCCCCGCGTCGACCGCGACACGCAGGGTGTTGACCGCTGGCCGTCGGTCCGTCGGCCCCCGGAGGGCGCGACCCCGTCGGCTTCGGCCACCCGGACCCCGCGGATGTCCGGAAGTCACCCCTCCGGATAGCCCTCCGGAGGGTCCCCGCGAGGGGCCGGCGGGGCGTCGGCACCGGCTCCGCACCGTGCTCGTGCCACCCCCGCGCGGGCACCGGCGGCATCCGCGGTCACGCCCGCTCAGTCCCTCCCCGCCGGCCCGGAAAGCCCCAGGTGGGAGCGGAGAGTGCCGCCCCGGTAGGCCGTGCGGAACGAGCCGCGCTCCTGGAGCAGCGGCACCACCCGGTCCACGAACTCGTCGAGGCCGCCGGGCATGAGCTGCGGTACGAGGACGAAGCCGTCGGCGGCGTCGCGCTGCACGAACTCGTCGAGTTCGGCCGCGACCGCCTCCGGCGTCCCGATGAACGACTGCCGGCCGCTCGCCTCGATCACGGTCTGCCGGATGGACAGTCCCTTCTCCTTCGACAGGGCCCGCCACTTCTCGGCGATCACGACCGGGTCGGCGCGGAGGGTCCGGCCTTCGGGGAGCGCCGGCACGGGATCGGTGTCGGGCAGCGGTCCGTCGGGGTCGTACGCGGAGAGGTCGGTCCCCCAGATCCGCTCCAGCGTGAGCAGGGCGCCGCGCGGGGAGATCCGCTGCCGTCTGATCTCGGAGGCCCGCTCCCGCGCCTCCGCGGCGGTGTCGCCGAGGACGACGGTGACGCCGGGCAGGATTCTCAGGTCGTCCGGAGCACGGCCGTACCGCTCCAGGCGTCGTCTCACGTCGGCGCGCAGGGAGCGGCCCGCGGCGAGTGGGCCGTGCCGGGTGAGGAGCACGTCGGCCGACCGCGCGGCGAACTCCCGCCCCTCGCCCGAGTCGTCGGACTGGACGACCACCGGATGGCCCTGCGGTGAGCGGGGCAGGCCGAACTCGCCCGCGATGTCGAAGTGCCGCCCGCGGTGCGCGAACGGCCGCGACCCGCCGTCCGGTGTCCAGGAGTCCCACAACTCCTGTGCTACGGCGATGAGTTCGGCGGCCCGCGCGTACCGGTCGGAGCTGTCGTACCGGTCGGAGCTGTCGTACCGGTCGGAGCTGTCGTACCGGTCCGCCCGGTCCGCCCGGTCCGCCCGGTCCGCCCGGTCGAGGAGGTCGCCGCGCCGGAGGTTCTCACCGGTGGGGGCGTCGGAGGAGGACACCACGTTCCAGGCGGCCCGGCCGCCGCTGAGATGGTCCAGGGTGGCGAGCCGGCGGGCCAGGTCGTAGGGCTCGTCGAAGGCGGCGTCGACCGTGGCCGCCAGCCCGAGCCGTTCGGTGACGGCGGCCAGGGCGTTGAGCACGGTGACCGGCTCCGGGCGCCCCACCGCGTCCGGGTCCAGGACGCGGCCCCGGTGCCCGGGCAGCCGCTGCGGCCCGGCGAGCAGGAGGAAGTCGAAGAGGCCGCGTTCGGCCGTGCGCGCGAGGTGCTCGAAGGAGGAGAACGCGATCTGGGACCGCGGGCACGGATCGGCCCAGGCGGTGAGGTCGCCGGCGCCCGGGACGTGCGCGGCCAGGTGCATCCGGCGGCGCGGGGCGCCGGTCCCCGCGGTCATGACGTTCCCCCTGTCACGGCGTACCGGTGGGCGGGCCTGGCGAGCCCGAGGTGCTCCCGGAGCGTGCTGCCCGGGTAGAAGGTGCGGAACAGGCCCCGGTGCTGGAGCAGGGCCACCGTGCCGTTGACCAGTCGCTCCAGGTCACGGCGCGGCTGGACGGGCGTGAGGTGGAAGCCGTCGACGCTGCCCCCGGCGTGCCAGGCGGCGACCAACTCCGCGAGGTCGACGGGTCCGCCGCGGTAGAGCGGGCCCTGCGCGGTCTGTCTGGGGCCGCCCCCGCCGTGCCCCGGCTCGGCCGCGCGCTCCCCGTCGGCGAGATCGACGGCGAGGCTCGCGAGGACCCGCAGCTCGTCGGGGTGGCGGCCGAAGGCCGAGGCGGCGGCGCGCAGTTCGTCCCGTACGGCACCCGCCTGCGCGGCGCTCACCGCCCGCACGAGCACCACGTCGGCGTACCGGGCCGCGGTCGCCCGGACGTGACCCTCGGTGGCGTCGACCACCCGCACGGGATGCCCCTGCGGAGGACGGGGGGCGGTCGAGGGGCCCCTGACCGAGAAGCCGGAGCCAACGAAGTCGACACGGTTCGGCTTGTCCCGGTCGGCGAAACGGCCCGTGGCGACGTCCCGGATCTCGGCGTCACCGTCCCAGCCGTCCCACAACCGGGCGGCCACCTCGGCCACTTCACCGGCCTCCCGCCACAGCGCGTCGACGGGGGCGGCGTGCCGGCGGCCGAAGAGACGGGCCTCGCCCTCGGTCGTCGACACCTCCAGCCGCCAGCCGGCCCTGCCGCGGCTGACCCAGTCGAGGGTCGCCACGGCCGCCTGGACGTGGAAGGGCTCGGTGTGGGTGGTCGTGACGGTGGGGACCAGACCGACCCGGCGGGTGGCCGGCGCCACCCGGGACAGCACGGCCAGCGCGTCGGGGCCGGGGCGGGCGAAGGAGTCGTCCAGCGTCACGAAGTCGAGGCCGCCGCCTTCGGCGAGCCGCGCCAGTTCGACGTAGGAACCGGCGTCGTACGCCGTCCGCTGGTCGACTGCGGCGGCCAGGTGCAGCAGCGCCCGGCCGGGCTTGCGGGTCATGTGGGCACACCCTTCTGATGCAGGCCCGTCGGAGCGTGTCCGACGCGGGCTCAGAGAACCTTGGAGAGGAACGCCCGCGTCCGCTCGTGCCGCGGTGCGTCGAGTACGTCGCGGGGAGCGCCCTGTTCGACGATGCGGCCGTCGTCCATGAACACCACGGTGTCGGCGACCTCGCGGGCGAAGCCGATCTCGTGCGTGACGACGATCATCGTGGTGCCCTGGTGGGCCAGGTCCTTGATGACGTCGAGGACCTCACCGACCAGCTCGGGGTCGAGCGCGGAGGTCGGTTCGTCGAAGAGCAGCAGCCGGGGCTCCAGTGCCAGGGCGCGGGCGATGGCGACGCGCTGCTGCTGCCCGCCGGAGAGCTGCCGGGGGTAGGCGCCGGTCTTGTCGGCGAGCCCCACCCGCTCCAGCAGCCGGCGCGCGGCGTCCTCGGCGTCCCTGCGGGGCCGTTTCAGTGCGGCGACGGGCGCCTCGACGACGTTGTCGAGGACCGTGAGGTGCGGGAAGAGGTTGAAGTTCTGGAAGACGAAACCGATCCGCGTGCGCTGTCTGAGCACCTCGCGCTCACGCAGTTCGTGCAGCTTGTTCCCCGAGCGCCGGTAGCCGACCAGCTCGCCGTCGACGCTGATCACACCCCGGTCCACCTTCTCCAGGTGGTTGATGGTGCGCAGCAGCGTCGACTTGCCGGAGCCGGAGGGGCCGAGGACCACGGTGACCTCGCCGGCCGGTACGGCGAGGTCGATGCCCTTGAGCACTTCGAGGGAGCCGAAGCTCTTGTGGACGCACCTGATGTCGACCATGACGCTCATCGCGGGGTTCCTTCGGTGTCGTACGGGAGGTGGGGTGCCGGACACGGCCTACGCGGCCGTGCGACACGCGAGCGCCCGCAGGAACGCCAGCGCGGCCCGTGCGGTCGCGTCGTTCTGCCGGAACGCCGGCCCGCCCGTGCGGGGCCGGGTGAAGGCGCCGGAGCCCCGCGCGTCGGTGTGCGGCCCGAGCGCGAAGCGCCGTGGGTGCGGCCGCCCGGAACGGTCCAGGACCCGTCCGTCGGTGGGATCCACGGACAGCAGTCCGTCGGGGGTGGCGGCGGCCCCGTCCTCGTGCAGCTCCCGCAGCAGGGTGTCGCGGGCCCGCTCGACTGTGGGGCTCGGCAGCCGCGCCTCGACCAGGGCCCGCGCCCGCACCGAGTGGCCCGGCACGGTGGGGCTCGACGCCCGAAACCCCCCGTCCTCGGCGGTGACGGTCAGGTCGGCACCGAGGAAGCCGAGGACACCCGCGCGGGAGAGGGCGAGCATCTGCCGCAGCCGGGGTCCGGGCGGGCCGGAGGCCAGGTAGCTGAAGAAGCCGTGCCACCAGGGGCCGACGTCGCCGAGCCGCACCAACTGGCCGTAGACCGACAGGAGTCCGAAGAAGACCGCCTGGTCGGGGCTGTGCGCGGGGTCGTGCCGGCGCCTCAGGTCCTCCTCGACGTAACCGCGCAGGCCGTCCTGGAACGCGTCGTACGAGGAGTAACGGACCCCGTCCAGCGGACGGTCGAGGGCGGCGAGGTCGAGCCGGTCGGCGGGGTCGGGCACGGCGGAGGCGACGAGGGCCTCGCGCTCCACCGGGTCGGCGGCCGCGTACTTCTCCTCGAAGTCGGTCCAGGCCATCCGGGTCCGCGCGGGCCGGGCCGTGAACAGCCGGTGGTAGTGGGCGAAGCCCAGTTCCTTCTCCACCAGCGGCCACACCTCGCGCCGGAAGTCCGGGCGGCCGGGCCGGGCGAGCAGCGCGTCGACCTCGGCGGGCCCGAAGAACCGTGGCAGCGGCGGCCGTTCACCGGTCCAGTCGTAGCCGATCTTCGAGTGGTACGGCACTCCGCGGCGTGAGCCGACGTGGAGCAGGGGTTCCCGTCCGGACGGGTGGTAGGTCAACTCGCCGTCCGCGCCGGTCTCGTAGCGTCCGCCGCGGCCCTCGGTGAGCAGCGCCATCAGGTCGACGAAGGCGAGTCCGAAGCCCCGGACGATGACGGGTTCACCGGGCGCGAGGGGGGACAGGTCGCTGTCGGCGGTGAAGTCGGGTGGGAGGTGGACGAGGCCGTGCCGGGCGGCGTGGGCGGCCAACCCGCGCTGCTCCGCGTCGAGTTCGGCGTCGAGGTGGCCGAGGGTGAGGACCACGAGGTCGGCCAGGAGGGGGCGCGGGCGGCCCTCCAGCCACACCTGCTGGCGGCCCTCCAGCGGTCCGCCGACCCGCACGGCACGGCACGGGTGGTGGCGGACGGTGACGGACGGCGGCAGGGCGGCCACGGCCCGCTCGTACACCCAGCGCAGATAGGAGCCCTGCGACTGCCGGTCCGCGAAGGTACGGCCGTCGATGCCCGCCCACTCGTGCAGGGTGGGGCCCGGACGCACCGGCCCGGCCATGTCCACCGTCTCGTCGGTGAACATGGTGACGTCCTCGGCATGCGAGTTCATCCACAGCAGCGGCGACTGCTCCTCACGCCAGATGCGCCCGGCGCCCGGCGGGTAGGGGTCGACCAGATGGATGTCGAGGTCCGAACCGGCGTACAGCTCGGACGCGTTGGCGGCGATGCGCTCGATGAGACCGGTCCCCCGCGGCCCGGCCCCGACGATCACCAGGGAGGGTCTCATCGGACGCGCTCCGACCCGCGGGCGTAGTGCTTCTCCACGAAGTACTGGCCGGCGCCGAGCACCGAGGTGACGACGGTGTACCAGACGGTGGCCACCATCAGCAGCGGGATGACCTGGTAGGTGCGGTGGTAGACGAGCTGCACCGAGTAGAGCAGGTCCTGCACGGCGATCACGCTGACGATCGAGGTGCCCTTGAGCGTGCCGATCAGCATGTTCCCGGCCGGCGGCACGATGGAGCGCATCGCCTGCGGGAGCACGATCCGCCACCAGCGGCGCCACCGGCTCAGCCCGAGGGCCTGAGCGGCCTCGATCTGCCCTCGGTCGACGGAGAGGATGCCGCCGCGGACCACCTCGGCGGCGTACGCGGCCTCGTGCAGGGTCAGCCCGATGATCGCGACGGTGACCGGGCCGAGCAGGTTGACCGTCCGCACCCCGAGGATCTGCGGGTACAGCGCACCGACGTTGAACCACAGCAGCAGCTGCACCAGGATCGGGATCGACCGGAACAGCCAGACGTACCCCCAGCTCACCGCGCGCAGAACGGGGTTGGCGGACAGGCGGCAGGCGGCGAGCAGCGCGCCCAGCGCGAAGCCGAGCACCATCACCACCGCGGTCAGCCACAGGGTGAGCCACAGCCCGCGCAGCACGGCGTCGGAGGTGAAGTAGTCGGCGACGACGTCCCACTGGAACGCCTGGTTGCGCAGCACCGAGTTGACGGCGAGGGCCAGCAGCAGGACGACGGCGACAGCGGCCGTCCACTGGCCGAGGCGGCGCTGCGGGACGATCCGCAGGGAGTCCGCGTCCTCGGGTGTGTCCGGTGCGGCGGGGGCTTTGGCGAGGGTGCCGGAAGACATGGAAGGCTCCGTGACATCGAGTCAGTCGAACACGGGTGGGTGCCTTCACACGGGTGCGCGGGGAACGCGCCGCGCGGCGCTGTCACGGCCGAGCCCCTCAGCAGGACCGTGCCCCGAGAGTACGGCGGCGTTTCCCCCCGCTGTCAAGGCTGTCCACACTGTGGTCGCGACGTCTCAAGTCGGTTGACTCACAACCGGATGCCTGTTCCACTTGCCCCATGCATCCACAGCAGTGGCTGGTCACGCGCTCCCACATCGACTTCGGTCGAGTGTGGTCCTCTTCCTGTTGAGCTGACCCCCTGCGCGCCCCGATTCCCCGGGGCGCCTTTCGCGTTCTCCCTCCTCGCACCGCCTTCACACGCGCACCCTCCCCTCGCCTTGGGGGGGGGGGGGGGGGGGGGGGGGGGGGGGGGGGTGGGGGGGGGGAGGGGGGGGGGGGGGGGGGGGGGGGGGGGGGGGGGGGGAGGGGGAAG
>NZ_JBWKDW010000031.1:89979-100194 GCF_056435735.1 Streptomyces sp. NPDC043878
CGTCGGCCGCGACGCGCAGGGTGTGCGTGCCGTCGTCGAGTTCCTTCCCCCCCCCCCCCACCCAGCCCCCCCACCCCCCCTCCCCCCCCCCCCCCCCCCCCCCCCCCCCGCGCCTCGCGCTTCCCGCCTTCTGCCCACAGGAGACCGCTCACGATGCGTACGCCGACGCATGCCCGCCACCGGCTTTTCGCCCCGTTCGCCCTGATCACCTCGGCCGCCCTGCTCCTCACCGCGTGCGGCTCCGGCTCGGACGACTCCACCGGCACCGCCG
Source organism: Streptomyces sp. NPDC043878 (assembly GCF_056435735.1). Classification (NCBI taxonomy): domain Bacteria; kingdom Bacillati; phylum Actinomycetota; class Actinomycetes; order Kitasatosporales; family Streptomycetaceae; genus Streptomyces; species Streptomyces sp. NPDC043878. Next base: position 90,251 of record NZ_JBWKDW010000031.1, read on the forward strand.
CGAACGGCGCCGCCAGGGCCGACAAGATCCCCACCACCGACGTCGTCTCAGCCGTCCGCAAAAACGCGGCGGCGGCCCGGCTGCTGCCGTCCGGCGTGAGCGGCCTCACCCTCGCGGTCGCCGTCGGCGGCACGCCGCCCGGGACCACGTACCTCGACGACGGCAAGACCCTGACCGGCCAGGACGTCGACTTCGCGCACGCCGTCGGCAAGGTTCTCGGCATCAAGCTGAAGACGGAGCAGGCGAGTTTCGAGGCGATCCTGCCCGCGCTCGACAGCGGGAAGTACGACTTCGGCGCCAGCAACTTCGGCGTGACCGAGGAGCGGCGCAGGACGATCGACTTCGTCACCTACATCAACGACGGCCAGGGCTTCGCCACCCGCGAGGACAGCAAGCTCGGCAAGGTCACCGACCTGAAGCAGCTGTGCGGCCTGAACATCGCGACCGGCGCCGGCACCACCTTCGAGGCCACGCTGGAGGAGAACAAGCACCTGTGCGGCGACGCGGGGAAGAAGGCGTACAAGGTGCAGACGTACAGCGAGTCGGGGGCCATCTGGTCCTCGCTCCAGCAGGGCCGCAGCGACATCGTGATGTCCACCATCAACGGCCTGCGCTACGCCGTCGCCCAGCAGGAGGGCGTGAAGTTCCTCAACGAGTTCCACCGCCTGGACGTCGGCTTCGCCTTCAAGAAGGGCACGAAGCTGGCTCCGGCCTTCCAGGCGGCGGTGAACAGCCTGATCGCCGACGGCACCTACGCCAAGATCCTCAAGAAGTGGGGCACGACGGGCTCGGCGATCGACGAGTCCCGGATCTCCCCGCCGGAACTGAAGGACTAGGGCCGCGACGGGCGACGTCTGCCCGTCAGGGAGCGGCGTCCGGTGCGTGCTCTCGGTGTGCCGGACGGAAGTCCCCGTACTGGACGTACGGGGGCTTTCGGCCGGTGCGGTGAGAGGGCGTGCCGGGCGTCGCGACGGGGCGACCGTTGCCTGCCGCGGCGCCGGGCGGCGTGCGCGGGGGCCCGGGGTGTTCACGCGGCAGGACGGCGGAGGGCCGCCGCGCGGTGTCGCGTGCCCCGGCGACCCGGTCCATCAGCACGGCCAGCACATCCCGTACGGACGCCCGGTCGCGCGCGTCGCACTCCAGCACCGGCACCTCGGCGTCCAGCCCCAACGCGGCCGCGACCTCGTCAGGTTCGAACCGTGCGGCCCCGTCGAACCGGTTGACGGCGAGGACGAACGGCGCCCGCTGCCGCTCGAAGTAGTCGACCGCCGGGAAGCACTCCTCGATCCGCCGCGTGTCCGCGAGGACCACCGTGCCGAGGGCACCCTCCACCAGGTCGTCCCACAGGAACGAGAACCGGTCCTGACCGGGGGTGCCGAACAGGTACAGCGCGATCGTGGGGTCCAGGGTGACGCGGCCGAAGTCGAGTGCGACGGTCGTCGTGGTCTTGGACTCGACGCCGGCCAGCGAGTCGACGCCCACCGACATCTGGGTGATCGGCGCCTCCGTCTCCAGCGGGCGGTCGATCTCCGAAATGGCTCTGATGAAGGTCGACTTGCCCACCCCGAGCCCGCCGCTGACCACGATCTTCACCGCCAGCGGCACGATCCTGTCGGAGCGCCGGGACGTGGGCTGCCCGGTCCCCGGCCCCTTCGCTGATCCTTTCGCGAACATATCCGGCTCTACGTCGGGCGGCTCGTCACCGTTCATCCGGGCGGGAAGCTTGGGGAAGCCTTCACCGTCAGCCGTCGTGGCCGCTCCACCGATTCCCGTTGTGCGCCACTCGTTCGCCCTGCCTGGTCCGGTTGCGGGGGTCGTGCTCCGGCCGCTCCCTCACAGCCCGCAGTCGCAGCACGAGCAGCATTCACAGCACTCGCAGACTTCACAGCAGTCGCAGCAGTCGCAGTTGCCGCACCACCCCTCGCGCCGCTGCCGCGACCACGGCCCCTCGTACTCGTCGGCGCAGCACACCCGGCAGGTGCAGCACAGCCCGAGGGCGACCGCGCACCCCGACCAGAACCCGCGCCTGCCGGGCCGCGGCGGCTCGCCGCCGAAGGGATCGCCGCCGTGAGGATTCCCGCCGTGGGGGTTGTCGCCGTAGGGGTTTCCCGGTGCGTGCGGGCCCTGGGGGGAAGGGCGCCCGCCGGGCTGCGGGGGCCCGAAGGCGGCCTCGGGGGCGGCATCCGCGACCGGGGCGGTGTGTCCGCAGGACGACACCCCGAACGCCCGGTCCACCGAGCGCCGCAGCTCGTGCACCAGCAGCAGGTGCGCCAACTTCCCGTCGGCGTTGCGCCGGTCCGGCGACGTGCCGGGGCCCCAGGCCACTTCGCGCAGGGCGAGCCGTATGCCGTGCAGCGCGTCGTCCGCGAGGCGCCGGGCCTCGGCGAGCGGGGTGCCGGTGGCCGTGAGCGGGTTCCAGGCGCCCGACGCGGCGTCGGCGGCCTGGTCCTCCACGGCGTCCAGGAGGTGCGCCAGCCGCCCGAAGAGACGCCCGGCCTCCGCGAGCGGCACGGCGTTGCCCGGCCGTCCCGCGAGCACGGCGGTGTGCGCGAAGGCCGCGGCGGTGGCGGTCTCGGTGGGCTCGGTCACCGTGAGGATCGGCGTTCCGGCGCCGGCGAGCGCCTCGATGCCGGTCTGCCGCTCCACGGCGTCGACCAGTACGGCGGTGTCGAACCCGACGTCCAGGCCGGTCCGCGCCCCCGCCTTCCGCCAGCTCACGGCGACCCGGCGGGCGGCGAGCGCCACCGGTCTGCGGGCCAGCAGCCCGTCTCCGTCTGTTACATGGTCACGCACCTTGGCGGAGGCGAGCACCAGGGAGACGGCCGCCGCGAGCCGGGCGCCCTCACCCTGAGCGACGGACGCGGTGCGCATTCCGCGCAGCGGACAGGGCCCGGCGGTACGCGTTCGCCCCTCGCCGCCGCTTCCCTGAGCCTCCGTCAGAACGGAGACCAGAAGACCGTCGTAGTTGGTGGCCACACGCGCGAACTGCCCGTGATCTCCGCGCAACGCGAGACACAGCCCGCACAAATGCGCCATCCACTGGGCTTTGAGGCTCTCTCCGAGCCGATGGGTGCAGGGCCTGACGATTCCGAACACGACGATCCCCCGAGGTTCGTGCGGCGTTGGACTGCGCTGAGCTGCCGCATCGTACCGACCTCCACGTTCACCCGTACGCTCCACCCGTCACCCGTACGCCGTGAAGAATCATATTTCACTCACAGTCAGCAGTTGTTTGCGAAACGACCCTTGGGACACACGGACTCTCGACGTATTCGCTGTGCACCAGTACCGTCACAAACCCCCCGCGCGGCGTCTATCCACTTGGCGCACGGTCCGCGTCATGGATGACCATAGGGATGCGGAAAGCAAGAATGACCGCTGTGAGAGGAGGCGTCCATGGGATCGGTGCGCAAGGCGAGTGCCTGGCTGGGCCTCGTTGACGACAACGATGACGAGCGTTACTACGACGACGACGGATACTCCGAAGGGACCGAGCCCGGGGAAGCCTGGGTCACCGATCCGAGAGTGAAGGTGGCCGCGGAGGTCGCCGAGGCGAAGGAGCGCCGGATCGGCACGGTCACTCCGGACAGCTTCCGGGACGCGCGCGCCATCGGCGAGCTGTTCCGGGAAGGGGTGCCCGTCATCGTGAACCTCACGGCCATGGACGCCGCCGACGCCAAGCGCGTGGTCGACTTCGCGGCCGGGCTGATCTTCGGTCTGCGTGGTTCCATCGACCGCGTGTCCAACCGCGTGTTCCTGCTGACCCCCGCCGACACGGAGATCGTGAACGGGGACCCGGCACCGCACCGGACGGACGGCTTCTTCAACCAGAGCTGAGGCAGGGCCGCTCATCGGCCCTGCCCGCTACCGGGGGGTCAGCGGAAGGCGTCGAGTCCGGTGAGCGCCTTGCCCAGCACGAGCTGGTGCATCTCGACGGTGCCCTCGTAGGTGAGCACCGACTCGAGGTTGGTGGCGTGCCGCATCACGGGGTACTCGAGCGAGATCCCGTTGGCGCCGAGGATGGTCCGGGCCGTACGGCAGATGTCGATGGCCTCGCGCACGTTGTTGAGTTTGCCGAAGCTGACCTGCTCGGGACGCAGGCGGCCGGCGTCCATGCGCCGCCCCAGATGATGGGCGAGCAGAATCCCCTTGTGCAGTTCGAGGGCCATGTCGGCGAGTTTGGCCTGGGTGAGCTGGAAGCCACCGATGGGCCGCCCGAACTGCTCCCTCGACTTCGCGTAGTCGACGGCGGTCTCGAAGCAGGAGCGCGCCGCCCCCATCGCCCCCCAGACGATGCCGTAGCGGGCGTGGGAGAGACAGCTGAGCGGGCCCTTGAGGCCGACGACCTCGGGCAGCACGGCGTCGGCGGGCAGCCGTACGTCGTCCAGGACGAGCTCGCTGGTGACGGAGGCGCGCAGCGACCACTTGTGCTTGATCTCCGGGGCGGAGAACCCGGCACTGCCGGTCGGCACCACGAACCCGCGGATCCCCTCGTCGGTCCGCGCCCAGACGACGGCGACCTGCGCGACCGACCCGTTGGTGATCCACATCTTGCGTCCGTTGAGCACCCAGTCCCCGCCGTCGCGCTTGGCGTACGTGCGCATGGCGGCCGGGTCGGAGCCGTGGTCGGGTTCGGTCAGGCCGAAGCACCCGATGGCCTCGCCCGAGGCCATCCGCGGCAGCCAGTCCTGCTTCTGCTCCTCGCTGCCGAAGCGGTGCAGGGCGTACATGGCGAGGGAGCCCTGCACGGAGACGAGGGACCGGATGCCGGAGTCGGCCGCCTCCAGCTCCAGACAGGCGAGCCCGTACTGCACGGCGCTGGCGCCGGCACATCCGTAGCCGGTGAGCGACATGCCCAGCGCGCCGATGCCGCCGAGTTCGCGGGCCAGTTCACGGATGCCGGGCAGCTCGCCCCGCTCGTACCAGTCGGCGACATGGGGCAGCACACGGTCCGCCGCCCAGGCGCGCACGGTGTCCCGGACGGCCAGGTCCTCCGGGTCCAGCAGGTCGTCGATGCCGAGCGGGTCGGCGGGGTCGAACGGGGGCAACTTCGAGGACGCGGACATGGGGACACCCTCCGGCACACTGAAAACTAGCAGCGCTAGTCACGACTCCGGCCCGAGGTTACGGCCCGGTGCCCGGCACGTCCAGTACGCGGGCCCGTGTACGGGGGCGACGGCGGGCGGGTGAGGGGTGGGAGGCGCGTGGGGGCGAGCGGGAGACGGGCGGCGGGCGGGCGAACGGGAGGCGTGTGGGGGCGAGCGGGAGACGGGCGGCGGGGTGGGGGGAGGCGCGTGCGGCAGGGGACGCCGGGTCACGCCGAGACACGGGACCGCGGGACCGCCGGGCCGCAGGTCACGCCGAGACGCGGGACTCCGCGACCTCCCGGGGCGCGGGCAGCCCCACCGACCCCGGCGCCGGCTCGGGTCCCGGTCCCGGATCGGGTGCCGGTCCCGCCTCCTCGCACTGCATCACCCGCGGCAGCCGCAGCGCCATCACCGCGCCCAGCAGCAGCAACGCGGCGCTGACCAGCAGGGTCATGTGCAGTCCGTGCACGAAACAGTCCCGCGCGGTGCGCCGCAGCGCCTCACCGGCGGGGCCACCGAGCCGTCCGGCGACGTCGTACGCCTCGCCCAGGGAGTGACCCGCCGCGGCCGAGTCCGCGGCGGGGACGCCCGGTACGGACGCGAGCCCCGGCGCGTACGCCGCGTTCATGACGCTGCCGAGCAGCGCGATGCCGATACCGGCGCCCAGCTGGTACGAGGTCTCGCCCACCGCCGCCGCGCCGCCCGCCTGCTCGGGTGGAGCCTCGCTCAGCATCGACTCGTACGCACCGAACAGCGTCGTCTCCAGCCCGAAGCCCAGCAGGAGGAACCCCGCGAGCAACAGGCGCGCGTTGTCCTCGCCGCCCATCGCGGTCAGCAGGACGACGGCGGCGGCGGTCAGACAGAAGCCGGCGCACACCATCCGTCGCGGTCCGAACCGGCGCAGCAGCCGCGCTCCGGCCAGCCCCGCCGCCATCGCCGCGATCGTGAGCGGCAGCAGCCGCAGTCCGGTCTCCAGCGGCGACAGGTCGAGCACGAGCTGGAGGTACTGCGCCGCGATCAGTTCCAGGCCGACCAGCGCGAGCATCGCCAGCACGATGCAGCCCACCGACGTGCTGAACGCGGGGCGGGCGAACATGCGCAGGTCGACCAGGGGATGCGTGCGCCGCCGCTGCCGGCGTACGAAGAGGACGATGAGCGTCGCGCCGACGAGCAGCGGCACCACCGTGAACGCGTCGAGTTCCCCGCCCCCGAGCCGTTTCACGCCCAGCACCAGCGCGAACAGTCCCGCGGCCGCCGTCAGCGCGCCGACCACGTCCCAGGGACCGTCGCCGGCCCCGCGCGACTCGGGCAGCAGCAGCCGCCCGACGGGCAGGCTGACCAGCATCAGCGGGATGTTGACGAGGAAGACCGAGCCCCACCAGAAGTGTTCGAGGAGGAAGCCGCCGAGCAGTGGGCCGACCGCCGCGCCCACCGCGGCCACCGCGCTCCAGATGCCGATGGCGAGCGCCCGCTCACGCCGGTCGGGGAAGACCTGGCGGAGGATGGACAGCGTGGCCGGCATGATCATCGCGCCGCCGACGCCGAGCAGGGCGCGGGCCAGGATCAGGACCTGGGCGTCGTGGGCGAGGGCCGCCAGTCCGGACGCGACGCCGAACAGGGCGTATCCCAGCAGCAGGATCCGTCTGCGGCCCACCCGGTCGCCGAGCGTGCCGAAGAGGATCAGCAGCGAGGCGCAGACCAGGGGATAGACGTCGACGATCCAGAGCAGCGATATCGCGCCGGGCTTGAGGTCCTCGGTGACCGCGGGCACCGCCACGTGGAGCACGGTCGCGTCGAGGGCGACGAGCAACAGGCTGGTGCAGAGGACCACGAGGACGACCCAGCGGTTGGCACCGGCCCCGGCCGCCCGACGGCGCAGCGCGGCGGCGGCCGTGGTCGTCCCGGACATGTACGTACCTCCCAGATGTTCCCTCGCGTTCGGCGGGGCTCACGGGGCGGGGACTCCCCGTGACTCGGCCGGGGAGGAGCGGTGGTCCCCGGCCCGCGCAGCGAATGGCGAGTGACGAGCCAATGTACGCGAGTTCGAGCCGGTGCCCAGTGGCGGACCTCTCAGAGCTCCCGCCCAACCCGTGTGGCGTACGCCACGCCCCTGGGCGGTGGGCACACCCCGGCCCGCGGGCCGGGCGCGTACGCCGTCGATAATCGGGCCCGTGACCGATCTTGAGACGCGCGCGGCCCGGCCCGGCGGCACGGCCCTGCGCCGGGCGGCCCCTGCCCTCCTCGGGTACGCGGCCGTCCGCGCCCTGGGCCTGCTCGCGCTGGCCCTGTGGAGCGCGGCGCGCGGCAAGAGCGCGTACACCCTGCTGACCGCCCGCTGGGACGCGCTCTGGTACACCAGGGTCGCCGGGCTCGGTTACGGCTACGAGGTGCGCCTGCCTAACGGCGACGTCCACTCGAACCTGGCCTTCTTCCCGCTGCTGCCCTGGCTGGAGCGGGCACTGGCGGCGGTCAGCCCGCTGTCGTACGCCGACGCGGGCTTCGCCGTCTCCCTGCTCGCCTCGCTCGCCGCGGCCTGGGGGATCTTCGCGGTCGCGGACCAGGTGTACGGCCGCCGCGCGGGGGTGTGCGCCGTGCTGTTGTGGGCCGTCCTGCCGGTGGGGATCGTGCAGTCGATGGCGTACAGCGAGTCCCTGTTCACCGCGCTCGCCGCCTGGTCGCTGTACGCGGTGCTGACCGGCCGGTGGCCGACGGCGGGAACCCTGGCCCTGCTGGCCGGTCTGACCCGCCCGGTGGGGCTCGCCGTGGTCGCCGCGGTGTGGGCGGCGGGCATTGCCTCGTTCGTGCGGGAGCGGAGCACGTCGCGGGCGGGCAGCGCCCACGCCGGCGAGCGCGCCTCCGATCCGGCGGCCGATGCCCGAACCCGGCGCGACCCGGAGGCGGGCGGCGCGCGATACGCCATGCGCGCCCCCGGCGTCCGGGCCCGGTGCGCCCTCGGTATGTTCCTCGCCCCGCTCGGCGCCGCCGGGTACGTCCTGTGGGTCGGCCACCGCACCGGCGGCGGCCCGCTCGGCTATCTCGACGTCCAGGCGGGCTGGCGCAACGGCTTCGACGGCGGATACGCCTTCGCGCGCTTCGTCGCCGCCAGGTTCACCGCGTTCCCCTCGGCCCTGGCGGGCGTCGGCCTGATCCTCGGGGTCGCCCTGCTCGTCCGGCTGTACGTCGTCTGCGTGCGGCAGCGCCAGCCGCTCCCCCTTCTGGTGTACGCCGGGGTCGTCACCGCGCTCGCACTGTGCGCGTCGAGCTACTTCGGCTCGAAACCGCGGCTGCTGCTGCCCGCCTTCCCCCTGCTGTTCCCCCTCGCCCTGGCCCTGGCCAGGCTGCGTACCCGCAGGTCGGCACTGGTGGTGGGCCTCGTCGCGCTGGCGTCGGCCGCGTACGGGGCGTTCTGGCTGAACGGATCGGGTCCGCCATGATCGACCGGATGCCCTGCGTGAGCGGCCGGATAAATCCACCCCATGATTCGGTGAACGAATTCATAAGCGCAATAAAACCGCGACGCGGAATGATCAAAGGAATTGAAGGGTCACGCGAGCCGGGATTGTTGAATCCCTGGAAATAAACCTGTCCCTGAGAGGAATCCCACATCACATCGTCATCACAAAGCCGCTGATTCGACGGGGAACTGAGCTCACTCGCTGTAACGTCGATTGGGTGCGTACCAAACGAAACCTCACCCGTCTGGACCGGGTGTTCGCCAGACTCGACCGTGAGCCGGAACGACCGGCTCACATCGACGTGCCGAAGATGAGCCGGCACCGGGTCGTGCTGCTCTGCGCGTCCCTGGCCTTCTATCTGGCGATCGTGTGGGCCGTGGTCGTCACCTCGTGGCTGGTCCGCCTCGACTGGCAGGTCATGTTCTTCCGGCCCTACCAGCAGTGGCCGGGGATCCACGCCTTCCTCGACTACTACGTCGTCCTCGGCCAGCGCGGCCCGACGGCCGTGATGGTCGCGTCCTGGCTCGGCTGGCGCTCCTGGCGGCAGCACACGCTCCGCCCGCTGCTCACCCTGGGCGCCTCCCTGCTGCTGCTGAACATCACGGTCGGCGCCGCCAAGCTGGGCATGGGCCGCCTCGGACCGCACTACGCCACCACCATCGGCGCCAACGAGATGGGTCTGGGCGGCGACATATTTCCCAGCGGCCACACCGCCAACGCCGTCGTGACCTGGGGCATCCTGGCCTATCTGGCCTCCACCCCGCGCGCCCGCCGCTGGCTGTCCGCCATCTCGGCGGTGACCTCCCTGGGCGTGGGCCTGACCACCGTCTACCTCGGTACGCACTGGCTGAGCGACGTCGTGCTCGGCTGGATCGCCGGCCTGCTGATCCTGCTCGCCCTGCCCTGGTGCGAGCCGCTGATCGCCCGCGCCGAGGACGCCCTCTTCGACCTGCGCGACCGCTGGCGGGCCCGCCGCGGCGCACCTGCGCCCGTGCCGGCCCTGCCCGTCGCGACGCCCGTCCGGGTCACCGCCCGCGGCACCGACGAGCCCGCGGCGCCCGAGCCGGTCCCCGCGTCCCACTCGGCCCGGGCGCCCGCCTACCACCTGGCCCCGGGCCCGCACACGACCCGTTCCGAGCGCACCCCGGTCACCCCGGTCGGCAGCCGCCGCCCGCCGCACCCGGAGCGCGTCACGCGCGGCACGGCCGCCCGCCCCCTGACGGGCGGCTGACCCTCGGCGGACGGGTGCCGGTACGCACCGCCAGACCCCCGCGCACACGACGGACCCGGGTCCCCGATCGGGGGGGCGGGGCCGTCGTGGTGTCCGCCCCTCCCAGCCCAGCCCCCACCGCCATCCCCCCCCCCGAAATTCCGCCGTCCCCCCCAGGGACCCACGGTGGTG
>NZ_JBWKDW010000031.1:100204-101049 GCF_056435735.1 Streptomyces sp. NPDC043878
CCACCCCCCGAAGGGCCGCCGCCCCTCGTGGGACGGGGGGTCGGAACGAACCCAAGAACCCCCAGGCAAAGGCGGAACTGGCCTCCCGGGTGGGGGACCCGGGTCCGTCGTGTGGTCAGCCCTTCCAGGCCCGGCCCACGCGGCCGTCCCTCACCTCGAAGTTCAGCCGTCCCACCCGGTACTCCATGGTGATGATCGCGCCGGGCGGCAGCGAGCGCACCGTCGACCACCCCCGCTCGCGGGCGAGCCGCTCGGCCCGGTCGGCGTCGAGGCCGACATACGTGTCCGGCGTGTCGTCAGGTTCGGCGGATGGTGTCGGAATCGGTGCCATGCGCCCACGCTAGGCCGTGTCCCGCGGCGGGGGAAGCCCGGGTCCGCACGGTGGTCACGCTTCGTCCTCCGGTCACACTTCTGTCACAGGATCACGACACGCGTGTCCGTCGAACTCCGTCACCCGAACGGGGGGTTCCGTGCCTGTTCCGCTCGTATTCGAACTCAATTCCCGCCGGTCCGGACAGCCCGGCCAATAGCCCCGCGGAAAGACGCCCGGAGAGGCGTCCCGGGGCCCTTTGAGTACCGATTCCTACGGACTTCGCGCGAGCCGGCACGGCAGAGGAAATACACGGTTCCAGCACAGAACCCCCGCACATCACCCGTCGGAGCCCGGCGCACCGCGGCTCCCCTCAGGGCGGCGCGCACAAGAGGACGGGGACGCTCCGGCGCACCGCGGGGGGAGCATTTCAGCGCGTTGCCGGGGGGGGGGGGGGGGGGGGGGGGGGGGGGGGGGGGGGGGGGGGGGGGGGGGGGGGGGGGGGGGGGGGGGGGGGGGGGGGGGGGGGGGGGGG
>NZ_JBWKDW010000032.1:0-12514 GCF_056435735.1 Streptomyces sp. NPDC043878
CGGGCGTCCTCTTGGGCTAGTTCGCCGGGGAGGGGGGAGGGGCGCGGGTGGGAGGGGGGGGACGCGGGGAAGGGGGTCATATGGGGCACCCCATCTTTGGTCGGGTGCCCTTCCCACGCCTCCCCGAGGCGGCCCGGCCGGTTCCGTCCGGGACTGAGCCGGTGTGCGGCCCGCGGGGGCCGGCGCAGGTCCGCCGGCTGCGTCGCGTGGGCCTCCCCGCTGCCGTACGGCGCACGCCCGCTCCACCGCGGGTCCCGTCTCCCGGCTCCCCGCAGACGCACAATGGGCGCGGTGAGGAGGCGCAACCATGTCTGAGCGCTTGATGGACGCGGACGGCGTCGAACTGTGCGCCGAGACCTTCGGTGATCCCTCGGACCCGCCGGTCCTGCTCGTCATGGGCATCGGAGCTTCGATGCTCTGGTGGGAGGAGGGCTTCTGCCGGATGCTCGCCGCGGGCGGGCGGTTCGTGATCCGCTACGACCACCGCGACACCGGCCGGTCCCTCACCTACCAGCGGGGCCGACCCGGCTACACCGGCGCGGACCTGGTCGGCGACGTCGTGAGAGTGCTGGACGCCCACGCGATCCCGGCCGCGCACCTGGTGGGCGTCTCGGCCGGAGGGGCGTTCGCGCAGCTGGTCGCGCTCGGCCATGCCGATCGCGTCCTCTCACTCGTCCTGATCAGCACCACCCGCGCGGTCACCGGCGATCGCGAGCTGCCTCCGCCGACCGAGGAGTTCATGCGGTTCGTGTCGTCCGCAGCGGCCGACTGGTCGCACGCCTCCTCCGTGATCGACTATCTGGTCGACCACCAGCGCGTGCTCGCGGGAGGCCGGCGCCCGTTCGACGAGACAGCCGTCCGTGATCTCGCGCGTCGCGACGTCGAGCGTGCGCGTGACTTCGCCGCCGTACGGAACCACGACTCGCTGGAGGACGGCGAACCCGTCCTGGAGCGTCTGTCGTCGATCGCCGCGCCCACGCTGGTCGTCCACGGGACCGCGGATCCACTGTTCCCGTTCCCGCACGGCGAGGCGCTCGCGGAGGAGATCCCCGGCGCGAGGCTGCTGGCCTTGGAGGATGCGGGCCACGGGGTCGACCGAGCCGACTGGGAGTCGATCGTCCAGGCGGTCGTCGCGCATACCTCCGCGGGGGGACAGCGGTAGGTTCCAGTCGTTCAAGTACCGCCGCCTGCTGTGGAAGCGCGGCATCAGACCGATGATCGCCCTGCGTGGCGTGGCCCACGGCTCAGGGCTCGGCAAGGTCCGGTAGAGCGGACCTTTGCTTGTCACGCCCGTAGTGCAAAACAGAGCCCGGGTCTCCGCAGTCACCGGCGCGCTGGGTGCTCGGCTTGATCGTGGGTCGTACTCAACAGGGCTCGCCAGCGCGGTAGCTCGGTGAACGGCACGACCAGGCACAGCACAGTCACCGTTGCGGCGATCCACGTCCCCCACAGCGCCCACGCGGACGCCGCCGCCGCCACGAGATGCAGCACGACCAGCAAGATGGTGACGATGCCCGGCACCGCGACGGGCGCGTCTCCGCCGGGCCGGTCGCCCGGGGTGCTGAAGACGGCAGGCAGCCCGATCAGCAGCAGGACGGCACCGATCGCCAGCGGGATGGAGTGCGACCACAGGGCCCAGGGGGTGCACACCCAAGCGGTCACCTCGCCGGCGACGCGCATGCCGCCTCGGACGTAGTCGTGCCCCGGCCGTTGCGTCTTGGTCCTCGCGGTGCTTACGGCGGCCTCCTGACCTCGATCGGCGAAGGGCGCCTCGGACAACGGCTCGGCCGGAGTCTTCCCGTTCACAGGTGGCTGTGGGGTGGATGGGGAGGGATCGGTGGCGGCCATGTCATCCTTCGGAGGCGTGATCAGGAGGGTCGGCCTGGAAGCCGGCGATCAGGGTGTCGATGAGGAAGTGGAAACTCCGCGTGACGTCGCGGGGCATCCCGAAGGCGCCGGCGCCCTCAAGGGTGACGAACCCGTGAAGTGCTGACCGCATTGCCCGTGCGGAGTCGACTACGCGCGCGTCGGGCAGGCCGAATCCGGCGAGGACGTCGAGCAGAACCTGCAACGCCTCTTCGCTGACGCGGCGGTCCTCCTCGTCACCGGCCGCCGGAGCGGGGAGGGTGGCGGCGTAGCGGCCGGGATGCTCCAGGGCCCAGTCGAGGTAGCTGTCGGCGAACGCCCGGACCGCGTCCGGGCCGGAACGGCCGACGGACTCCCGGGCCAGCCGATGGGCGAATTCGCGCTTGGCCTGGACGGAGATGCCGTGCCGCAGTTCCTGCAGGGAGCCGATGTGCTTGTACAGGGACGGCGGCCGTACGCCGAGCCTGTTGGCCAGCAGACCCATGGTCAGGCCCGTCAAACCGACCTCGTCGGCGAGCGCCGCTCCCGCCGCGACGACGGCGCTCGTATCGAGGCCCGCCCTAGGCACGGGCGTGTGCTTCCAGGAAGGCCAGCATCAAGGACACCGTCTCCTCGGGGTACTGGTCGTGCGGGTAGTGGCCGGCTCCCTCGACCACAGCGAGCTCTCCGACACCGGCCGGCATCGCAGCCACGATCGCCTCGCCCTCGGCGCGCGGATCGACCCAGTCGGGGTCGAGCGAGCCCTGCACGATCAGGGCAGGGCACCGTACGTTGCCCAACTGGGCGCCGGCGTCGGTCGGCGCCGACTGCCCCATCTTCTGCATCGCCCGCATCCGGCCGGGCTCGCCCAGCATCGCCTCGATGCGGGCCAGCCGGTCGGTCCAGTCGGCCGGCTTGCGGCCCGGGTAGGCGTGGTCGAGATAGCGGGACCACAGTCCCACGCTGCCGAACAGGCTGGCGCCGATCAGCCGGAAGGCACCCTTGCGGTAGCTCTTCGAGCGGAAGTCGCCGAGCTTGATCGACTGCGCGCGCGTGAAGGGGCCCAGCTCGACAATGCCTCTGACCAGGCCGGAATCCTGGGCGGCCGCGATGGTGGCGGCGCCGCCGGAGATCGAGTGGCCGACCAGGACGGCCGGGCCGCTGTCGATGTGGCGGATCACCGCGAGTAAATCGCCCGCGATGTCGGTGCGCGAGTAGGAAGGCCATTGCGCGCTCGACTCGCCACAGCCCCGCAGGTCGACCGCGGCCACTCGATACCCCGCCGCCACCAGACGCGGCAGGACGAACCTGTACGCCGCGCGGCTGTCCCCCATGCCGTGTGCCAGGACGACCAGCGGGCCTTCTCCAGCGACCTCGTAGGCGATGGTGCCACCCGGGACGGAGACAAACTCAGCCATGACATCTCCCTGCTCGTTAAGCGCAATAGCTATAAGCTAATGTGACTAGCCAGAAGCTAATACCAATAGCCAGGAGTGTCAACTCCGGCCGGGTGCCAGGTGATTGCGAGGGGGGAAGGTCCAGCTCAGTCCGGGGTGGAGCGCCGGCCGCTGAGCGGGCATGTCACCTGCATGATCCCGGCAAGTGCCGTCCGGTCGGGAACACGCAGTCGCCCTGGGCAGCGACGGCGCCACTCAGGAGGAGGCGGCAGCAGCGGAGCTGCGCGCTCCCACGGGTCATCCGGAACAAGATCAGCACGCACCCGGACGGGCCTGCCCACGAAGATCACCGGGCACAAGACCCACACCTCAGCTCATTCTGGAACGATCAGTCAGGCCGGACCGCGATGAGTTCCGGGCACCGGGCAGGTCTGCACGCCGTAGGTCCGCAATCCGTACGTGAGGACTGGAACAGGGGAGCAGTGTCATGAGCGATCACCGATCCGGCGGAGAGGTCGGCGCCTCCACGCCGCACGTCGTGGTGCTGGACCCGGCGACGACGGCGGTTGTCCGCGGTGTCGTCGCGGTGGCCGACCTCAGAACGTTCTTCGACACCTCCTTCGGTACCCTCGGGCAGGTCCTCGCGGCGCAGCGGCTGACCCTGTTGAGTCCCGCCTTCGGCCTCTATCGCGGCGGGTCACCGGAGGGATTCGACGCGGCCGTCGGGCCGGACGGTGCCCTGGATCTGGAGGTCGGGTTCGTCACGGACCGGGCGGTGCGGCAGGAGAGCGGGGTCGTGGTCGGGGCGCTTCCCGGCGGCAGGGTCGCGCGGTTGACGCACTCCGGGTCGTTCGACGGACTGGGGACCTCGTGGGAGCGGTTGCGCTCGTGGATGCGGTCGCGGGCGGTGCCGGCCGGAGGCGTCAGATGGGAAACCTACGTCACGCGACCCTCGCCGGACATGGACCCGCGTGACCTGCGCACCGAGCTCAACTGGCCGGTGGCCGACTGACGGACCTGTCACGGCGTTCGCGCGTCGCGCCTGTCCACGCGGGCGACCGGGACGCCGTTGAACGGTGTGGAACGTGTGCTCCACACCGTTCAGCGGCCGTCGGCCGCGCGGGCTCGCGTCACGCGGTCACGGGGCCCCGGGCGTCTCCGCTCGTGTAGAGGTCGTCCAGGGAGAGGTCACTCTTCTCGTAGTTGGCCAGGGCCAGTCCGAGGGCGAAGAAGGTCGGCGCCCACTCCCCCACGAAGATGCCCCACCGGTCGGCCCGCTCCAGGTTCTCCTGCTTGTTGGACGCCAGCCAGGAGGCGAGTGACAGGCCGATGGAGCCGAACGCCGCGAGGTAGGCGTGTTCACTCTGGACGCCGGCCTCGTGCAGCTTCCTCACGATCATGGTGTGTCCTCTCGTCAGGTGACGTACTTCGTGGCTTCGGAGCTGTATGCCCCGTTTTTACGGTGTGTCCTGTTTTCGGATGCCGAGGTGCTCCCGGATGCGACCTCACCGGATTGGCGCGGAGCCGGTCAGTGCGGGCGTACCGTTCCCAGGATCCTGGTCACGTTGATCTCGATGACCACGCGCTCGGGGTTGGGCCGGGGCTGCCGGTAGCGGTCGGCGTAGCGTGTCTCGGCGTCGGCGACGGACTGGGGGTCGTCCCTGACCACAGCCGTCCCTTCCAGGGTCGTCCAGCGCCTGCCGTCCACCTGGCTGACAGCGACGGCGGCCTCCGGACCCGCGCCGAGCACGTTGCGCACCTTCTGGCTGGTCCGGCTGGTGATGACCCGCGCGACGGACGTGTGCGGGTCGTAGGTGACTCCCACCGGCACCAGATGCGGTGTTCCGTCCCTGCGGAGCGTGGAGAGGAGACACAGGTGGCGTTCGCGCCAGAAATCAAGGAACTCCGAGGTCACGTGGGGCGTGGGTTGCGTGGTCATGCAGCTGATTCTTCCGCTTTCCGCTTCTCGTCGACGTGCCGTGTACGCCGACCCTCGCGGCCCCGCTCGGCGGCGGGCCGGGCGGCACGCACGCCTCATCGCTCACGGCCGTGAGCCCGCGGCGGTCGGTCGTCGGCGTCAGCCGTCGGCGAGGCCGGCGGCCTGCGCCTCCGTGGTGGCTCCCTCGGTGGACAGCGCACCCCGCGCGCTTTCGAGGTGGGCGCGGACGAACCACTGGAACTGCTCCAGGTCGCGGAGCTGCTCGATGAGGAGGTCCTCCGTCGCGGGGTCGATCTTGCCGACCTCGCCGATCGCGGCGCGCGTGTCCTTGACGACCCCGGTGTAGACGCGGTCGAGGGCGCCGAGGTGGGCGATGGCGTCGGCGCGGCCGATGCTGTAGTCCTCCCAGGTCCGTTCCGCCACGAGCGCGCCGGGCGTCCCCTGCGGGACGCCGCCGAGAGCCGACGTACGTTCCGCGACGTCGTCCGCCATCTCGCGGACGCGGTCGACCTGCGGGTCGAGCATCTCGTGCACGGCGATGAAGTGCGGGCCGACGACGTTCCAGTGCACGTGCTTCAGCGTGAGGTGCAGGTCGTTCAGGCCGTGCAGGCGGCGGCGCAGGACGGTGATGAGCCGTCCGCCCTCCTCCCGTTCGAGGCCCGGAACGGTGTACAGCGGAGTGAAGTCCTCGGTCATGGGTCGGCTCCCGGTGTTCCTGCGGGCGGTGAGGGTGGCTGTCGGTCGACGCCGCTGCGACCGCGGCTCGCCACACTCCCTACTTCCACCGAACCGAAGGCCCCGGTTGCAGTTCCGCGCCTTTTCACTCCGAGAGCGGATGGCTGGTGAAGGCCCCGTGCGCCGGGACGTCCGCGACGGGACCCGAATGCGTTCACCCGCGGCGCATCCGGGGCGACGGGAGTGGCGGAAACGGTCCTCGTCGTCAGCGCATGCGGGTACAACCTCTCAAGGAGTGAACCATGCTGACCCGCGCCGCCGTTGTCCCCGCCTCCGCCGTCGCCGCGCTCGCGCTCGCGGCCCCCCGTCCGGCAGCGCCCGTTCCCGCCCTGTGCGGACGGTCACTCGGCTCGGCCGGGTGATACGGGCTCCTCGGCGTCGATCTGGTGGTCGGCCCACACGTAGCTTTCCGGAAGCAGGTCGGTGATCAGGACGGTCCGCACGCGGTCGCCTGTGCCGACGACGACCTTCAGGGCCGGGAAGTAGTCGAGGAGTACCTGACGGCACCGGCCGCAGGGAGGGACGACGCCGCGATCCCTGTCCCCCACGGCGACGACGGTCTCGAGCTCGTACACGCCCTGGGCGGCCGCCGCGCCGATGAGGACCAGTTCGGCGCAGGGTCCTCCGGTGAAGTGATAGGCGTTCACCGCGGTGACGATCCGCCCGTCCCGGCCGCGGCCCGCTGCCGCCATGGTGTGGTTGTCGCCGCGACAACGAGTACGCGCGACGTCGGCCGCGGCCTCGACGAGTTCGTGGTCGACGTCGTGGGGATATGTGCTCATCTTCCCTGCCCTGTCTTCGTACGTGTCAGGCGACGGTGACGTGAGAAACGGTGAGGCGCAAGCCGATACCGGCCGGGGCACGCCGTCTTGACCCGCTCCGGGGTGTGCTGCACCGCCTCAGCGCATCCCCTCCACTGCCCTCGGCGACGGGGCCGGCGGTCACGCGCGCCGCTTGACTTCCGCTGAGCGCCTGCCGGAGCCGGACTCAGGCGCTACTTCCTCTTGCGGGCCTGGACGACGCCGAAGACAAGGAAGACCAGGATGACGACTCCGAACGACGCCCAGAGCGGAACACCGTCAAGTCCCTTGTAGGCCAGGGCAGTCGAGTCAGCGGACGGTGACACGAGAACTCCTCCGTGGGTCGCGGAGCCAGAGCCGATTGACAGGGCCAGGAGTTCAACGTGCCCCCGGGTTCGCGGTTGACGCCCATGGGGTGCTGGTCCGCGAACGTCTCGCTGTGGACGGGCCGGACCCCTACGTCACGTAAGTCCTCCGCCGCTCGGACTCCTCGACGAGTCGTGTCGCCGAGCGGCGGGCGTCGGTCGCGACGAGCACCTCAACCACCTGCGCAACGGGCTCGTCCGCGGACGGCTGCGGCAGGACGGTGCCGGCTGGCTGCTGGTGCCGGATTCGGTCGTGGAGCCGATGGGTTCCGGACGCCCCAGCGACGCCGTACGGCTGCTGCGCCGGACGAACCGGGCGACCTCCCGTTACCTGGAACGCCGGGACCTGCCACGCCCCAGGGTGCAGTGAGACGCGTTCCGAGCACTCGCGGCGCCGCGACCGGGAGCGTCCCGCACAGCGCTGTAGCCCTACGCCCCTCGGCTGCCGACGCCGGCCAGGGCAAGCGCGTCGGCAGCGCTCCGCCATCCCCTCCCCCCTCATTCACCGAGGGAGAACCGACACACGCACCTCATGATCATCGCTGTCGTCCTGATCACTACCGTCGGCGCGGGGATCGCAGGCTGGTTCGCCGGCCGGTATCCGCGCCCGCAGGCCCGGGCGGAACGGATGCGCCAGGTCATGCGCTCCCCCCACCACTGACCGACGCGGTACCGGTCCGCACTCCACCCCGCCGCTCCCGGGCTTCGGGCGGCGCAAGTGACGTGATCCGGAAGGTCGTCCCGCGGTCCCGCGCCACCAACGCGCCGGGTACGGTGCGCACATGTCCGCGTTCCTCCAGCAACTCCCCGCCCTCCTCGGCGCCGTGATCGGCGCCCTGGGCTCGTACGTGGCTCTCGCGCGCAGCGACCGGGACCGGTTCAGGCGCGAGTGGGCTGCCCGGTGGGAGGAGCGGCGGCTGGAGGTGTACGCCGAGTACGCGCGGTCGTTGAAGAGGTCCGTCACGCTGACCTACCGCGTCGCCGCGCACATGGGCAACGACCCGCATCCCCACCCGTTGTCCGTGACGGAGGCCGAGCCACTGCTGGCGCGGGCGACCGACGACCGCGATCCGTCCGGGGAGGCCCTGATCATGCTGGGCAGCCGGGAGGTGGTGGAGCAGGCGAGGACCTGGGTGACCGTGGTGATGGAGATGGAGCGGTTCCTGCGCGCGGGCACGCGTGACCCGCATGCCTGGCAGGCGTTGCTGGAACGCCAGCGCGCCGGCCGTGAGGGCTACTACGCGGCCGTACGCGAGGACCTTCGGCTGCCGCCGGGGCACCCGGCGCGGTGGCCGACGGCGCCGGACGCGTGAGCCGCGGTGAGGTGCCGGACAAGGCCGACCACCTCGTCACCACGTTCCCCGAGGAGCGGTTCCAGCAGACCTGGCTGGACAGCGCCGGCCTGTACCAGGCCGACTTCCTGGTGGGCCTGCGCTGGGTGATCAGCGCCGACGTGAAGCCCCTGAAGCAGTTCCGGCCCAGGGTCGGCGGCACCATCGTCCACATGTCCGGCATGGGCCCCAGTTCCGCTCCGAGCCCGTCCTGACGCCTCCTCGGCGCGGGGTGCGGGTCATGAGGCGCGCCGGAAGACGGTGGCGGGGCCGATGACCCGCGGGCCGAACTTGTCCCGGACACGGTCGACGGCCTCCTCCGCCGTCAGCCTGGCCTCACGCGCGTCGTCGAGGCTGATCTGCTCGGCGACCCGGTCGGCGCCGACGAGGTCCTCGCCCCTCAGCGCCAGACCTGTCAGGCGTCCGCGCTGCAGACCGGCGGCGTCCATCAACTGGTAGGCCAGGGTGCGCAGGTCGTCGTCGTGCGCGGACGGCGCGGTCAGACGGCGGGTCTTCTCCCAACCGCTGTTGCCGGCGAACCGCAGGGACAGCGTCAGCGCCTGGGCCGCCTGGCCGCGCCCGCGGAGCAACTGCCCCAGTTGCACGACCAGGTCCAGCAGGGCGGCGCGTACCCGGGCACCGTCCAGCGCGTGCCGGGGGAAGGCATGCCGCACCGTCGCGGAGGCGGGCAGGGCCCGGGGCACGACGGGACGCGGGTCGATGCCGCGGGCGCGGTCGGCGGCGAGGCGGCCGGCCCGGCCTCCCAGCAGACGCTGCACCGTGACGGCGGGTACGGCGGCCAGCAGACCGACGCTGTGGATGCCGTAGTCGTACAGTGCCGCCGCCTGGCGTGGGCCGATGCCGTGCAGGGCGTCGACCGGCAGCGTGGCCAGCCAGGCGGCGGCCCGGTCGGGTGCGACGGCCAGCACGCCACCGGGCTCGCCGACGCGGGCGGAGGCGGTGGCCGCGACGGTGACGGAGGGGCCGATACCGACGCGTACGTCGATGCCGAGGCGGGCCAGGGTCCGCACCCGCAGCACCTCCCCCAGGCGGCGGCCGTCGGCGCCGTGATAGCGCAGGGCCCCCTTCAGCTCCACCAGCGCCGCCGTGGGCGGCAGGGCCTGCACCACCGGCGACAGGTCCGCCAGCTGGTCGAGAACCCCCCGGTATGCCTCCTCCCGCAGCCGGTCCGGACACCGCACATGCATCACCGTCGACACCTGACGTGCCGATTGGCCCGCGCTCATGACACTCACCTCCCACACCTCACGTTATCGAACATATAATCGAACACGCGAGAGCGCGACGCGGGATCATGAGCATAGAATCAAAAATATGTTCGATGACCTGCCGCCCGACCTGGAGCGCCTGCACACCCTGCGGGTGTGGCACACGCTCTGGCTGAACCGCATCAACGCCAAGATCGCGGTTGTGGAGCAACGGCAGGCGGAGAAGGAACAGGGCCGCAGGAGCCGGCCCGAGCCGCCGGAGTGGATCGTCGAACTCGGCATCAGCACCGGGCGCCCGCCCGCGCAGGTCCACGCGGGCGACTGCCACATGGCCGGCACACGACGGCGCGCCGTCGGCCGCGACGAAGCCCGGCACCTCCTCGCCACCGGCGTCCGCGCCTGCGTCCACTGCCGGCCCGACGCCCGGCTGCACATCCTCGACTTATGCGGCCACCCACCCGCCTCCACCGCTCCGCGCACCTGCCGCGCCGCCCACACCCGCCCCACCAGGCCGCTCGAACGCTCGTATCGACAGTGGTTATGCTACTTATGCGGCAATAAGAAACTTTTGCCCGAAAGAAGACCATCCGATGACCGGAACTCCCCCACCCCCCGTCACGGAGCCGGACCCGTCCGCGCTGACCTGCGCCGGTGACCTGGTCGGCGCCTGCGCGATCTGCCGACGCAAGACCCACCGGTACGGACGCGGCGGCAGCCCGCTGTGTCAGTGGTGCATGGCCCCCGTCCGGGCGGAATGGGGCCCGGACGTGCGGTTCACCGACACCCGCGCCCGGCTACGGACGTGAGGGGCGGGCAGGTCGGCACGGGTTAACCGGAGGTCTGGAGGAAGGGCAGCTCCGCGGGCACGCCCGTGACGGGCATCGGGAGTCCGCGGCCGGGCAGAAGGAGCGCACGGCACCACACATGGCGAGGGCGAGGGGCTGGTCGTATGACCGTGGCGGGACGACAGGGCGGCGGAGGCTCCAGCGGCCTCTACGACGTCCTGGAGCTCATTCTCGACCGGGGACTGGTGATCGACGCGTATGTCCGGGTCTCCCTGATCGGCATCGAGCTGATCACGATCGACGTACGGATCGTCGTGGCCAGCATCGACACCTACCTGCGCTTCGCCGAGGCCTGCAACCGCCTCGACCTGGAGGCGGGCCCCCGCAAGCCGGCCGGACTGACCGAACTGCCGGGGAAACTCATGGAATCCGGCGCCCAGGCGAAGACCAAGGGCGTCCTGTCCGGCGCCGCCGAGACGCTCGCCGACGCCTTCCAGCAGGCCCGCGACGAGGGACGCCGGAAGTAGGAACGCCCGGGCACGACACAGCGCCTGCCGGCGCCATCGTGGAGACACAACCGTTGGTTGTGCCGAGCCGCGTGCCGGTTGCTTGATCCCCGCGTGCGGGAACCGCTTGGATGCCGGTGGTCCACGGTGGTTGTTCCGAGCGGCGGGAGGCGCGGCGGGTATGGCGGGGAGGCGGGCGCTGGGGAAGCGGTTCGGCTGGCTGTGGGCGGCGTATGCCGTCAGCGCGTACGGCACCGGGCTGCGGTTCGGCGCGTTCACCGTGATCGCGGTGCTCGTACTGCACTCCGGCCCGACCCAGGTGGCGGCGCTGTCCGCCGCGGGGCGGGCGGTGGGAGCCCTGGTCGCGGTGCCGCTGGGTCCATGGGTGGAGTTCCGCCGCAAGCGGCCGGTCATGGTGGCGATGGACCTAATCCGGTGCGCGGCGCTGCTGAGCGTCCCCGCCGCCTTCGCCCTCGGCCGGCTCACCTTCGCCCAGCTCCTCATCGTGTCCGTCGCCGTCGCCGCGGCGGACATCGCCTTCAGGGCGGCGGGCGGTGCCTGTCTCAAGGCGCTCCTCCCGCCGGGAGACCTGCTCGTCGCCAACGGCCGGTTCGAGTCCACGACATGGACCGCGACGGTGGTCGGGCCACCGCTCGGCGGGGCGGCGATCGGGATGTTCGGCCCGATGACGACCGTGCTGGCCGACGCCGTCAGTCATCTGCTCTCGGCGCTGGGAATCCGCGCCATCGGCGGCGGCGAACCCCGCCCCGCACGCGCGACCGCGCACCGGCCGCGCGGAGCGGATCTGCTCGAAGGCTGGCGCCACATCCTCGCCCACCCCGTCCTGCGCCCGCTGTTCTTCAACACGCTGGCGGTCAACGGCCTGATCATGGCGACGGAGCCGCTGCTCGCGGTGCTCCTGCTCGGGCCCCTGGGTTTCGCGCCCTGGCAGTACGGTCTCGCGTTCGCGGCCCCCTGCGTCGGTGGCCTGGTGGGCGCACGCCTGGCCCGGCGGCTCGTCACCCGGTTCGGGCTGCACAAGGTGATGCTCACGTCCGGGGCGCTGCGCGCGTGCTGGTCCGTCGGTCTGGCGTTCGTCGGGCCCGGTCCTGCGGGGATCGCGCTCATCATCGCCGTCCAACTCGGCCTGGTGACCTGCTGCGGCCTGTTCAACCCGGTGCTGGCCACCTACCGGCTCGACCACACCGCCCCCGACCGGGTCGCCCGTACGCTGACCGCGTGGTCGGTCAGCACCAGTACGGCCATCGCGGCGCTGACCGCCGCGTGGGGTGTGCTGGCCACGGTCGCCGGTACCCGCACCGCGATCGCGGCCGCGGGAGTCCTCCTCCTGGCCACCCCGCTCCTGCTGCCGCGCCGCGAAAGCGCGCCCCACGGGACGAGGGAACAGGCCGCGAACCTCGCCTGACAGGGGCCGGCCCGTAATCCGCAGGAGGTGTGCGTGCCTCGCACGCCGGAGGGGGGGGGGGGGGGGGGGGGGGGGGGGGGGGGGGGGGGGGGGGGGGGGGGACGGGGGGGGGGGGGGGGGTGGGGGGGGAGGGGGGGGGGGGGGGGGGGGGGGTAT
>NZ_JBWKDW010000032.1:12524-44479 GCF_056435735.1 Streptomyces sp. NPDC043878
TACCGTGCACCCCCCCCCCCCCCCCCGCCCCCCCCCCCCCCCCCCCCCCCCCCCCCCCCCCCCCCCCCCCCCCCCCCCCCCCCCCCCCCCCCCCCCCCCCCACGCCGAGAACCCGCGTCAGCCGTCGGACTCCGACGACGGGATGTAGGCGCCCGGCACGTCCTGCGGAGCGAAGATCCTGCTCTCACCGGGGTACGGCTTCGCCCAGTCGTGCGTCTGGTACCAGGTGAAGTGGTTCAGCTGCGCGGGGTTGGCGAAGTCGGGCACGGCGTTCGGCCCGGTCAGCCGCTGGTGGGTCTTCCACGCCTCCCACTTCGCGGCGAGGTTCTGCTTGTCCTTCGGCACCTTCGCCGACGGCGCGGCCGCCGCCTTCGGGTCCTGCGGCGCCGGGGTGTCCACGCCGCAGGCCGGCGGCGTCGACAGGCCCGCGGTCAGCGAGGTCCGGTTGGGCAGCGCGGTGAACGGCGTGAAGTTCGCCTTCCGCGTGAACGCGGCACTCATCGGGCTGGCCGCGCTGTCCTTCTGGTTCATCGGGTGGATCCCGAGGATCTGCTCGATGGTGCGGATCAGCGTGATCTGCGAGTAGTAGTGGTTGTCGACGACGCCGTGCCGGGCCCAGGGGCTGATGATCTGGATCGGCGCACGGTGGCCGTCGACGTGGTCGAGGCCGGCCTGGGAGTCGTCCTCGACCACGAAGATCGCCGAGTCCTTCCAGTACGTGCTGTGCGAGATCTCGTCGACGATCCGTCCGGTGGCGAGGTCGTTGTCCGCGACCTGGGCGGCCGCGTTCGCCGGGCCGCCGGTGTGGTCGCTGGAGAGCCAGAACATGTTCAGGTTCGCCGGTCCGTTCCTCTCGAAGTCCTGCTTCCAGATCTGGGACCGGTAGACGTCCGGGACGCTGGTGTCGAACTTCGGGAAGCCGGGCACCGACACGTCGTTGAGCGACGGGATCGGCGAGGAGGAGTGGAGGGGGTAGGCGGTGTCCTGCCCGGTCGCGGCCATGTTCTTGGCGTCGCAGTACAGGTTCTGCCAGCTCGCGCCGGCCGGCTTGGTCAGGAACTGCTGGAACTCGCCGAAGTCCCGCACGGACCTGCCCACCGCCTGGGCGCCGGTCCACAGGAAGCCGGTCCGCTGGTGGCCGAGCGCGTCGTCCTCGGTGTCGTAACTGCGCGCGTACTCACCGGCCGAGGACTCGGTGTACTCCGGATTGTCGGCCTGCATCAGCCAGTTGTGGCCCTCGGCGGAGTTCGTGCCGATGTCGTAGGTGTTGTCGTAGAGGCCGAACTGCTCGGCCAGCGCGTGCTGGTTGGGTGTCACGTTCTCGCCGAACTCCGCCAGCGCCGGGTCGCCGTCGCCCTGCGGGAGGTCACCGAAGACCTGGTCGTAGGTCCGGTTCTCCTTCACGATGAGGAAGACGTGCTTGATCGTGGAGGGGTCGCCGAGCCGCGCCGGGACCGGCACCGGTTTCGCCTTGCCCTTGTTCCTGCCCCGCGCCGAGGTGACCGCGCCGCCGGTCCAGCCGTTCTGCTTGAAGACCTTCGCGGTCTGGGACCTGATGGCGCGGTCGCTCGGCAGCGTGAAGTGCTGAACGCTCGACGTCGTGTCGTGGGTGGCGTGCCCGGCGCTGGTGGTGGGGCGGCGGGCGTCGATGCCGCGGGTGTTGGACACCACCACGGTGTCGCCGACGGTGGCGATCTCCGCGGGGAAGTAGTCCGTCGGCAGCAGGCCGACGTAACCGACCGGTTCCTGCGGGCCCGTGTACCGGTAGACGGCGACCGCGTTGGCGCGGCCGAGCGTCACCAGCAGGTGTCCGTCGTCGGTGAGCGTGACCGCGTCGGGTTCGTAGCCCACCGACGCCTCCGGCCACGGCCGGGTGGCGATGGTCTGTACGACCTTGTCGCGGGCGGTGTCGATGACCGACACGTCGTTGGTGGCGGTGTTGGTGACGAACACCGCCCCCTTCCTGGCGTACAGGGCGGTCGGGTGGAGACCGACGTCGATGCTGGCGACGGCGGTGGCCGGGTTCGCCAGGTCGATGACGCTGACCGTGCCCGTGGTGGTGGCGGCGGTCACCGGGCTCGCCGGCACCTGGGTGTTGTAGGAGTTGATCGTGGTGTCGCCGGGCCTCGCCGGACGCCCGCCCTCGTTGCTGACGTAGAGCTTGGTGCCGACCTTGACCAGGTCACGCGGGGCGTTGCCGACGCTCCAGCTCTGCTGGACGGTCCCGGTCGCCGCGTCGATGGCGACCACCCGGTTCTGGCCGTTGACCGCGGAGTACACGGTGGAGCCGTCGGCGGAGAACACGGCCTCCCCCACCAGCGCGTGCTTGGCCCCGTCCGCCGGGATCCTCACGGTCGTCGGGTTGGCGAGGCTGCCGTCGGCGTTCACGGTGAACCTGGTGTAGCCGTCGGTCTGGCCCAGCCACAGCTGTGAACCGTCGGGCGAGTACGTGGGGCCTTCCTGGCCCACGGCGTTGCCGCTGATGCGCAGGTCCGCCGACGCGGAGTTGCCGACGAGCTGCTGCACCTTCCAGGTCTTCAGGTCGACGACGGACAGGGCCAGCCCGCCGTCGGTGACCGAGGCCGCCAGGTGGGTGCCGTCGGGGCTGACCGAGGACGACATGATCTTGCCGTTGTTGATGACGAGGCGGTCACCGTACGGGGCGATGTACTGGTCGCTGGAGATGACCTGGCCCTGGGCGGTGCTCTGGCCGACCTGCTGGGTGCCGAACTGGTGGGTCTGGGCGAAGGCGGTGCCGGTGGCGGCGAGGGCGACGGCGGTGATGCCCGCGGTCACCAGCGTCGTGCGGCGGCCGATGCGTCTGCCGAGGAAGACGAACTGCTCCTTCTCGACCCGCCGGCGACGGCGCGTTACCTGCATGGTGCTATCCCTTCCGGGTGGTGGAGAGCAGTTCGACGTCGCTGTCGAACTGCCACAGCGGGTTGGGCGCGTTGCCGGTCGGTGTCCGCACCAGGAAGTAGCCGTTCACTTCCTTCGGTCCGTCACCGTCGGCGACGAACCGCCCGTCCGAGGTGATGTCGAGTTGGTAGACGGCCGTCCCCGCGGCCTGGACGCCGGGCAGATGCCAGGTGACGACGCAACGCCAGTCGTTGCCCGCGCCCTCGGCCGTCACCTGGCCGTCGCCCTTGTCGCACGCCGCGGTGACCCGCAGCTGCGCCTCGGTGACGTCGGGACGGTTGAGCCGGCTGGTCTGCAGGCGGTAGAGGTGGGCGAACGTCGTGGCGACCGACCTCTGGACCTTGTCCTGCCGGATGCCGGAACCCGTCGCCGGGGTGGCCGCGGCGACGACCCCTACGGTGAGAGCGAGCAGCGCGAGCGGCGGCACGAGTCCGGTGGTGATCGCGCGGCGCCCGCTGCCTTCACCGGTGAGGTTGGTGAAGTCCCGCCGCAGGAACAGCACATACGCCAGCGCGGTGACGGCCGCGGCCCACACCAGGCTGACGGCGATGCCGATCAGGAGGGGTTCGCGCTGTGCCGGGCTGGTGAACAGTCCGTTCCAGGCGATGAAGGCGTAGCCGGGCAGGGCGAGGCGTACGGCCACGGGCAGCGGCAGCATCTGTGCGAGCTGCATGGCGAGCGCGACGAGCGCGGGCAGCAGCAGCCCCATCGGGGACCGTCCCAGCACGACGGACCCCAGGAGGCCGATCGCGGCGAGGGCCAGGGTGGGGGCGAGGACGCACACCCAGGCGAGTACGACCCGGCCGGCGGCGTCCGCGGGGGTCAGCAGATGGCCGTCGAGGCCGACCAGCGGCTGGTCGCCGACGGCCGCGACCCCGCCGGCCGCGCTGGAACAGGCCAGTCCGGCCACGAGCAGCAGGATGACGGTGAGGCTGGCCAGCGCCTTCGCCGCGAAGATCCGCCGAGGTGAGCGCACCGCCACGAGCAGGTGGCGCCAGGTGCCGAGCCGGTCCTCGGCGGCGAACACGTCGCCGGCGACCACCGAGGTGAGCAGCGGCAGCGCCCAGGTACCGGCGAATCCGAGCACCACCAGCGGTCCGGCCCAGCCCGTGGCGTGCATCCAGCGGCCGAAGAGGGTGTCGGAGGGCAGGGTGCTCTGCCGGCTCACCGCGGCGACGAAGAGCCCCGGCACGATCCAGCAGGCGAGCACCAGCAGCCGGACACGCCACTGGGAGACCAGCTTGACCAGTTCGAAGCGGTAGCAGCGCGCCACCGACACGCGGCGCGCCGCGGCGACGTCCTGGTCGGGGTGGGACACGGTCACGGTCATCTGCCGTTCCCCCGCCGCTTGTTCTCCGGCCGCTGGGTGTCGGGCTGTTCGGGGCCCGGCGGCCCGTCGTCCAGCTGTTCGGGGGCCGGCGGCTCGTCGTCGTACTGCCCGATGTCCGGCCGCTCGGTGAGGGCGAGGAACGCGGCCTCCAACGGCGAGACGACGGGGGCGAGTTCACGCACCGCGATGCCCGCACGCACGAGCCGCACCACCAGGTCGTCGAGGGCGGGCACGAGCGTGCGCACCAGGAGGACACCGGCGTCGCGCGGCGGCCCGGTTTCGGCGAGGACGCGGACGCCCGCCGTGTCGTCGGCCAGCGCACGGGCGGCCTGCGGGTCGGAGGTGCGCAGCCGGTAGTCGAGTTCACGGTTCTCGGCGGCCAGCTTGCTCAGCGGGCCGGAGAAGACGACGCGTCCGGCGGCGACGATGGTGACCTCGGAGCACAGTGTTTCGAGGTCGTCCATACGGTGGCTGGAGAGCACGACGCTGGTCCCGTCCGCCGCGAGCCGGGTGAGGACACCGTTGACGTGTCGTTTGCCGGCCGGGTCGAGCCCGTTGGACGGCTCGTCGAGCACGAGCAGACGGGGCCTGGTGAGCAGGGCGGCCGCGAGTCCGAGCCGCTGGCGCATGCCGAGGGAGAAGCCGCGGGCCCGGTCGTCGGCGACGTCGGTGAGGCCGACCTGGTCGAGCACCTCGTCGACTCCCGCCGTCCGCGCGTCGCGGCCCCGGAGAGCGGCCAGCGCGGCGAGGTTCTGCCGGGCGGTCAGCGAGGGATAGAGACCGGGTCCGTCGACGAAGCCGGCCACCCCCTCGGGCGCGGCGAGCGCCCGCCCGACCGGCGTACCCAGGATGTCGAGACGTCCGCCGTCGGCGACGGCCAGGCCCAGCAGAAGGCCGAGCAAGGTCGTCTTCCCGGCGCCGTTCGGCCCGGCCAGGCCGTGGATCTGCCCCTGGGTCACATCCAGATCGACGCCGTCGAGCGCCACGACGTCACCGAAGCACTTGGTGATCCCACGAGCGCGGACTGCGAGGAGTGTGTCCATGGGTCCCTTCTTCCGCAACCTCCTGGGACCTTAGGGACAGCACACAACGCGGGCACAGGCCGCCGGTTGAACGCGCAGGGAACGGATCGTCAAGGCGTCGGCAAGTGCGGGATCACAAAACGGTGGGCATATAGCCAGACTTGGGCAAGGCCACACAGCACGACCGGCGGCAGAGCGCCTCGGGCGTTCGGGGCCGGTCGAAGAGGGCGATCAGTCCGTTCACCCAGACCGCCGGCGTCGCGAGCACCGTACAGCCGGTACACCTCGGCGAGGCGGCGACGGAGCGTCAGGTCGTTCGGGAAGGACGACACCAGTCCCCGTAGACGTCGGCGCGCCATGGGAACGCGGCCGGCGGCCAGGTCGGCGTCTGTGCGGGCAACGGTCTCCGCGAGCGGCACGGGTACATGATCGGCTAGCTCGGTACGGCGGCTCGACCGGTTTTCGGCGAGGGAGGTCGACCTGGTACGGCGAGGGGGCTCGACCTGGTGCGGCGGCACCTTGGCGCGGGAGGCGGCTCGACCTGGTGCGGCGAGACCCTTGGCGCGGCGAGGCGGCTCGACCTGGTGCGGCGAGACCCTTGGCACGCCGAGGGGGCTCGACCTGGTGCGGCGAGGCGGACGCGACGCCTTGGTACACGCCCTAACGGGGTGGGTCGACGTCCGACATGTCCACATCGTCGAAGAGTTCCAGCATCCGGCTCAGCACGCGGACGCAGGCCGTGACATCCGCGTCGGTCAGGCTGCCGCTCGCCTGGCGCAGCAGGGCGTGTTCGCGTGCGCTCACGGTGGTGATCACCGCGCGGCCGTCGTCGGTCAGACGGATCAGGGACGAGCGCTGGTGCGCGGGGTTCGGGATGCTCTCCACGAGCCTGCTCGCGGCGGCGTCGTTGACCATCCGCTGGACGAACTGCCGGCTCAGGGACTGGGCTCGCCCCATCTGCGGGACGGTCATCGGCCCGTGCTCACGCAGCAGATCGAGCACAGCGCGCACGCCGACGGAGAGGCCCGGCGCGGCGTCCTGCTCGATCCTGCGCTGGACTCGGCGGTAGAGCGGTCCGACGAGGGCGAAGACCTCCATCAGCCGTTCCGGCAGTTCGTCGGGCGAAAGGTCGCGGTGGGTCTCGTTCACACCCCCATCATGACACCTGGGTTGCCATCCTGACAGCAACATGGCACCTTGGTTGTCATGACTGAGACTTCGATCTCCTCCCGTACCGTCGGCGCGGACGCCGCGTTCGACACCTTCGCATCGCAGGACGGCCCGCTCGCCTACCGCGACACCGGCCCGCGTGACGGCCGTCCGCTGGTGCTGCTGCACAGCGGCTTCGCCGACCACACCCAGTTCGACGACCTGATCCCCCGCTTCGTGGCCGGGGGTCACCGGGTCATCGCCCCGGACGCCCGCGGCCACGGATTCTCCGCGAACGCGAGCGGGCCGTTCCGTCCGACCGACGATCTGGCCGCCCTGCTGCGCCATCTCGACCTCGCCGGGCCCTCGACCCTGGTCGGCATCTCGATGGGCGCGCTCACCGCCGTGGACACCGCGATCGAGCACCCCGAGCTCGTCCGCGCCCTGGTCGTCAGCGGCCGCGGGATCGGCGAGCCCGACCTCAGCGACCCCTGGTCCGCGGCCCACCAGCACGCCCAGGCGGCCGCCCTCGCCGCCGGTGACATCGCCGGCTGGGCGGACGCCTTCGTCCAGTGGGCCGCGGGCCCCAGCCGCACCCTGGCCGACCTCGCCCCCGAAATCGCGCCCCACATAAGGGAGATGGCGCTGCGCACGCTGATGAAGCACACCCCGGACGAGCCGGACCACCGCGTCCCGGTCCAGGACGTGGCCGCCCGAGCCGGGGACATCACCGTTCCGGTCCTGGCCGTCAACGGCGCCCTGGACGCGCCGGGCGTCCTCCAGACCGTGACCGCGCTGATGGACGCCGTCCCCGTCGGCCGCAGCACGCGGCTCGAGAACGCCGGCCACTACACGACGATGGAGCAACCCGACGCTTTCTCGCGCATCGTGCTGGACTTCCTGCGCGAGGTGGACGCGTAGCGGCGCCCGGCCGGGGCGGTGCGCCGGGCTGCCCCCCGGGGGGTTCACCTTCACCGGCCGAGCAGGTTGACCACTGCGCCCACCCCGCCGCGCCCGCGAGCATGACGCAGGCGCAGGCGCAGGCGCAGGCGCAGGCGGCGTGACGCTTGAGGTCCACGCATTGGCGGATGTAGTGGCGGGTGTTCTGTTCAGACCCTCCGCCCAGCCCAAACCGGAGCGGGTTCACGGCCCCGCCGAGGCTCTCCGGCCGGCCGGGTACCCCTACTCCACCCGGCACACCACTCGGCCGACCTTCACCGGCGAGGCCAGGCTCGGGGTGATCACCGGCGACGATTGCCCAGCGGCGCACCACTGCCCGGCCCACTCCACCGTTCTGTCCTGTTTGTAATGGAACATCCGCGGAACTCGCACAGCCCGGCGCGGTGCGTCTCAGCGGTGATCGCCGTAGTGCGGGTCGTCGAGATGTCTCGCGAGCCGGATCACGGCAGCGAGCGGAACAGAGGGCGGTCGATGACCACGATCGGCGTGGAAGAGGAATATCTGCTGATCGACCCCGTGAGCGGCGTTCCGGTGCCGTTGGCGGAGAAGATTCACATCGCGGCGGGCGTGGCACAGCTGGCGGGCGACCAGGAGGTGCAGTCCGAGCTGCTGCAGGCGCAGGTCGAAGTGGTGACCCCTGTGTGCGAGAGCCTGCGGGAGGTCGGCGGGCACCTGCTGCGCCTGCGGCACGCGGTCGGGGCGGCCGCCGAGAACCACGGATGCCGGATAGCGGCCTGCGCGACACCACCCCGCCAGGACCAGCGTCCCGTGCCCGTCACCGACCAGGCCCGCTACCGCGCCATGCTCGCGCAGGCCCCGCAACTCGTGGCGGAGCAACTCGTCAACGGCATGCACGTGCACGTCGCGGTCCCCAGCCGGGATGCGGGCGTGCAGGTACTGAACCGGCTGCGAGCCTGGCTGCCGACGCTCACCGCGATGTCCGCCAACTCCCCGCTGTGGGAGGGGCACGACACCGGCTTCGCCAACTGGCGCACGGTGATCTTCAACCGCTGGCCGGTCGGCGGCATGCCGCCCGCCTTCCTGGACGCCGCGGACTACGACCGGCGGGTGCAGCACCTGCTCGACTGCGGCCTGATCGCGGACACCGGACAGCTGTACTGGCAGGCGCGCCTCTCGGACCGTTACCCCACCGTCGAGGTGCGCTGTCCGGACGTACAGCTGCGGGTGGACGACGCCGTCATGTTCGCGGGGATCGTCCGCGCCCTGGTGGACGCCGCCCTCGCGGACGCGTCGGCGGGGGTGCCCGTGCCGGACTGTGCGCCCGAACTCCTGCGGGCCGGCATGTGGCATGCGGCCCGCCACGGCCTGAGCGACACCCTGGTCGACCCGAGCGGCCACCGCCGCCGCGCCGGCGACGTGCTGTACCAGCTCCTCCAGTACGTCGCACCCGCGCTCGAAGCGTCCGGTGACAGCCGGGAGGTGGCGGGCCTGGTGCACCGGCTCCTCAAGGAGGGCACCGGCGCCGACCAGCAGCGCACCGCTCTCGCCGGTGGCGGCCTGCGCGCGGTCATCGACCTCGTCATCAGCCGGAGCACCCCGTAGCCGAGCCCCGGCGGGGCAGCCGTGGGGGCTGCCCCGCTCCGGAAGCGGGACAGCCCACGCCTACGGGCGGACGACCGCGCGTACGCAGCCGTCCGTCTTGCGGGTGACCAGGTCGTACGCCTTCGGTGCCTCGTCGAGTGGCACCGTGTGGGTCGCCGGATGCGCGGTCGACAGGTCACCTGCCGCCAGGCGTTCCAGCAGCATGGGGATGTACACCGCTGCCCGTGTATCCGCGCGCCCCGCGCGGGTGGATCACGGCGCCGAGGGGGAGCTTGTCGACGGCCCCCGCGAAGACGCCGAGGACGAAGACGGTTCCGCCCTTGCGACAGACGTGAACGGCCTGGCTTGCGGCGGTCGGGCGGTCGGTCTGCAGCCGCGGCTGCTGCTTGGCCTGGCTCGACAGGTGCATCGGGTCGTCGCTGTGCGCCTCCGTGCCGACCGCCTCGACGCACACGCCGGGACCGCGCCGGGGTCGGTGTTGCCGTTGTCGCACAGCGACCGTCGGACGGCTCGGTCAGCCGTACGTCGTGCAGAGGGTCTGCACCTTCTTGTGGGCGGCCACTGCCGCGGCGCCCTTCACGTTGAAGGTCTGCAGGCGCTGGCTGATGTCCTGTAGCGCGGTGTCCAAAGGCTTGTAGTGTTCGTCCAGTCGGGCGGCGGCATGGGCCAGCGCGGCAGCGGCGCTGGCCCGGTTGTAGCGGGCCTCGAAGTCGCGTTTCGGATCGGCCAGGACGGCACTCAGTTCCGGGACGCGGCGGAAGACCTGGCAGGCGGCGGCAGCGTCGGCCCCGGCGTTCCGCAGACCGGTACCGGACGCGCCGCTGTCTCCGCCGGCCCACAGCAGCCAGCCGAGGCCCACTCCCGCGCAGCCGGCCACGACCGCCGCGACGAGGGGCACCCGCCAGCCGGCGGAGGGACGGCCGGCGGGAGGCGTGGGCGGGGAGGTGGGAGGGGGCGGAACGGGAGCGGGAACGGTCATCAACTCGGCTTCCTGTGACGGGCGTTCGGTCCCGATGCCCGGAACCGCAAGCACCCTATGGGCCGCTCCGCTCGCGCGTCCGGCGTTTGGCTCGAACAACCGTCCAGCAGCCGTGCCCCATCGCGGACTTCGGCACCACCGCCCTCTGCCTCGACGACGGCGCGGCCTTCACGGGTTTCCTCACCTGGACCGCCGCCATCCTCAAGGCAGGCGGGGGACCAGCGAGGTCGGGACGCCGTAGACGGGCTCAAGCGGTAGCCCGTGGTGGCCGGTTGTGGTCAGCGGGGTGGGCGTACGAACCGGATCGCGGCGGCCGTCAGTCGTCGGAGAGAGCGCATGAGGTCGAGCATCGCGCCCTTGGGGTGGAACGCCCTGACCGGCCGTCCTGTCCCACGCACCGTCTTCTCGGCGCCTTCACCGGTGCGAGGGCGGACGGACGGCTGTGGCGGGGGGCCGGCGCTTGCCGATGCCGTGCGGTCGCGTTCGGCACGCAACTCGCTCCGGATCGCGTCCCAGACGTGCGGGCCCGGCCGTACGAGCATCCCGCCGGGACGGGTGTGCCGGCCCGTGTCGACGACGTGCGCGTACACGGCGAGCCGGTCACGGCACGGCTCGCAGTCGCGGAGGTGTCCGGCGCTTTCGGGCGGCCAGGGCGTCCGGGGGCCGTCGAGGGCGTGGAGCGCGAGATCGGAGGCGGGGATGTGAGCCGCCGCCGTTGATTCGGTCATGCGCTACCTCTCCGCGTGCCTAGCGGGCGCGCCGCCGTGAGCGTCGTCGATGCCGAGCGCGCGCCCGGACCGGTGACGCGCGGGCACCGTTTCAGGGGTGCACTGCTGCCACCAGGGCTTCGCTGCTTTCACCAGGACTTCGGGCGCGGCCGGGTCTTTCGGATGCAGGACCGCACAACATACGGCCCGAACGGCCCCGCGACACCCCTCGGACGAGCCACTGGACGACTCCGGAAATCTTGAGTCGTTTGCGCATCGAATTACGCCTGGTGACGGCCGACGCCGTCTTCCCGGAGGTAGCGGCTGAGCCGGTGCAGACCCCGCCGGGCGTGACTCTTGACCGTGCCCAGGGGCCAGCCGGTCAGTTCCGCGATCTGGGTCTGCGTCAGGTCGTCGTAGAACGCCAGGCCGAGGACGCGGCGCTGCGGGGCGGGGAGTTTCGCCAGCTCGTTGCCCACGAGCACACGGTCCAGGACGGCGTCCGGCTGGGAGTCGGGCTCCTGGACACGGACGGACATCTTCGAGCCGGCGGCAGCCACGAGTTCGGCGCGGCGGGCTCGCGCGGACAGGGCATCGGCGATCTTGCGGCGGGTGATGCCGACCAGCCACGCGGACAGGGCGCCGCGCTCCGGCGCGAACCCGCCACGGCCCCGCCACGCCGCCAGGAACACGAGTTGGGTGACGTCCTCCGCCTCCCGGGCGTCTCCGAGGGAGCGCCGCGCGAGGGAGTACACCAGCGGGCCCCAGCGGTGGTAGACGGCGGCCAGGCAGGCCTCGTCGTCCCCGACGAAGCCCGCGGCGAGTTCCTCGTCGGCCAGGGACTCCTCGGCGGGGGCCCACAGCGGAACGTTCTCGAGGGTCTGCCCGGTGGACTGCTGTGCGGTCATGGTGACTGCTCCTCGTGCGGGCGGGGTTCGTCCCGGTCTCCCGAAACGGACGACCCACCGTCGGGCCGCGCCTCCCCCGCGGGTTGCGGGTTACCGCTCGCTCGGAGCGATCGCGGTGCTCTCACCATGCGTCCCGACGAATCGACGCGACAACTTGCATCGACTCTGCATCGGATAGCAGATCGACGCGTTCGATCCGGTCGAAGGGCGATCAGATGAACGGGACCCGGCCGCTCCGGTCCGCATCCGATGTCCTGCCCCGCGCGGAATCGAGAGTGGGCTGAGCTCGCCGTCCCCCTGCACCGGGACGGGGGCCGTACGCCCCTCCGGGTCCCTCATTCCGCGGCGGCGGGTGGGGGACCCGGCTCAGGTGACCCGGCTCGTGCGGTGCCCCGGCTCATACCGTGACCCGGCTCATGCGGTGATTCCGGCTCGTGCGGTGATCCGGCCGACGGGCCGTTCCCGGCCGAAGGCCGCGAGTCCGGTCAGGCTGCCGTCCCGTCCGGCGGCCGGCGAAGCTGCCATCCCGACCGGCGGCGGAGAAGCTCACGGTCGCGCCGAGACCGCTCCCCTCACCTCTGTCACTCCTGTCACTCCTGCGGGAGCGTGTGCGCGGCGCCTGGCGGGGAGCCGAGCGCCGTACGGGCGGTACCCGCGGGAAGGGGAGCGGGCGCCTGCGCCCGACGGCGGGCGAGGGACTCGCGGGCCGCCTCGCGGGCGTGCCGGCGGCGCCAGTAGGGGTTGTCGTGGGACAGCTTGCTGGAGACCCGGCCGTACATGCCGAAGGTCAGGACGACCAACCCCATGACGAAGCTGAACATCACGTTGGTCATGCCGAAGTCGAGGACGTTGGCGGGCCGGTCCAGGATGAAGACGTGGGCGAAGCCGCTCAGCAGGAACAGTGTGCCGACGACCATGTTGAGCGTCGAGGCGAAGTTGCCGCCCACGATCGCCCCGCCGATGAGGGCGAGCCCGACGACCACGGAGATGAGACTCAGTACGCCGTTGGTCGACAGGCCCGCCAGGTGCTGGCCGTCCGTGTCGAACGGGCTCAACCGGTCGGCGAATCCGAGGCTGCCGAA
Source organism: Streptomyces sp. NPDC043878 (assembly GCF_056435735.1). Taxonomy (NCBI): domain Bacteria; kingdom Bacillati; phylum Actinomycetota; class Actinomycetes; order Kitasatosporales; family Streptomycetaceae; genus Streptomyces; species Streptomyces sp. NPDC043878. Next base: position 25,144 of record NZ_JBWKDW010000032.1, read on the forward strand.
GACCAGCAGGATCAGTCCGCACAGCGCGGCGCCGTAGCGGTACACGCTGGTCAGTTTGTGATCGACGGGAAGCTCGTCACTGAGGTGCATGGCCGTTCCTTTCCGGAGTCGCCCCCGGGCTGCGCCGATTGCCGACCGCCCTGCCCTCTCTTCGCCTCTCAGCGTGCGAAGGGTTGCGCTCCCGGCGGGTGACTTCGGCGCGGCCCCCGCGGTATCGGGAACGCGGTCGGCACCGGCAGCCGGCGCCGACCGGATCAGCCGAAGGCTCCGGTGGGCGTCGCTCCACTGTCCTGCCACCAGCGGCCGAGATACCGCTCGACGTCGAACTCCGTCACCGCCGCCGCTCGTCCGCGGCGTCTCCGCCGGGCTCGCGGGCCGCTTCACGGCGCGCCACGCGAACGTCAGGCCCGCGGCCGAGGCGGCGGCGAACGCGACGGATGATGCCTTGCGACGGCCCATGGTGCGTACCTACGACGTCAGTCCTCACCGGTTGCCCCGCGCTTCGGCGGCAAGCCTCTCCCCGGATGCGCGCCCGCTGCGGACACGCGAGAGTCGGGTTCCGTCCACAGGCGTCTGCCCCTGCATCCGTTCGACAGCCTCTTCCCGAAAGGTTGTCGACGGCGACCGTCCGGTCCCGCCCGGCTTCCAGATCGAGGCGAGTGCCTGTGCTGACCTGCCGTTTCCCGGTGTACGGCCGCCTCGCTCGGCGTCATCCGCGTGAGGAGCCGTCCCGCACCCCGACCGCCGGACAGACCCCATGGACCTGAGCGCCCCCGAGCCTCGGGGACCAGCCGCGGCGGGAGTGACGACGGGCTTCCTGGCGCGCAAGCTAGGGGTGTCCCCCACGACACTGCGCTCCTGGGACCGTCGCTACGGGCTGGGGCCCGCCGTGCGGGCGGACGGCCGGCACCGCCGCTGGTCGCCGGACGACGTCGCCATGCTGCAGGAGATGTGCCGGCTCACCGCCGCGGGTGTACCGCCCGCCGAGGCCGCGCGTGCCGCGAAGGGACGTGCTCGCGCCGGGACACCGGTGCAGGCACTCCCGCCGCAGCCGGCGGACCCCGCTGCGCCGGGCCGGACGTCCCGGCCGTCGGCGAAACAGGTGTCGCACTCCGGCAGCGGACTGCCGCTCGGGGACGTCTACCAGGAGTGCAGGGGGCTCGCGCGAGCAGCGGTCCGGCTGGACGCCCAGGCTGTCCAACAGCAGCTCACCGCCGTGGTCCGGGCCTTCGGGCTGATCGTGGCCTGGGAGGAGATCATGGTTCCCACGCTGCGGGCGGTCGGCCGCAAGTGGGAGTTCTCGGACGACCGGTACGTGGAGGTCGAGCACCTCCTGTCCTGGCACATCTCCGCCACGCTCCGGCAGGTGTACGTCGCGTCGGCGGCGCGGGAACGGCACCCGGACACCGCGCCCGTCCTGCTGGCCTGTCTGCCGGGCGAGCAGCACACACTGCCGATCGAGGCGCTCAGCGCCGCACTGGTACAACTCGGTCTGCCCGTCCTGATGTTGGGGGGCGCGGTCCCGGCCGAGGCGGTGCTCGCCGCCGTACAGCGTGTGGGGCCGGCCGGTGTGGTGCTGTGGTCGCAGTCGCGGTCCACCGCCAGTGTTCCGCTGGCCCGGCACATCGCCGCGACGCGGTGGGGAGTGCGGGGCGCGCGGACACAGAGTCTCGTCCTCCTGTGTGGCCCCGGCTGGGGCCGGCGCCCGGAGTCGGGACTGCCGCGTCCCTCCGGCCTGCGCGACGCGATCCGGATGCTCACGTCACCGGAGTCCACGGCACGCTCCACACCGTGAGGCAGAGGTGCGCGTCCGGGCGACTGGTGTCAGGGGCCGCCTGCCGGTGGCGGGCCCGGCGGCGATGTCAGCGGCACGCCCCATCGGTCGACCGCGGACAACATGAACGGCCAGCGTGTCCGCCCCACCAGATCTGCCGCGTAGGGGGGAAACGATGCGAGCGGGTCGTCGACGATGGTGGGACCAGCGGGCGCCCGGCCGGCCCGGTGACCACGAGCGAGGGCGGAGGGCGGGCGGCCCAGCCGCGGGCCCGCTGGGCGTGCGGTTCGACCGTGTGCCTGTCGGGCGGCCGGCTGAACCGTGCGCGTGCCAGGGCGCGCGGTTCGACCGTGTGCCTGTCGGGCGGCCGGCTGACCTGTGCGCGTGCCAGGGCGCGCGGGCTCAACCATGCGCCTGTCGGGCGGCCGGCTGACCCGTGCGCGTGCCAGGGCGCACGGGCTCAGCCATGCGCCTGTTGGGCATGCTTGGGCAGCAGGCCCACGAGCAGCAGGGTCAGGAGGTTCAGGCCCGCGACGATGCCGAAGACCAGTTCCGCCGCGGCGAGGTAGGAGTGGGCTGACGGGTGCCCGACCCGGGCGAGGAAAAGCGTTCCGAGGGCGGCGACGCCGATGGCGCCGGCGAACTGCTGGACGGCGTTGAGCAGACCCGCGCCGGTGCCGACCTCCTCGGCGGTGGCATCGCCGATGATGAAGTCGACCAGCGGGACGAACACCAGCCCCGAGCCGAAGCCGGTGAGCAGCAGCGCGGGCGCGAGTCTCCCGATGGTGATGTCGTCGCCCCAGTGGGCGACGGACCACCACAGGGCCAGCAGGCCGACGACGGCGATGGACAGCCCGAGGTGCAGGGTGGCACGGCCAAGCTTCTCGGCGAGTACGGCGCCCGCGAGCAGAACGGCGACGGCGGTACCGAGGGCCCACGGGATCAGCGCGAGGCCCGTGTGCAGCGGCGACCAGTGCATGCCCTGCTGCAGCAGGAGGTTGACGACGAGGACGAACGCGCTGAGTGAGGCGTAGAACCCGGCGACGATCACCAGTCCGACGACGAAGCTGCGTTTGCGCAGCAACGACGGTGTGACGACCGGGTGTTCGCTGTGCCGCTGGGAGACGACGAACAGGGCGAAGAGGACGACCGAGGCGGCCATCATGACGTAGGTCCAGGCGGGCCAGCCGAGGTCGCGTCCCTGGATGAGCGGGATGACGAGGAGGGCCGAGGCGGCGGTGAGCAGGCCGATGCCGGTGAGGTCGAGACGGGCGGCCCGGTCCTCCCCGCCGTGGCGGGGCAGGACGCGCAGGCCGAGTGCGGTGGCGACGATGCCGAACGGGACGTTGATCAGGAAGATGGAGCGCCACTGGCTGCCGAACAGGTCCAGGTGGAGCAGCCAGCCGGCCAGGATGGGGCCGGCCACCATGGTCAGGCCCATCAGCGGGCCCACGGGGGTCAGCGCCTTGCGCAGGTGCTGGGGTGGGAACACGACCTTCACCAGGGCCAGGCCCTGCGGGATCATGACCGATCCGCACAGGCCCTGCAGGGTGCGGGCGACGATCAGGAAGACCGTGCCGGGCGCGAGACCGCAGGCCAGCGAGGCCAGGGTGAAGCCGGTCATGCCGAGCAGGAACAGCCGTCGGCGGCCGAGCAGGTCACCGAGGCGTCCCGAGGTGACGAGGCCGAGCGCGAAGGCGGCGGTGTAGGCGCTCAGCACCCACTGCACGGTCACCTGGCCGCCGCCCAGGTCGGCGCGGATGGACGGGCCGGCGAGGTTGGCGATGCTGGAGTCGATCAGATCCATGAGGTCGGCCAGGACCACGACGGCCAGGACGAGCCATGCGGTGCGCAGCGGGAGGGTGGAGGGAATGGGCGCCGGAGTGGGGCGCTGGACAGTAGACACGAACACTGTTCTACAACTGAACGGCGCTCCGAACAATACGAACACTGTTCTTAGTGACCTAGAACACTGTTCGCCGATTGCTAGACTGCCCCCATGTCACCGACTCCGGAGCAACGGCGCGCGGCACGCCACCAGCTCGACACCGGCTCGCACGCGCCCGCGGCCCGGCGCGGCCCGTCAGGCGGGCGCAAGAAGCCGATCACGGTCGACGCCATCGTCAGCACCGCGTTCCACATCGTGGAGCACGAGGGATACGAGGCCCTGACGATGCGGCGCGTGGCCACCGCACTGGAGACGGGACCGTCCTCGCTGTACGCCCACGTGGTCAACAAGGAGGACCTGGACGAACTGCTCATCGGCAACCTGTGCGCCCAGGTCGACCTGCCCGAGCCGGACCCGGCCGTGTGGCGGCAGCAGATCATCGACGTCTGCACCCGGCTGCGCGACCAGTACCTGCGGTATCCCGGCATCTCCCGGGCGGCCTTCGCCGCCGCCCCGTCCAATCGGGACACGCTGCGCGTCGGCGAGGGAATGCTCGCCATCCTGCTCGCCGGCGGCATCGACCCGCAGGCGGCGGCGTATGCGATCGACTCCCTGACGCTCTACGTCAACGCCTACAGCCTCGAAGTCTCCCTGGCGAACCGGCGGCTGACCAGGAGCGACGACGGCTGGGTGGTCAGCCGCGAGGAACTCCTGCGCCGGTTCGCCGCGCTGCCCGACACCTTCCCGCACACCAAGCGCTACGCCGCCGAGCTCACCGCCGGAACGGTCCACGACCGCTTCGACTTCACCCTCGGCCTGATGATCGACGGGCTCCCGGGCGCACGGCGAGAACCGTGACGGAGCGAACTCCTCGCCTGCCGTAGGACCTTGAGCGGGACATCAAAAGACCGGGGGGCGGTCTCAACGAGCTGAGCCGGCGTGGGCCTGGCCAAGTCCGACGTGCCGCGTCACTCCGAGTCCCGCGAGGCCGATCCTGCTGGAGCCGCTGGACCGCGCCCGGAGACAGCAGTCCGGGCCCGGGTGCGACCGGTCCCCCGCTGCCTCCCGGGCGGAGCGCGCCGCGCGGAACCGCAGCGTGCCACCGGCCTCGTCGGCCGCGACACCCGAGAACACCCCTGGGCTGTGACCGCCCTGCTCAGACGAGGGCGGCGGTGAACAGCGTGAAGGCGAGCACGATGACGCCCACACGAACATGATGGAACCGGTCCCACCGACCCACCTGGGCCTTCCAGTCCGCGGGCGCCCCCTCGCGCGACCAGGTCGCCACGCGCGAGTTGATCGGCACGAGCAGCAGCACGGACAGGACCACGCTGAGCACGAGCAGGACTGTGCCCGCGGTGACGAGCGGCGCGCCGGCGTCACCCCAGCCCACCGCGCTCCACACCGCGCCCAGGACGACGGAGCCGACGTACCAGAACGGCATGACCCTGCCGAGGACGCGCGCTCCGTCGCTGCGGGCGCCGAGTCCGCCGTCGTTCGGGAGCCGATCCAGGATCGGGTTGACGAACACCGCCACCGCGAACTCCACCCCCACCATGACCCCGACCACGACGACCGTGACCACTGCCAGTACGTCCCGCATGTCCCCTCCAAGGGTTTCCTAGCGACGCTAGAATCTGACGCAATGCTAGTTCTACTGGCGCTCGCTTGTCTAGCGGCGCTAGATTTGATGGAGGGCGCCGTCGCGAACCAGGGCAACCAGGGCAAGGGGCCACACGGACCGCCCGGTCGTCTGTGGACGCTCCGCGCGCCGTGAGAATGTCGCATCAGCGTCAACCGAAAACCCGTCAGGACTCCTACCGGAGTTGGTTGTCGTTCTTCCAACGCCGGCTACTGCTTTCCAGCCTCAGTGCCGGCACCCCGCAGGTTCGGGGCGACCGCGCTCTACGGCCTCTCGCCGGGGACGGACAGGTAGACCTCGCGCAGCCGGTCCAACACCGGGTGGTCGGTGGCCAGTTCGGTGTCGTCGATCGCGGCGATGGCCCGCACGCCGACACTCGAGTTCGTCGCGAAGGCGGCTGCCATGCCCTTGGCCTGTTCCAGGGTGACGGTGGCGATCCGGTGTTCGGCGCGCTGCTGGAGCAGCGCCATGGTGACTCCGGGCAGTACGGGAGCCTGCGGCCACACGACCATGCCGTCGTGGTCGACGAATCCGGCGTTCCAGGTGCCGCCTTCGCTGACGAGTCCCTCGCGTCCGACGAAGAGGGCGTCGTCGAATCCGGCCAGTTGGGCGCTGCGCCGGGTGTGCAGGGCCCCGAAGAGGCCGACGTGCTTGACCTCGGGCAGGTCTCGTTCGTACGGCATGCTCCTGGCCCGCAGCGGAGCCGGAGGCATCGAGCCGGCACCGCGCACGGTCACCAGAACCTGCGGGTGCCTCGCGTCCGCGGGGTGAGCCAGGTCGACCTCGGGGTCGTAGACGGTCACGCGGACGACGCACGGCTGTGTCCGTCCGTCCAGGGCCTGGCGGACGAAGTCGCGGACACGTCCGGTGTCCAGGTCGGCACCCCACACGGCCTCGCAGTCCTTCGCGAGGCGCTCCATGTGCAGCGGCAGGCCGCGGACGCTGCCGTCGTCGACGCGCATGGACGTGAAGTGGCCGACGTTGACCAGGGCCAGGGACAGCAGGTCGTCGGGGGAAACGGGGGCTCCGTTGAGTGTCGCCATGCCGCTCAGAATGTCAGGACCACCGTCCGATCACCGAGGGCACCGACCGGGGTGGCCAACTCGACGGTCGCACAGCCGAGTTGCCCCGATCGCCCGACCGTGACCCGCTGCACGCCGACGGTCTTGACCCGATCGCCCGACCGTGACCCGCCGCACGCCGACGTCTTGACCCTCGTCCGTCGTGACGACGTCGGCCCGCCGGAGGAAGATCTTCTCCGTGAGCATCCGGTGCACCTCGGGGTCACCGTCGAGGCAGCCGTCGGACAGGACGGTCAATCGGCTTCTCGGGTCCTGGCTGTCGTGAACGTCCTGCTCGGTCGTGGAGGCGGGCGTCGCCCGCCGCGGAGGCGGGCGTCCCCTGCCCGGTGTGGCGACCGCGCAGCGCCGAGGGCGAGCGCGGCCACCAGGGACATGGCCGTGGCCTGACCGCGGAGGAGGACGCGACCGGCACCCGGCCGGGATCGCCGCCCGACGACGGGACCGCCGACGACGCGACCCCTGTCGGCCCCGGCCGCCGCACGACGAGGCGGCCGGCGCCCGGCCCGTGCCATCGGCCCGACGACGCCGTGCCCGCCGAACGCCGTCGGCCACGGGCGCAGCGGAGTGTCGGCGGCGGTCCGTCAGAGCTGGTCGGCCGCAGGTCGTGGCAGCGTCGCGGGGGTGCGGCGCGCGGCCGGCAGCAGTGCGGCCGACATCATCACGGTGAGCACGCCGAGCAGTCCGACGGCCGAGGCCAGTGTGCCCAGGGCACCCTTGGCGGCCAGGAGGACCAGCGGACAGGCGAACTCGCCGAGGAAGAACGCCGCCGTCCACAGACCGGTGCCGCGTCCCCGGTCGGCGAAGTCGAGGCGGGACAGCGCCAGCGTCAGCAGCGAGGGCAACAACAGCCCCGTACCGACGCAGTTGACCACCGCTCCGACGATGAGCAGGGGCAGGTGGTCGGACACGCTCATCAGCAGGAACCCCGCGCCGCACAGCAGGAACGGGGCGGGCAGGACGCGGCGCGGGGCGCCGGCGAGCCGGGTGAAGAGGACGGACCCCAGCATGGTGGACGCGCTGGCGACAGCGGTGACGGCGCCGACCACGCCGGTGGACTTCTCGCCCAGGTCGTCCATGAGGTACGCCATCTCCACGGGCACGGTGTAGAAGACGAGCGCGCCGAAGACGGTCAGCAGGCAGATGCCCAGCATGCGCCGTACCGGAAAGGGCCGTACGTCGGCCTCCGCGGGTGCCGTCACCGTCCCGGTGGCGGCGGGCGGGGCCGGGGACGGCAGGGCCCGGGCCATGGCGGGGGCCAGCAGCAGGCCGACCGCGTACAGCCAGAACGGTGCGCGCCAGCCGACCGATCCCAGGGCGCCGCCGACGACGAAGAACACCGTGGCCGACGCCGACGCGCACATGGTCTGCAGGGCGAGGTACCGGTCGCGGACCCGCCCGGAGTAGTAGTCGCCGATCAACGTGGTGCAGCAGGTCATGATCGCCGCCTCGGCGGCACCCACCAGGACCCGGCTGAAGACGATGCCGTACAGCGACGACAGCCACAGCGGGGCGGTACCGAACAGGGCGTACAGCACCGTGGCGGCGACCAGGAGGCGCTTGCGGCCCAGGCGGTCGACGAGGACACCGGCGAACGGCGCGAGCGCGGCCAGGGACAGGGCGGGGACCGCGAGGACGAGCGGGACGAGGGCCGCGCTGCCGCTCACGCCGGCGAAGTGGTCCTGCATGCGGGGCAGCACGGGCGCGATCAGGACGGCGCCGAGAATCGGCAGGCAACTGCCGGCCATCAGCAGGACGGCGGGCAGCCTGCCTGCGACGGCCGGGGCGTCCTGGCGGCCGCGGGCGGGCAGGGCAGCGGAAGCGGGCATGGCAGCACTCCAGGACGCGGGACGGGGAGAGGGGCGCCGGTGGCGGACGGACGGAACGGCCGCCTGCGGGCGTCGGCGTGCGGGGGGACACCGACGCAGCGGGCACGGTGACGTGCCACGACTATGCGGGGTGCGTACCGGCCTGCCCAGCCCCTGGGCGATCCGCGTTTCGGATGGCGCCGATCCAGCGGGTGAATGGTGCCGTCGGCGGCTTCGGCGCGCGGCCCGATGACGCTCCCCCCGGGGCCTTCACCGGTGCCGTCGGCGGCTTCGGCGCGCGGCCCGATGACGCTCCCGCCGGGGCCTTCACGCGCGGTGCTCCTGGGGCAGCCGGGCTCCCACCCGGGCGGCTGTCTCCCGCAGCCAGATGTGGGCCGCGTCGTGTGTGTGCACGGGATGCCACCACATCGCCTCCCGCAGCGGCACCGCCTCGTAGGGCGGCTCCACCGCGCGGACCGCGGCGATCGGCGCGAGCAGCCGGGCCAGACGTGCCTGCACAAGGGCGATCCGCCGGGTGCCGGCGACCAGCAGGGGCAGCACCTGGAAGCTGTCGGCGGAGACCTCGACGCGCGGTTCGATGCCGAGCATGCCGAGCTGGCGTACGGCGGGTGCGTCGTAGGTGCGCTGGTAGGTGACCCACGGCAGGCGGGCCAGGTCCTGGCGGGTGAGCCGGTCGTCGACGCTCGGGTGGTCGTCGGCGACGAGGAAGACCCAGCGGTCGTCGTAGAGGTCGGTGGCGGGGAAGTCGCTGACGACGCCGTGGGGCATGAACAGGCCGTCGGTGGCGCTCAGCAGCGTGGCGGTGTCGTCGGTCACGGTCGGCGGGGTCTGGGTGAAGCGCAGCCGGATGCCGGGTGCCTCCTCGTGGATGACGCGGGCGAGTTCGGTGCCGAAGACCGCCACGGCGTAGTCGGACGCCACCAGCTTGAACTCGCGGCTCTCGCGGGCCGGGTCGAAGTCGGCCTGGCTGGCGAAGAGGCGTTCCAGCACGTCGTACGCGGTGGAGGTGCGGTCGAGGAGCACCTGTCCGAGGGCGGTCAGTTCGTAGTGGCCACCGACCCGGGCGAGGAGGTCGTCGTCGAAGTGGCGGCGCAGACGGGCGAGGGCGGCACTCATGGCGGGCTGACTGAGACCGACGCGTTGACCGGCACGGGTGACGTTGCGCTCCTCCAGCAGGGCGCGCAGGGCGACGACGAGGTTGAGGTCCAGGCGGGCCAGGTTCACGGCACTCTCCTTGCGGTACGGGCATCCGGCCGCCGGGATCGACGCGGTGGATGCCGATCATCCACAGAATCGATTTCCCTGATCACGGGTGCGGGGTCCAGATTAGTCACACCGCAATCAGGAGGACATGTCCGTGACACCTGACCCCGCGTCCGCGCTCTTCGCCGGACCCTTCGCCCTCGGCACCGTCTCGGCCCCGGACGGGCCCGCCTACCCCGCTCTGGTCACTCCGGACGGCCTCACCCTCGATCTGTGTGCCGCGTTCGGCGACGAGCGGCTCACCGTCCGCGGTCTGCTGGAGCAGTGGGCGACGGCCCTGCCGCGGCTGCGCGCCCTGGCGTCCGACTCGGGCCAGGGCCGCCGGCCGCTCGCGGAACTGCGTGTCCACGCGCCCGTCGAGCCGCGTCAGGTGTTCCAGTCGGGCGCCAACTACCGCCGGCACGTGATCGATCTGCATGTGGCCCACCGCGCGCCGGGCGACGACCGGCCGGACGAGGAGCGCCGGGCGGAGGCCGCCGAGCTCATGGACCGGCGTGCCGCGCAGGACCTGCCGTACGTGTTCCTCGGGCTGCCGAGCGCCATCACCGGCCCCTACGACGACGTCGTCCTGCCCGCCTGGGCCCAACAGCCCGACTGGGAGCTGGAGTTGGCGGCCGTCATCGGTCGTCCGGCCCACCGGGTCCCCGCGACGAACGCGCTGGAGTACGTCGCCGGGTACACGGTCGCCAACGACCTCACCGACCGCGCCACCGTCTTCCGCCGGGACATGCCGCAGATCGGCACCGACTGGCTGCGCAGCAAGAACGCCCCGGGATTCACCCCGCTGGGTCCGTGGATCGTGCCCGCCGAGTCGATCGCGGACCCCGGCGACCTGCGCCTCACGCTGAAGCTCAACGGCGAGACCATGCAGGACGAGTCCACCAGGGACATGATCTTCTCCGTCGCCCGGATGGTGTCGTACGCCTCGCAGAGCGCCCGACTGCTGCCCGGCGACCTGGTGCTGACGGGAAGCCCCGCCGGCAACGGCATGCACTGGGGCCGGCTGCTGCGCGACGGCGACGTCATGGAGGGTTCCGTCACCGGACTCGGCGCCCAGCGCACCCGATGTGTGGCGGAGGCGCCGTGACCGTCGACCGGCACGATCCCGAGGGCGCGATCGCCGAGGCCGCCAAGGCGTACTCCAACTGGGGCCGCTGGGGTGCCGACGACGTCCTCGGCACCCTCAACTTCCTCGACGAGGCCAAACGCCGTGAGGGCGCCGGGCTCGTCAGGCGCGGCGCGAGTTTCTCCCTCTCCCAGCGGTTCGACATGGACGGACCGCAGAAGGGCTGGCGGCGGCGCACCAACCCGGTGCACACCATGCTCGACACGGGTACCGACGCCGCGCTCGGCAACCAGGGCTTCCCACACGGGATCGGCGGCGCCGACGACGTGATCGCCATGCCGCTGCAGTGCTCCACCCAGTGGGACGGGCTCGGGCACATCTTCGACCACGGCAAGGCGTGGAACGGCCGGGACGCCCAGCGGGTCGTCACCTCCGACGGCGACCTGGTGACCGGCATCGAGCACATGGCGCCGCACGTCGCCGGGCGCGGAGTGCTGCTGGACGTGGGCCGGGTCGTCGGCGAGGGAGGTGAACTGCCCGACGGGTTCGCGATCACCGAGGAGCACCTCACCGCGACCGCCGAGGCCCACGGGGTGCCGGTGGGCCGGGGGGACCTCGTGGTCGTACGGACCGGACAGCTCACACGGGTGCGCCGGGAAGGCTGGGGCGACTACGCGGGCGGGGCGGCTCCGGGGCTCTCCTTCACCGCCGCCGGCTGGCTGCACCGCACCGAGATCGCCGCGATCGCCACCGACACCTGGGGCTTCGAGGTCCGCCCCAACGAGTTCGAGCACGCCTTCCAGCCCCTGCACCAGGTGGCGATCCCCAACATGGGGCTGCTCATCGGCGAGATGTGGGACCTCGACGCGCTCGCCGACGACTGCGCGGCCGACGGCGTGTACGAGTTCTGGCTCACCGCCGCCCCCCTGCCCATCACGGGCGCCGTCGGCTCGCCCGTCAACCCGATCGCCGTCAAGTAACCCAGCGGAACAAGGGAGTTCCTCATGAGCGACACCCGCACGGTCCTGGTGATCGGCGGCGGCGCGGCCGGCAACGCCGTGACGATCCTGCTGCGCCGGGCCGGCCTGACGGTGGACCTGGTCGAGGCCAGGGACGACTGGAACGCCACGGCGGGCTCCGGAATCACCCTCCAGGGCAACGCCCTGCGCGTCCTGCGTGAACTCGGCGTCTGGGAACGGGTCCGCGCCTCCGGCTTCGGCTTCGGGGCGGTCGGCATCACCGCCCCCGACGGGACCGTCCTGCACGTCCACCGCGACCTGCGCACCGGCGGCGGCGACCTGCCCGCCACCGTCGGCATGCAGCGCCCGCGACTCCAACGGATACTCATCGACGCCGTCCGCGGCAGCGGCGCCACCGTGCGTCTGGGCACCCGGGCGGAGATCCTCGACCAGGACGGTGACGGAGTCCGGGTGCGCTTCGGCGACGGCACCGATAGCCGCTACGACCTGGTCGTCGCCGCCGACGGACTCGGCTCCGCCACCCGCGCCGCCATCGGCATCACCGACAAGCCAGAAGCCACCGGCATGGCCATCTGGCGCGTCGCCGCCCCGCGCCCGGCCGGCGTCACCCGCACCGACCTCGCCTACGGCGGCCCCGCCTACATCGCCGGCTACTGCCCCACCAGCGACACCACCCTGTACGCCTACGTCGTCGAGGCCAACCGCGACCGCGCCTCGATGCCCCGGGACTCCCACGCCGACGAGATGCGCCGCCTCGCCCGGCACTACGGCGGCTTCTGGCCCGAGATCACCGCGCACATCACCGACCCGGCGAAGGTCAACTACACCTGGTTCGACCGGATGCTGGTGGAGGGCTCCTGGCACCGCGGCCGGGTCGTCCTGGCCGGCGACGCCGCGCACTGCTGCCCGCCCACCCTCGCCCAGGGCGCCGCGATGTCCCTGGAGGACGCCTGGGTCCTCGCCCAGCTCCTGACCGCCTCCGACACCTGGGACGACGCGTTGTTCCAGACGTACCACGAACGACGGATGCGTCGGGTGAGACCGGTGGTGGAAGCCTCCGTACAGATCGGGCAGTGGCAGCTCGACGGGGTACGGGACGCCGACGTACCCGGCCTGATGGGCCGCACGATGACGATGCTCCGGGAGCTGCCGTGACCTCCCCTACCGTGGACGTGCACGCCCACGTCCTGCTGCCCGAGGTCGACGCGCTGGTGGCCGGCGCACCGGGTCTCGCCCGGGCGCAGGCACTGGAGGCCCGCCGCAACGGCTCCGCCGCCCTCGCCGTCAACGGCCCCATGGTCCGCGCGCGCATCCCCCGGCTGACCGACGTCGCCGTACGCCTGGCCGCGATGGACGCCCAGGGCGTGGACGTCCAGCTGGTCAGCCCCTCCCCGTCGCACTACCACTACTGGGCCGAGGAGGAGACGGCCGAGAAGCTGTGCCGGCTGGCCAACGAGGCCACCGCCGACCACTGTTCGGCCGCCCCCGGCCGACTGCGCGGCCTGGGACTCGTTCCGATGCAGCACCCGCACCTGGCGGTGGCCGCCCTCGACCACGCCCTCGGCCAGGGCCTGCTCGGGGTGGAGATCTCCAGCCACGCCCCGGCCAGGGAACTGTCCGACCCGGCGTACGAGGCGCTGTGGACCCGGGCGGAGGAGCGCGCCGCGATCGTGTTCCTGCACCCCTTCGGCTGCACGCTCGACGAGCGCCTCGACCAGTGGTACCTGTCCAACACCGTCGGCCAGCCCACCGAGAACGCCGTCGCCCTGTCCCACCTGGTCTTCTCCGGCGTCCTGGACCGGCACCCCCGGCTGAGGATCGTGGCCGCGCACGGCGGCGGCTACCTGCCCACCCACATCGGCCGCTCCGACCACGCCTGGTCGGCCCGCGCCGACGCGGGGGCCGGCTGCGCCCACCCGCCCAGCAGCTACCTGCGGCGGATGTACTTCGACTCCCTCGTCCACGACCCGCACACCCTGCGGGAGTTGGTGCGCGTCGCCGGGGCCGACCGCGTCCTGCTCGGCTCCGACTTCCCCTTCGACATGGGCACCGACGACCCCCTCGCAGCCCTGCGCGCCGCCCGTCTGTCCCCCGCCGACTTCGACGCCGTACGCGGCGCGAACGCCACCGCCCTGCTCGACCCCGCCCTCGCCCGAGGAGGCACCCCCTCATGAGCGCCCGCCTGCTCACCCACCTGCGGCACGTCGACCTCGCCGTGCCCGACTACGACACACAACGCGACTTCTACGCCGGAGTCTGGGGTCTCACCGAAGTCGCCGCTGACTCCGGCATCTCCTTCCTCGCCGCCGAAGGCTCCCCCGAGCAGTACGTGGTGCGGCTGCGCCGGGCCGGCGAGAAGCGTCTCGACCTCGTCTCCTACGGCGCCCGGTCCGCCGCCGACGTGGACACGCTCGCCGAGCGGCTTCTCGCCGGCGGCGTCCAGTTGGTCTCGCAGCCCGGGAAGGTCGACACCCCCGGCGGCGGCTACGGCTTCCGCTTCTTCGACGTCGACGGCCGCACCATCGAGGTCTCCGCCGACGTCGAGGTGCGCCGGCACCGCAGGATCGAGGAGAAGGAGGCCATCCCGGTCAAGCTCTCCCACGTCGTCCTCAACTCCCCCGACCTGAACCGCACTCGCGCGTGGTACGAGCGCCACCTCGGCTTCGCCCTCTCCGACACCCTCAGTTCGCCCCACATGGGCGACGTCATGCACTTCATGCGGATCAGCAACCAGCACCACTCCATGGCGATCGCCCAGGGCCCGCACACCGCCCTGCACCACGTCTCCTTCGAGATGCGCGGCCTCGACGAGTACATGCGCGGGTCGGGCCGGGTGATGCGGGCCGGCCACCGGAAGGTCTGGGGACCGGGCCGGCACATGGCCGGCGACAACACCTTCACCTACTTCCTCGATCCGCATGGCAACACCGTCGAGTACACGACGGAGTTGGAGGCGCTGGACGAGGACACCTGGCACCCGCACGTCTACGACTTCTCCCGGCCCGAGGTCACCGACCAGTGGGGCACCGCCAACCCCATGAACGAACTGATCGCCAAGGAATCCTTCAACGACGTCGACCGCGGCGTCTTCGTCGCCCCGCCGGTCTGAACCCCCACCCTCGACTCCCCCGGCGCGGCAGCCCTTCGCGTCACCGGTCCGGCTGCCGCGCCCTCGTCCAGGTCCGCGAGGACTCCACACCCCCTCGTCTCCCCCGCCCGCTCCAGGAGCCGCCCCCATGCGTTTCGCCGCCTACGAACACCGACAGCGCCGCCACGTGGCCGTGGTCGAGGAGGACGGCACACTCTTCCCGCTGCCCGGTGTCACCTCGCTCACGGCCCTGCTCACGGAGACCGGCGGCCTGCCCGGCCTGCTCGACGCCGGCGCGGCGGCACTCGACGTGCCGCCCGGCCCCCAGGTCGCCGACGTACGGCTGCTGCCTCCGCTGCACCCGGCGTCCCTGCGGGACTTCGTCACCTTCGAGGAACACGTCGAGGGCGTACGCCGCGCCGTCGACGGCGCCTTTGGCGTACCCGAACAGTGGTACACGGCACCGACCTTCTACTTCACCAACCCGCACGCCGTCTACGGCCCCCACGACACCGTCCCCGTTCCCCCCGGGTCGGCGGCCCTCGACTTCGAACTCGAAGTGGGCGCCGTCATCGGCCGCGAGGGCCGCGACCTGACGCCCGAGCGGGCCCGTGACCACATCGTCGGCTACACCGTCCTCAACGACTGGTCCGCACGCGACCTCCAGTCGGCGGAGATGAAGGTGGGCCTCGGCCCGTGCAAGGGCAAGGACACCGCCACCACGCTGGGCCCCTACCTGGTCACCGCCGACGAACTGGAACCCCACCGCGACCCGGACGGCTTCCTGCGGCTGGCCCTGACCGCCCAGGTCAACGGTGAGGTCGTCGGCAAGGACCTGCTGTCCAACATGAGCTGGACGTTCGAGGAGATGACCGCCTACGCCTCCCGCGGCACCCGCGTCGTCCCGGGTGACGTACTGGGGTCCGGCACCTGCGGCAACGGCGGCTGCCTGGCGGAACTGTGGGGCCTGCGCGGCGAGCGCACCCCGCCCCCGCTCACGCCCGGCGACACCGTCACGCTCACCGTGGAGGGCATCGGCACCCTCACCACCAGCGTCGTGCCCGGGGCCGAACCGGTACCCCTGCCGGCCGGCCGGCGCCGCACCCGGGAGCGGCCATGACCCTCCGGCACACCGGACGGCTCGCCGGCAAGGTCGTCGTGATCACCGGTGCGGCCCGCGGCCAGGGTGCCGCCGAGGCACAGGCACTCACCCGCGAAGGCGCCCTCGTCATCGCCACCGACGTACACCCCGACGGCGGCTGCCGCCGCCTCGACGTCACCAGCGACACGGACTGGGCCGCACTCGCGGCCGAGGTGAAGGCGACGTACGGGCAGGTGCACGGCCTGGTCAACAACGCCGGCATCACCTGGCGCGCCCGCGTCGGCGACGTCCGCGCCGAGGACTTCGACCGGGTGCACTCGGTCAACGTCACCGGCCCCCTCCTCGGCATCCAGCACCTCACCCCGCTCATGCCGGCCGGTTCATCGATCGTCAACGTCGGTTCCTCCGCCGCGCTCACCGCCCACTACCCCGTGGCCTACACCGCCAGCAAGTGGGGCCTGCGCGGCCTGTCCCGGACGGCCGCCCTCGAACTCGGCCCACGCGGCATCCGCGTCAACTCCGTCCACCCGGGCTACATCGACACCGAGATGACCCGCTCGGCCGCCCCCGCCTTCCGCGAGGCCACCCTCCGCGAGACCCCGCTCGGCCGCACCGGCAGCGTGGCCGAGGTCGCCCCGCTGGTGGTGTTCCTGCTGTCGGACGAGTCGTCGTTCATCACCGGCGCCGACATCCCCGTCGACGGCGGCCTCACCGCGCACGGCGGCACCAAGTCGGTCTCCGACGCCCTGCGTCCGGCGGCACCGTGAAACTCCGGGCGGCCGGGGTGGCCGGTGTCTCCCCCTGAAGGACTCCCCCGCACCCGGAGTCACCCGCCACCGTCGCCGGCCGGCAGGGACTTGTGACCGCCTCGCGGACCCCGGGTGGCGGGCCTGACCGTGACGTTCCGCCTGCCGGCCGTCGACACGGGGAGGACCGCCGCCCAGCCGTGACGCACGCTCTCCCCCCGGGGAGACGACACCGCCGTGGACGCCGTCCGCGCGTGCGGCGGGTCAGCGGCTGTCGCTGTCCATACGGCGCCGGTCCTGTTCGTCCCACTTCCGTGTGTCGCGAGGCTGGGTGTACGGCTCGGCCTCCGGCGGATGTCCGCCGGCGACCGCCCGCTGCCGCACGGTCTCCGCGTCGAACTCCAGGCCGAGCAGGATCGCCAGGTTGCTGATCCACAGCCAGACCAGGAAGACGATCACGCCGGCCATGGTGCCGTAGGTCTTGTTGTACGAGGCGAAGTTGGCGACGTAGAAGGCGAACCCGGCGGAGGCGATGAGCCAGATCACCAGGGCGAGGAAGCTGCCCGGGGTGATCCAGCGGAACCCCTTCACCTTGGCGTTGGGCGTCGCCCAGTACAGGATCGCGATCATGAGGGTGACCAGGACGACGAGGACCGGCCACTTTGCGATCGACCACACCGTCAGAGCGGTGTCGCCGATACCGAGGGCCGTGCCGACCTGACGGGCCAGGCTTCCGGTGAAGACCACGATCAGCGCGCTGACCACGGCCAGTATCAGCAGCACCACCGTCACCCCGACACGCACCGGAAGGATCTTCCACGCCGGCCGGCCCTCGGGCATGTCGTACACCGCGTTGGCGGTGCGGGTGAACGCGGCCACGTACCCGGAGGCGGACCAGATGGCCAGCACCAGACCGACGATCGCCATGATCGAGCCGACGCCGGCGCGCCCCTGCATCTGCTGCACCGCGCTGGTGATGATGTCCCGGGCCGAGCCGGGAGCGAACTTCTGGATGTTCTGCAGCACCTTGTCCGTCGTCGACCTGCCGGTCAGTCCCAGCAGCGACACCAGCGCCAGCAGTGCCGGGAACAGCGCCAGTATCCCGTAGTAGGTGAGGGCGGCGGCGCGGTCGGTCAGTTCGTCGTCCTTGAACTCCCGCAGGCTGCCCTTGAGTACCGCGCGCCAGGAGTGCTTGGACAGTCCGGTCGGCGAGTCCGGTGCCCGCCGCTCCGCCTCGGGGCTCGGCCCGAAGCGTTCGCCGTCGTCGTTCGTGGCGGGTGGGGGGCCGGGGTCCCGGCCGCGTTCGGGAGGCGTCGAGCGGTGCTCGGCCACCTCATCTCGATTTTGTCCGATTTTTGGCATTCGAGTCATATGGGCTGTGTAACCATTCCGCGCTGTCCCACTCCTTCGGGCGACAACCCGCCCGGAACCGGCCGCCGGGCAGGCATGAAGCCGCTGTGCCGGGCAACCCGACGGACAGTACGCGCGGCTCGTGCGCACACCGACCAGGGGGAACCATGTCACTCGGAGCACGCGGCATGCTCGCGGTCACCGCCGCGGCACTCGCCGGAAGCGGGGTGGCCGTCAGCGCTGTCCGCTGGTGGTCGCGCCGCGAAGCGGCCCTGCCGGACCGGATGCCGGGCCCGTATCCGGTGGGTGAGGCTTCCGCGGGCCGGATCGCGCCCGAGGACCTGCTGCGCCGGCACTGGAGCACGCTGCATCCCCTGGACCTGGCCCCTTAGATGAACTGGTCGTATCGGGGTACTCGCGCCCTCACGCCCGGGCGCGTCAGCGCACGCGGGTGGAAGAAAGCCACTGACGGGAGGTGATCGCCATGTCGAATACCCAGCCCCATCCCGGATCGGGACGGCAGACGCAGGGTTCGGAGCCGGTGGGCGAGCTGGTGACGCGCGCGTCGCAACAGCTGACCGAGCTGGTGCGCGGCGAACTGCGCCTGGCACAGGCGGAGATGAAGGAGAAGGGCAAGCGCTACGGCAAGGGCGGCGGGCTGTTCGGCGGCGCCGGCCTTGTCGGGTTCCTGATGCTGGAGGCCCTGGTGGCCACCGCGATCGCCGCTCTGGCGGTACCGCTGCCGGTGTGGGCCGCGGCCCTCATCGTCACCGCGGTGCTCGGGGTGATCGCCGGCGTGCTGGCCCTGACCGGGAAGAAGCAGGTCAGTGAGGCGGCGCCGCCCACTCCGGAGAAGACCATCGAAAACGTGAAGGCCGACGTGGCCGAGATCAAGGAGAGCGCGCACCGATGACCCAGCCACCGCACGACGAGCCCACCGCTTCCAGCCCCGAGGAACTGCGCGCCCAGGTCGAGCAGACCCGCCACGAACTCGGCGAGACGGTCGAGGCGCTCAGCGCCAAGACCGACGTCAAGTCCCGCGCACAGGCCAAGGCCACCGAGGTCAGGGAGCAGGCCGCGACCAAGGCGGAAGAGCTCAAGGAACAGACCCTGGCCAAGGCGGGGGAACTGAAGGCAAAGGCCGCCGACGTCGCCCACCAGGTGCAGGACAAGCTGCCCGAGCCGGTCAAGGAGACCGCCGGACAGGCCGCCGAGCAGGCCCGGGCCAAGGCCGCACAGGCCGGCCGGCTGTGGGAGGACAAGGCTCCGGAGCCGGTACGGCAGAAGACGGCGCAGGGAGCCCGGCTGGCACGGGACAACCGCAACCTCCTTCTGGCGGCCGCGGGCGTGGGTGTGGTCCTGTGGCTGGCCTGCCGCCGCGGTCAGGACTGACGTCGACGCGGGCAGAGCGTTCATCGCCCTGCCCGTAGTGGGGGGGGGGGGGGGGGGGGGGGGGGGGGGGGGGGGGGGGGGGGGGGGAAGGCGGGGCGAGGGGCGGGGGGGGCGAACGGGAAGCGGCGGGGCGGGGA
>NZ_JBWKDW010000032.1:44489-84226 GCF_056435735.1 Streptomyces sp. NPDC043878
TCCTGGTGGCGGAGCTGATGTCGCTGCGGCCGGCGCTTCCCTCTCCCTTCCCGTGGTGGTGGGGGGGGGGGGGGGGGGGGGCGGGGCCCCCCCCCCCCCCCCCCCGCGTCAGCCGGTTCCCGCCGCCCCCGCCGAGCCGCGCGCGGGGCGGGCCGTCGACGCGGGACCGGGCGGCAGGTGGTGCGGGGATGCGTCCGCCGGTCCGGCGGTGTGAGGGGACCGACGGGCGCGGAGCCGTCGCCCCATGCGAGTCGACGGCTCTCGCCTGACTGCCCAAGCGATCCCCTCGCCAGACCGGCGGGCGTCTGCGACAGCCGGCGCGGGTCTCGCGTACCTTCACGTTCTCACCGATCCCGCGGGACGTACACGGGACGCGGCGGAAGTTCACAGCGCGGGCGCCGGTTCGTCACCGGCCGACCGCGAGGTGCCGGGGAACGACGCGGCCGACCGCCCGGGGTCGGCGACCGAAACGTCCGCGCCCACCACAGGGCATGGTGGAAGGGTGACCGTACTCGCCGCTCTGTTCGCCGTCATGGGAGCCGCAAGCAACGCGCTGGGCACCGTCTTCCAGCGCAAGGCGGCCGCCACCGTCCCGACCGGTGGTGGGCTGCGGCTCATCCTCGCGCTGGCCCGGAAGCCGGCCTGGGTGATCGGCATCGGCGGAGTCGTCGGCGCGGCCCTGTTCCAGGCGCTGGCGCTGCTGAACGGGCCCATCGCCCTGGTCCAGCCGCTGTTCATCCTGGAACTGCCGTTCGCCCTGCTGTTCGCCATCCCGCTGCTGCACCGGCGGTTGCCCCGCCCCGGCTGGTGGGCGGTGGCAGGTGTGGTGGGGGGCCTGAGCCTGCTGCTCGCGGCGGCGGCGCCGTCGGGCTCACGGAACCAGGCGCCGATGGTCCGGTGGATTCCGGCACTGGTGCTGTGCCTGGGGGCGGTGGGCGTGCTGATCGCGCTGGCCCGGCAGCGGCGCTCGTCCCTGTTCCGCGCCGCCGTGCTCGGCAGCGCCTCGGCCATCAGCAACGCGCTGACCGCCGCCCTGCTGAAGTCGGCGACCAGTACCTTCGCCGACGACGGCCTGTCCGCGTTCCTCACGACCTGGCAGACCTACGGTTTCGCCCTCACCGGAGTCGGCGCGATCCTGCTGCTGGAGAACGCCCTTCAGGCGGGCTCCCTCGCCGCCTCGCAGCCGGCGCTGACCATCGGTGACGCGACGGTCAGCCTGCTGTTGGGTGTCAGCCTGTTCGGCGAGAGCATCCGCACGGGATGGTGGCTGCTGCCCGAGGCGGTCGGGGCCGGGCTCATCGTGTGGGGAGTGGTGCGCCTGACCCGGGTGGTCCCGCACGTACGCGACCTGACGGGCTGACCCGGGCGCACGAGGCCGACACCCCTCAACCGAGTGAGGACACCGGGCAGGCCACGCCGGTCCGACCGGGAGAGCCACTGCCCGCACCGCAGCCGCAGAGGCGGTGCATGAGCCGGCCCGGCCCCGGGGGACAGCCGTACGGCGCACAAACGGCTGTGTCCCCCTCCCGTGGGCGGGGGACACAGCCGAATCCGGTTCACCGGCGGCGGCCCCGACGTCCGCGCACGCTCGCCGCCGACCGGCGTGCTCGGGCCCCCCGGGTCACGGGATCAGGACGATCTTTCCGGTGGTGTGGCCGGTCATGATCTGGCGGTGAGCAGCGGCGGCCTCGCGGAGCGGGTAGGTGTCCGAGACCAGGAGGCGCAGTCGGCCCGCCCCGGCGGCTTCGATGAGCTGCAGACGGGCGGCGGCGCGCACCTCCGTGCCGGGGTCCGCGCCGGGCCCGCCCCCGAGGAGTTTGATGCCGGCCCCGGCACCGCGCGCGAAGGCGGCGATGGAGGCGATGCGCGAGCGGTCCGGCACGACTTCCAGCGAGACGTCCACCGCTTCGTCGGTGCCCACCAGGTCGGCCGCCGCGTGGACGCCCTCCGGCGCTGCCTGCCGCACCCGGTCGGCCAGACCGGGCCCGTACGCGATCGGGATCGCGCCCAGGTCGCGCAGCAGGTCGTGCTTGGCCGGGCTCGCCGTGCCCAGGACGGTGGCGCCGCGCGCCACCGCGAGCTGCACGGCCAGCAGGCCCACTCCGCCGGCGGCTCCGTGGATCAGCACCACCTCGTCCCTGCCGAGGCCGACGGCTTCGAGGACGTGCACGGCGGTGACGCCGACGACCATCAGGCCGCCGGCCTGCTCCCAGGACAGGGTGGCGGGCTTCGGCAGCACCGACGAGACGGGGACGACTAGTTCGGCGGTGTACGCGCCGGCCGCCGGATAGGCGATCACCTCGTCGCCGACCGTGACCGGACCGGCGGGACCGGTGGCGTCGGCGCCCACCGCGGTCACCACACCGGCCGCTTCCGAACCGAGCCGCATCGGCAACCTCGCCTCATCGGTCCCGAAGGCCCCGCTGTACAGCTTGTGGTCGATGGGATTCACGCCGACCGCGCGGACCGCGATCCGCACCTCACCGGGCCCGGGTTCCGGGACGGGGTCGTCGATCACCGACAGCGCCTCGGGACCACCGTACGCACGCGCCACCACTACGTCGCTCATGTCAGGGATCAACCCGGTGCCGGCCGAACTCATTCCGCACCGCCCACGGTGGATGTCACGCGGCACTCGGGACCGGTACGGGTGAGTGCGTCACCGGTGCTTCACACCCTCCTGGGCCAGCGGGGTGAGGGGCGGCCCGGTGACGGGTTCGTCCCCGAGTGCCTGGTCGACGGCGGCCAGGTGCGGTACCGCATGGATTGCTCCTTGGATGGGCGGGGTGACCGGCCGGCGCCCGCGCGCTGCCGGCCGTAGGGCGGAAGTGATGGCGTTGTCGGTCCCTTCGACCACCGCGCCGGGGGTGGGTGGCCAAGCCGTCCGCGCGGTTCCGGACCGCGGGTGGTTTCCCCGCCGGTGTCGGGCCGCGCCTCCCCGGACCCGCTCCGGGTCAGCTCGGGGGTTCCTCCGTGACCGCGCCCCGGTGCGCGTGGGCCTCGGCGAACAGGAGGTAGGCGGCGGCGGTCCAGGTGTAGGCGCGGTCACGCAGGCCCGCGCCGGTGAGGGCGTCGAAGTTCTCGGCGAACCCGTGGGTTTCGCACAGGGTGCGGAAGCGGGCGCTGACGTCGTCGGCGAGACGGACGTGTCCGCTGCGGCGCAGGCCGTCCTCGACCAGGACCGTGGCGGGCGCCCAGATGGGGCCGCGCCAGTAGCCGTCGGCCCGGTAGTGCGGGGAGCCCGGCAGCTCGGTGGCCAGTCCGTACGGCGTCAGATGCGCCTCGATCCGGGCGGCGAGGGTCTTGGCGACCTCCTCGGGCAGGTGCTCACCGAGGACGATCGGCATCAGGTCGAGCAGGCTGTCACTGGCCCAGGTCTCCCCCGTACCGGCGCCGCGGGCCACGAACGACTCCCCCGTCCACAGCTCGGCGAGCATCGCGTCCCGCGTCGCGCCGGCCGTGCGCCGCCAGGTCAGGGCGTCGTCCTCGGCGCCCAGCTGGTCTGCGAGGGAGGCCAGTTCGTGCAGTTGCAGGACGAGGAACGCGGCCAGGTCGGCGGTGACGACGACGCGCTCGCGGTCGAAGGTGGTGGCGTTGTCCCAACCGCTGTCGTTGCCGTGCTGGTAGTGCGGCAGGGCGGCCCCCGGGGTGCGCCGGGCGGTGAGCCAGAAGTCCGTCCAGCGGCTGAGCCGGTCGTAGATCCCGGTCAGTTCGGCGTGGGTGAGTGAGGTGGGGAGCCGTCGCCGCAGCAGGCCCAGGGTCCAGCCGTGGATCGGCGGTTTGACGAAGTTGTAGAGGACCTCGGAGTGGGTGACCGAGTCCGGGAGGGCGCCGGTCTCGTCCTGATGGTCGAAAGGGAGGGCGAACTGGTCCCAGGCCAGGCCGGGAGCCCCAGGGGCCAGTGCGAGGGCGTTGAAGCAGTGGTCCCAGCTCCAGACCTTGTCCATCCAGTGCTTGGACATCAGCACGGCGGGCCGCGTGACGAGCGCGGCGGCGTCGACCGTGGCCGACCACAGGACGTAGGCGGCCAGTTCCGCGGCCGGCGTGGCCGGTGTACGCCAGGGCACCACGGCGTCGGCGAAGTCGGTGAACGCCCGCTCGGCGGCCGTGACGACCTCCTCGAACGTCGCCGAGGACGTGTGGGGCCGGCGCGCGCTGTCGAGTTCCTCGACGGCGATCTCCCAGGCCGCACCGGGTTCCGCGGTGACGGTGACCCCGCGGTCGGCGCTGCCCAGGGCCTGGCCACCGGACTCCCCGCCGACCGCGCCCGCCAGCCGGGTGACGCGGTAGCGGCGGCCCGTCTCGTACGAGGTGAACACGTGCGACCCGTCCACCGGGTCGCGGAAGAAGTAGGTGCCCGTGAAGGGCGTCAGGGTGTGAGCGGCCGCGGTGAGGCGCAGGCCGATCCCCTCGCCCCGCACACGGACGGTGCGCGGCGACGCGTAGGCGAGGTCGATCCGCCCGTGCCCGCCGGCCCAGCTGAGGACACCGGGGGTCGCCTCGACGCGGGTGGCGGCCCGCTCGCCCGTCGCCGCGTCGAGGGCGGTGAGGCGGAGCACCGGGTGCATGCCGTTCTGGTGGGACACCAGGTGGAGGTCTTCGGCGTACGTGTGCTGGCCCAGCACCGGGGAGAGGTCGAACCAGGATCCCCGGGTGCTGAACGGGATGTCGCGCAGGGAGAAGGCCGGGCCGGTTCGGGCGGCGGTCATGTACGGCTACTCGTTTCTCTCGTGGGGGTGGGCGACGGCGCGCGGGCCGGCCGGGAAGGCGCTCAGTCCTTCACGGCTCCCGCGGTCACGCCGGCGGCGACGTACCGCTGCGCGAGGACGAGGATCACCGCGGCGGGCAGGGAGGCCACGACGGCGGTCGCCATGATCGCGTTCCACTCCTGGTTGTTGTTGCCGATGTAGTGGTAGATGCCGAGGGTGATGGGCTCGTGGGCACCGCCGCCCACGAGGGTGCCCGCGAAGACGAAGTCCGACCACGACCACAGGAACGCGAACAGCGAGACCGTGACGACGGCGTTGCGGCTCGTGGGCAGGACGACGGACCAGAAGGTGCGCAGGGCCCCGGCGCCGTCGACCGTGGCGGCCTGGAGGAGTTCGGCCGGGATGCCGGACATGAACGCGGTGAAGATCAGCACCGCGAAGGGGACGGCCAGGGTGGAGTCGGCGACGATCAGGCCGGGCACGGACTGCAGCAGGCCCAGGCTGAGGTAGATGGCGTAGAAGCCCATCGCCATGATGATGCCGGGGATCATCTGCGCCACGAGGAAGAGGAAGCCGAGCAGGCCGCCGCCGCGTGGGCGCAGCTTCGCCAGCGCGTAGCCGGCCGGTGCGGCCAGCGCCACGGTCAGTACGACCGTGCCCACCGCGACGACCAGGCTGGTGGCGAGGTAGGGCAGTTGCTCGTCGAGGACGGCCCGGTAGCCGGCCAGGGTGCCGTGCAGGGGAAGGAGTCCCGGCGGAGTCCTGCGCATGTCCTGGTCACGGGTGAAGGACACGTTCAGCATCCAGTAGACCGGGAAGAGCATGACCGCCGTCAGGGCCACTCCGAGAGCGGTCTTCCAGCCGGTGCGGCCGCGCGGGTTCAGGGAGTTCATGACAGCGCCTGCTTTCGCTGGACCCGCAGGTGGACCAGGCCGAACACCAGCGCGGCGACGACGAGCAGGTTCCCGACGGCCGCACCGGGACCGAAGGCGGGCAGCAGGTTGCCGAAGCCGAGCCGGTAGGACCAGGTGGCGAAGGTGGTGGACGAGTCGGCCGGACCGCCCTTGGTCATGATCCAGATGATGTCGAAGACCTTGAGCGTGTAGACCAGGCCCAGCAGCAGTGTGATCGCGGAGACCGGGCGCAGCAGCGGGAAGGTGATGCGCCAGAACCGCTGCCAGGCGTTCGCCCCGTCGAGGGCGGCCGCCTCGTACAGGCTCGCCGGGACGGACTGGAGGCCGCTGTACAGCACCACCAGGTTGAAGGGCACTCCGATCCAGATGTTCGCCACGATCACCGAGGTCAGCGACCACGCGGGCGAGGTCAGCCAGTGCACGGGAGCGAATCCGACCGTGTGCAGGGCCGCGTTGACGATGCCGGAGTCGCTGTTGAGCATCCACGACCAGGTGGACGCGGACACGATCAGCGGAAGCAGCCACGGCACCAGGAACAGGGCCCGCAGGGTGGTCGAGAGCCGGAAGTGCTGGTTGAAGAAGACCGCGAGGGCCAGGCCGAGGGCGTACTGGAAGGCCAGGCACACGGCGGTGAACACCGCGGTGTGCAGCAGGGCGGGGGCGAAGGTCGGGTCGTCGAGGACGGTCCGGTAGTTGGCCAGGCCCGTGAAGGGCGCGTCGCCCTGGACGAAGGAGCGGACCGTGTAGTCGCGCAGGCTCAGGTCGAGGTTGCGGTAGAGCGGATAGGCGTAGAAGAGGACCAGGTAGAGCGTGACGGGCGTGAGGAAGCCCCAGGCGGCCCACTGCGGGGAGCGCGCGCGGCGCCGTGGCCGGCCGCGGGCGGGGGGCGGGGCGGCGAGGGCCGCCCCGGCCGGGTCCGGCACGGGCCGACGGCCCGTCGGATACGTCGTGTGGTTCATCAACGTCCCCTGCGTGTGCGTTAGTTGACGGCGTCCTGCGCGGCGGTGAGCGCGTCCTCGGGCGACTGGGAACCGCTCAGCGCGGTCTGGACGGCCTTCCACAACTGCTCGGAGATCTTGGGGTACTTGGTGCCGAGGTCGTCGCTGGTGCGTCCCTTGGCGGCCCTGACCGCCTTCACCCAGGGCCCCAGCTCGGCGTCGGCCGCGACCTGCTTGTCCTGGACGGCACCGGTGGGTGCGACGTAGGACAGGGTGGTGTCGGTGGCGTAGAGGTTCGCGGCGCTGGTCAGGCAGGAGACCAGTTTCTGCGAGGTGGCGTAGCGGGCGGTGTCCTGCTGCACGGGGAGGGTGACGAACTCGCCGCCGGTCGGGGCCGCCGCGCTCCCCCCGTCGGCGCCGGGGACGGGCAGGACGCCGTAGTCGAAGCCCGCCTTGTCGGCGTTGGCCAGCTGCCAGGTGCCGTTCTCGGCGAAGGCGTAGTCGCCGCTCGCGAACTCCTGCCAGCTGGTGGTCTGCGTGTTGTTGATGACCGAGTTGGGCGCGTAGCCCTTCTTCAGCCAGCCGGTCCACAGGGACAGCGCCGACACGCCCTGGGAGGAGTCGAGTTCGGTCAGCTTCGCGCCGGATCCCCAGAACCAGGGCAGGAACTGGAAGCTGCCCTCCTCCGTGCCGATCGCAGAGAACGTGATGCCCTTCTTGCCGGCCGCCTTGACCTTCTCCAGCGCCGCCGTCAACGACGCCCAGTCCTTCACCGACCCGACGTCCACGCCCGCGGCCTTCAGGACGGCCTTGTTGTAGTAGAGAGCGAGCGTGTTGGCGCCGATGGGAGTGCCGTACGTCTTCCCGCCCGAAGTGCCTGCCGCGAGCAGGTTGGGGTCGACCTCGGAGGTGTCGACCTTGTTGTCCGCGGTCGAGGTGAGAACCCCCGCCTCGGCGAGCGTCGACACGACGGGGTTGTCGACGATGAGCACGTCCGCGGAGTTGCCCTGCTGCGCGGCCAGCAGCGCCTTGTTCGTCAGGTCGCCGGTGTCGAACGCGGTCCGCTTGACCTTGACGCCGGCCTTGCCGCCGCACGTGTCGAGGAGCTTCGCCCACGCGGAGTCCTTCGCGAACTGCGGGTAGGGGTCCCAGACGGTGTAGGTGCCGCTGTCGCCGTCCTTCGCGGAGGTGCTGCCGCCCGACGAGCAGGCGGTGGTGCCGGTGGCTACGGCGATGACGGCGAGGGCGGCGGCGGTGATGCGCCGCCCGGTGGGTCCGGTCATGGTGTGGTCCTCGGTGGTCTCGTGCGCGGGCATGCCGAATGAGCGGCTCGCGGGACCGTGGGAACGGCCCGGCGCGGCCAGGTGAGGGGACAACCAGGGGCAGCTGGAGACAGCTGGACAGCTGAGGGGAGGACGGGGGCGTCAGGCGGTCGTCTCGGTGCCCGCCCACCCGGTGAGGTGCGCGGGGCCCGTACTGGCCCGGAGCGAGATCGGTGGGGCGAGCAGGTGGTGCCGGGGCGACGCGTCGGGGTGGTCGAGTCGCTCGACGAGGAGTTCGACGGCGAGGCGGCCCATCTGCTCCGCCGGCACGTCGGCCGCGGTGAGCTGCGGGGTCACCGTCTCCGCCCACCGTCCGGCCACGACGCCGGTGACGGAGAAGTCGCGCGGGACATGGCGGCCCGCCGCGGAGAGCCCGCGGTAGAGGCCGCCCAGCGCGGCTTCGTTGAGGGTGACCAGGGCGGTGGTGGCCGGGTCGTCGTGCAGGATCTGTTCCAGGCACACCTGCCCGGCGGCGGCGTCGTCTCCGCAGCAGTACGTGCGGACGGTCAGTCCGCGCTCCGCCGCCGCCTTGGTGAAGCCGTCCAGGCCCCGGTGGGCCGACTCGTAGCCGGCGCGCACCAGACGCTCGGGCCTGTTGACGAAGGCGATCCTGCGGTGGCCCAGGTCGGCGAGGTGGTGCACGCACGCGGCCGCCAGCGCGGTGTGGTCCAGGCCGACCCACCACTCGTCCTCGGCGTGCGCGGTGCGGCCGATGCAGACGGCGGGGAAGCCGGCCTGCCCCAGGTGGTCGACGCGGTCGTCCTCGAGCCGGATCTCCATCAGGATGGCGCCGTCGACCCGGCGCTCGGCCAGCAGCCGCTGGAAGGAGCGGTCGCTGTCCACTCCGCTCGGAGAGAGCAGGACGTCGTAGTCGAAGGCGGCCGCCGCCTCCACCACGCTGCCGATGAAGTCCAGTTGCATGCCGGTGTAGTGGTTGCCGGCCGGCGGGAAGACCAGGCCGATGGTGCTGGTGCGGCCGTTGGCCAGGGCGCGGGCGCTGGCGTTGGGGCGGTAGCCCAGTTCGTCGATGACCCGCTGGATCTTCTGCCGGGTGTCGTCCGACACCGGGCGCTTGCCGCTCAGCGCGTACGACACGGTGCTGCGCGAGACACCGGCCCGCCGGGCGATCTCACCGATGTTCACGGGGCTCCTTCGTCGGCCGGCTCGGCCGGCCGCCTGACAGAGGCGGCCGCCGGTCGTGGTCGTCGGGATGGATGGGAGGAACGGGAGGGGCGCACCGATCGTCGAACCGGTTCGCGTGATGGGAAGGTAGGAGCCCGTCGAAGCACCTGTCAATGCCTCGGACGCACTTCTCGGGACCGGGATCTCACTCATCCCGGGGGACGCGCGGGGCGAGGGGTCGTGGATGTCTGGTTGCGTCATGGGTATTGCTGGCCCGTTTACGGCAGTGCTAGCTTCCGCCGCAGCGAACCGGTTCGATGAACGGCACTGTTTGTGTCTGACCGGCCGCCGCAGACCCCGTCAACCACCGGTAACCGCAAGGAGAGAGCTCGGCGAGGGGGAGCGAACCGGTTCGAAAGGAACGACGCTGCCCGCCGCTCGACGCCGTCGTCCTCCTGCCCCACGAGCGACCCCCAGGACACCTCCACACATGCCCTCCCCGGGCCGCCGCCCGGCCCGGGCCGCCCCCGCACGACTGGAAGAGAGCCCATGCCCCTGCCCTCGTCACGCCCGCCGTCCACCTCCACCGGTCACCAGCGGCGCCGCGTCGCGTCCACCGTGGCCGTGCTGCTGGCCTCCCTGGCGGCGAGTCTGCTGCCCACCACCGCGGCGCACGCCGCCGACACCGGCGTCACCGTGGACTTCTCCACCGCCGGCGGCGCCCCCACCTACCACGCCTCCGGCACGATCTACGGGATGACACCGGACGGCTCACTCCCGCAGGACCACTTCTTCAAGGACATCAAGTGGCACTTCATGCGGGCCGGCGGCGCCCAGCTCAACAACGGGGGCTACGCCACCAGCCTCGCCGACTACCGGACCCGCTGGAACTCCACCCTCGCCCAGTACCGGCGCACCACCGCGCTCGGTGGCACCTTCGTCCTGCTGCCGCACGACCTGTGGGGCGCCGACGGCACCACCAGCCAGGGCTGGCCCGGCGACAACGGTGACTGGACGCAGTTCGACTCCTTCGTCACCCAGCTCATAGGCGACGTACGCGCCAACCACATGACCGTCCAGTGGGACCTGTGGAACGAACCCGACGGCAGCGGCTTCTGGAAGCCGTCCCAGGCGCAGTACCTCCAGATGTGGTCGCGCTTCTACGCCCGCGTCCGCGCCGCCTTCCCCGACCAGCTGGTCGTCGGCCCCAGCATCGCCGGCCAGCCCGGCTCCGCCAACACCTGGTGGACGACCTACCTGTCGTACGTCAAGGCGAACCACGTCGCTCCCGACATCTACAGCTGGCACGACGAGCCGGGCGACCCGGCCGCCGACGCCGGACGCGCCGACTCGACCCTCGCCGCGGCCGGCCTGACCAACACCCGCGCCTACCAGATCAACGAGTACGCCACTCTCTCCATGCAGTCGCCGGGCGGCGGCGCCTGGTTCATCGGCCGCCTGGAGCGGGCCGGCGCCGACGGCCTGCGGGGCAACTGGGCTTCCGGCAACGGCCTGCACGACGACGAGGCCAACCTGCTCACCAAGAACAGCGCGGGCCAGTACCTGCCGCTCGGCGAGTGGTTCATGTACCGCTACTACGGTTCGCAGACGGGCAACATCGTCAACCTGGTCCCCGGCGCGGGCACCGACGGCCTGGCGACCAAGGACAACACCGCCGGGAACGCCAAGGTACTGC
This sequence comes from Streptomyces sp. NPDC043878, assembly GCF_056435735.1. Lineage (NCBI taxonomy): Bacteria > Bacillati > Actinomycetota > Actinomycetes > Kitasatosporales > Streptomycetaceae > Streptomyces > Streptomyces sp. NPDC043878. The sequence goes on from NZ_JBWKDW010000032.1 coordinate 55,191, forward strand.
TCGGCAGCAACGGCAACACCGGCACGGTCACCGTCCACCTCACCGGTCTCGACACCACCACGGTGGTGGAGAGCGGCAGGGTCCGCGCGGTGGTTCAGCGCGTCCCCTACAACAACGGCGGTGCGGTGACCGGCCCGGAGACGGTCTCCGACTCCGCCCTGACCGTCAGCGGCAACGCCGCCTCGCTGACGCTCCCGTGGACCAACGCCAAGGACGGTTACACCGTCACCCTCCTGCCGCCGTCGAACACCACCGTCTCCACCGTCGCCGTGAGCCAGAACAGCGGCCAGTGCCTGGACGACACGGACCTCAGCACGGCCGACGGCACGCAGTACCAGCAGTACTCCTGCGAGGGCGGCTACCAGCAGATGCTCGACCTCCGACCGGTCACGGGACGCGCGAACACCTACACCGTCGTCAACGAGCTCAGCGGCAAGTGCCTGGACGTCTCGGGCGCCTCGGTCGCCGACGGAGCCGCCGTCGGCCAGTACACCTGCAACGGCCGGGCCAACCAGATGTTCACCCTCACCCCCGTCACCGCGCTCGGCAACAACCACGACTACCAGCTCGTCGCCGTGCACAGCGGCAAGTGCGTCGACGTCTCCGACGTCTCCACCCGGCCGCGGGCGCTGATCCACCAGTGGACCTGCGACTCCGCGAGCACGCTCACCACCAAGAGGAACCAGATCTGGCGGTTGCAGGGCACAGCCTGAACCACCGCGCCGGGCTCACCGTTTCCCGTCCGGGGCGGATGGGCGGGGAGCCCGGCGCACGGCCCCCCGTTCATCGGCCTGCAGCTCTTCCTCACCCCGCTCACCGTCAAGACCCACGCCAACCGCGCCATGGCCGAACCGGGTGCCCGGGACCTCGCCCAACTCGTCGTCACCGCCTACGAGACCGGGCTCGTCCCCGTCGGCGGTGCCTGATCCGCCGGGGACCCAGTGGCCGCGAACTCCGTTACCGGTCAAGGGAGTTGACACCCCGCGCCGTACGGCAGCCGCCCCGTCCGCAGAGCGCGGACAAAAGGAAGGGCAAGGAGGTCACGCACTCCTTGCCACTACCAAGATATAGCGCACCGGGGGCCTTGCCACAAGGCCCCGGGTCTGCTGCAGAATCTCCCGGCGACACCGCATCCTGCGGAAAACAGAGATTCGCGAAGACCCTCCAGGCTTGTCATGTCCTGGGTGTCTCGCTCCATGGGGGATCAATGATCGACGTCATCGTGGTCGGCGCCGGGCCGACCGGACTGATGCTGGCCGCCGAGCTGCGGCTGAACGGCGTGAACGTGCTCGTGCTGGAGAGGGAGACGGAGCCGACCAGGCAGGTCCGCGCGCTCGGTCTCCACATGCGCAGCATCGAGGTGATGGACCAGCGCGGCCTGCTGGAGCGGTTCCTCGCTCACGGCCGGCAGTACCCGCTGCACAGTTCCTTCGCCGGCATCGTCAAGCCGGCGCCGGAACGGCTGGACTCCGCCCACGCGTACCTCCTCGGCATCCCGCAGACCGTCATCGAGCGCCTGCTGACCGAGCACGCCACCGAACTCGGCACCGAGATCCGGCGCGGCCGCGCACTGGCCGGGCTGAGCCAGGACGAGGACGGGGTGACCGCCGAACTGGAGGACGGCACCCGGCTCCGCGCCCGCCATCTCGTGGGCTGCGACGGCGGCCGCAGCACGGTGCGCAAGCTGCTCGGCGTCGGCTTCCCCGGCGAGGCCGCCCAGGCCGAGTGGCTGCTGAGCGAGGCGGAAGTGGCGGTCCCGCCGGAGAAGATGCAGGCCGTGGCCGCCGAACTCCCCACGATCGACCTGCGGTTCGGACCCGCGCCCCACGAGGACGGGGTGTACCGCTTCGTGGTGCGCACCACGGACCTCGCCCAGGACCGCTCGGTCGCGCCGACCCTGGAGGAGTTCACCCGGCGGGTGCGGGAGCTCGCCGGCACCGACCTCGGCGTGCACTCGCCGCGCTTCCTGTCCCGCTTCGGTGACGCCACCCGGCTGGCCGAGCGCTACCGGGTGGGCCGGGTGCTGCTGGCCGGAGACGCGGCGCACGTCCACCCGCCGCTGGGCGGGCAGGGCCTCAACCTCGGCGTGCAGGACGCGTTCAACCTCGGCTGGAAACTCGCCGCCGAGGTGAGCGGCCGGGCTCCGGAGGGGCTGTTGGACAGCTATGAGACCGAACGGCGTCCGGTGGCCGCCGCCGTCCTGGACACCACCCGCGCGCAGGGTGAACTGCTGTCCCCGGAGCCGGGCCCCCAGGCGGTGCGCCGGGTGCTGTCGGAACTGATGGACTTCGAGGAGGTGACCCGACACCTGGTCGAGAAGATCACCGCGATCGGGGTCCGCTACGACTTCGGCGAGGGGCACGCTCTGCTCGGCCGGCGGCTGCGGGACGTGGCACTGAAGCGGGGCCGCCTCTACGGGCTGATGCACGGCGGCCGCGGGCTGCTGCTCGACCAGACCGGCCGGCTCTCGGTGACGGGCTGGGCGGACCGCGTCGACCACGTCGTCGACGTCAGCGAGGAGCTCGATCCGCCCGCGGTACTGCTGCGCCCGGACGGCCATGTGGCGTGGGTCGGTGAGGATCAGGGGGACCTGCTCAGCCGGCTGTCCAGGTGGTTCGGCCCCGCGACCGGCTGAGTGCTCGCGGGCTCTCGGGGCGGCGGGGCGCGGCTCAGAGGTGCGCGAGGGAGACCTGAGCCGTCGCGGCACACCGCCGCCCGTCCGGGATCACGTCGAGCCGGCACCGGGCCCGGACAGGTGGACGGGGACGAGGTCGGCCAGGCCGGAGAACTTCAGGACCGGCTCCAGCACGGGGTTGGCGATGAGTTCGATGCGGTCGGCCTGGGCGAACAGGACGGCCAGGCCGGCGCTGTCGAGGTAGTCGACGCCGGTGAGGTCGACGACCACGCTGCCGGTGATGCCGGTGAGGGCGTCGGCGAGGGCGTCGGTGTTGCTCATGTCGATCTCACCCGTGGCCGTCAGCAGCTGCGTGCCGTCGGGCCGTCGGCCGGGAGTGAGTGTGAGGGGAGTCGTCATCGGGTGATCCTCGTGAGCATGGCGACGGTGGTGCCGGCCGGGCCGGGCGTGACGGTGACCTGCTGCATCACGGCGCGCATGAGGGCGAGACCCCGGCCGCGATGGGTGTTGTCCTCGGGCCTCGGGGTCTTCCAGCGGCCCGTGTCGGTGACGGTCAGCCGCAGGTTGTCGACGTACGCCTCCGCACGCAGGTGGATGGCGTCGCCGGGGGCGTGCCGGTGACCGTGCTCGATGGCGTTGGCGCAGGCCTCCCCGGCGGCGACCAGGACGTTCTGGACGGTGCGGGAGGGCAGACCGCACTGGTCGAGCCAGCTGCGCAGGTTCTTGCGGACGGGGGCGAGCTGCGACGACTCGGCCGCGAAACTGATCCCCAGCGGCGCCGGGTACCGGTAGAGGAGGAAGGCGACGTCGTCGTCGTAGCCCTCGGCCGGTGCCAGCCGGTTCATGAGGTCGGTGGCGAGGTCGTCGAGGGGGGCGTCCCTTCCGGCCACGACGGCTTCGCTCGCCTCGTTGATGCCGGTGTACAGGGGCTGGCGGCGGCGTTCGACGAGACCGTCGGTGTAGAGCAGGAGCGTGGCGCGGGCGGGCACGGCGCACTCGCCCTGGGGGCGTTCCCGGCCGGGACGCACGGCCAGGGGCAGCGAGCGGCCGCCCTCCAGCAGCTGGGTGGTGCCGTCGGGCAGGGTGAGGATGCCGGGCGGGTGTCCGGCACTGGAGTACACCAGGTGGCCGGTGGTGGGGTCGAGGACGCCGCAGAAGACCGTGGTGCACAGTGCGCCGGGGACGCCGGCGGCGAAGTGGTCCAGGGCCATGAGCGTGCGGGCGGGGTCGGCGTCCTGGAGGAGCAGGGCGCGGCAGGCGCTGCGCAGTTGGCCCATGACGGTGGCGGCCTTGAGACCACGGCCGACGCAGTCCCCGACGACGATGCCGATGCGGCCGTCGGGCAGGGTGACGACGTCGTACCAGTCACCGCCGACCTCCAGGGGCTGGGTGGCGGGTTCGTAGCGGACGGCGAACCCGTCGGGCAGCAGGGACGGGCCGAGGATGGCGCGTTGCAGGGCGAGGGCGGTCTGGCGCTGCTGGTCGATCTGGTGGGTGCGGGTCAGCCCCTGCGCGAGATGTCCCGCCAGCAGGGCCAGCAGCAGTTGGTCCTCGCTGGTGAAGGGCCGGTTGCCAGCCGGTTCGATCCGCAGGGCCAGCGGGCCCTCGGGATGCTCCAGCAGGATGCCCGCCCCGCTCGAGTCGGCGGCCGGGGTGAGGGTGGGCCGCCGGCGCAGGCCGTCGAGCGCCCGGCGCCGCTCGGCGGAGAGGCTGTCCCAGGTCAGTGACGGGTCGGTGGCGGTGACGCCGGGATCGCCTCCCGGCTCGAAGACCGCGGCCACCACACACTCGGCGCGCCACAGGTCCTGCAGCTCGTGCAGGGCGCCCGCGAGGGCGTCGGGCAGGCTGGCGGCCTGGGAGAGCCGGGTGCTGAGCGCGGCGAGGGCGGTGTCGCGCTGGAGGGCGTAGTGCTCCGCGGTGACGTCACGGAACGTTCCCACGATCATCCGGCGGCCGGTGTCCGGGTCCCGTGCGTGGTTGAAGGTGGCGGTCACCCACAGACGGTGCCCGTCACGGTGGGTGACGGGGACGGTGTAGCTGCCCTTGTTGGCGCCGAGCAGCGTGCCGAAGGCGTCGGCGGCCTGCCGGTGCGCGTCGGGGTCGGTCGCCGCGTCCGGCCACCAGGGGTGGGTCGCGGTGTAGGGGAGGTCTTCGGGGCCGTAGCCGAGGATGTCGGTGAACGCGGCGTTGATCTCGATGACGGCGCCGGTCTCGTCGCAGACGAAGAATGCCTCCTGGAGGGAGTCCACCAGTGCGGTGCGCCAGCGGATGTGGTGGGTGCGCAGGCGGGCCAGTTCGAGGTTGGCCCGCACCCGGGCGAGGAGGTCGGCCGCGGCGAAGGGTTTGACGAGGTAGTCGTCGGCGCCGGCCTCAAGTCCTTCGATGGAGGCCTCCTGTCCTGCCCGCGCGGACAGCAGCAGGACGGGCAGGGCTCCGGTGCGCGGATCGGAACGCAGGGCCGCGACCAGGGCCAGACCGTCCATGCGGGGCATCATGACGTCGCTGACGACAAGGTCGGGGACGTTGGCGCGGACGAAGTCCAGGGCCTGCCGGCCGTCGGTGACGGCGTCGACGTGGTATCCGGCGCCGCGCAGGATGCGGGCGAGGTACTCGCGCATGTCGGCGTTGTCGTCGGCGATCAGCAGCCGCGCCGTGGTGGCCGTCCCGGCGGGCGGGGTGGCGTCGTCGGGGGCCGCGGTCTCGACGCCTTCGACGGATGTCCCGGTCGTGTCCCCGCTGGGCAGCCAGCGCATCGCCTCCTGCACGTAGGGGGCGGCGGCGGTGGCGGTCGCGCTCAGGCCGCCGGCGGGCGCGACGGCGTCGCCCGGCAGGTGGGCGGTGCCGTAGGGCAGCCGGATGGTGAACCGGGTGCCCTCGCCCTCGACGCTGTCGGCGGTGATGGTGCCGCCGTTCAGGCCGACGAGCTCCTTGACCAGGGCGAGACCGATGCCGCTGCCCTCGTGGGAGCGGGCGCGGGCGCCGGTGATGCGGTGGAACCGTTCGAACAGGCGCGGCATCTCCTGGGCCGGCACGCCGATGCCGGTGTCGCTGACGGTGACCACCGCCTGGCCGCTCTCCTCGCCCACGGCGACGCCGATCTCGCCGTCGAAGGTGAATTTCAGGGCGTTGCTGAGCAGGTTGAGGATCACCTTCTCCCACATGCCGCGGTCGACGTACACCGGGCTGCGCAGCGGCCGGCAGTCGACGGCGAAGGAGAGACCCGCCCGGTCGACGGCGGAGCGGAAGACACTGGCGAGTTCGGCGGTGGTCGCGGCGAGGTCGACCGGTTCGTAGCTGGCCTGCATCCGGCCGGCCTCGATGCGGGAGAAGTCCAGCAGCGTGTTGACCAGCTTCCCCAGCCTCAGGGCGTTGTGGTGGATGACCTCCAGCTCCTCGCGGACCGGGCCGTCGGACACGGCGAAGCGGGCGCGCAGCTCCTGCACCGGTCCGCTGATCAGGGTCAGGGGGGTGCGGAACTCGTGGCTGATGTTGGAGAAGAACAGGGTTTTGGCGCGGTCCAGCTCGGCCAGTTCCTCCGCACGCCGCTGCTGGTGCTGGTAGCTGCGGGCGCTGGCGATGCCGGAGGCGACATGCCCGGCGGCGAGGTCGACGAAGCCGCGGTAGCCCTCGTCCAGGGCCCGGTAGCGGTTCAGCCCGGCCACCATGAACCCGTGCGGCTTGTCTCCCTGCCGGAGCAGCGGCAGCGCCAGCGCCCGCGTGGGCGGCTGGGGCCAGTCACCGCGGGGCAGATCCGCGAAGGCGGGCCCTTGGAGGTCGACCAGGGCCGATTCGCCGCGTGCCAGGGCCGAGGCCGGCCACACGGTGTCGTCGTCGGCGGGCAGTGTCCGGGGGGCGGCCGGGTGTCCGGCCGGGATGCCGGTGGCACCGGCCAGCCGGGCGCTGCCGTCGTCCTGGAGGAGATAGGTCAGTGTGAACGGCAGGTCCTTGAGGTTGCCGCCGAGCTGACGGTCGGCGAAGGCCAGCATCTCCTGCTCGGTGCGCACCACGCTCGGGTCGGAGCCCAGGTCGCGCAGGGTGGTCATACGCCGCTCGCCGATGACCCGCTCGGTCTCCTCGCTGACCACGCACAGCATGCCCACCACGGTGCCGTCGTCGTCGCGCAGCGGGCTGTAGGAGAACGTGTGGTACGACTCCTCGGTGTATCCGGAGCGTTCCAGGAACAGCAGCAGCGCCTCGTCCCAGGTGGCCTTGCCGGTGGCCAGCACCCGGTCGATGCGGGGCCCGATGTCCTGCCAGATCTCCGCCCACACCTCGCCGGCCGGGCGGCCCAGCGCCCAGGGGTACTTACGGCCCAGCGTGTCGTGCCGGTAGGCGTCGTTGCAGAAGAACGTCAGCTCCTCGCCCCACGCCATCCACATCGAGAACTTCGACGACAGCAGGATGCTGACGGCCGTCCGCAGGCTCTGCGGCCAGCTGTCGGGCGTGCCGAGCGGGGTGGCCGCCCAGTCGACCACGGCCAGGTCGCGGCCCACCGCGTCGTCGGCGGCGAACACGTCGGCTCCCGTGGCGCCCTCGGGCGGCTGGTGCTCGGGGTGGTGGGAACGCGACACTGGAAGACCTTTCTCCCTCGCTGTCATGACGTGCGGCGCGCCTCGCCGCTGGTGGGGGCGGCCCGGCCCGCACCACCTGTCCGGGATCTCCGTACAATAATCAGCCACCTGGAACGAAGGCACGGGACGGCGCCGGGGACACACGGCGGGAGACGGGGATGACGGTGACGCGCGGCACCTTCCCGTCCTTGCGCGGTCCGGCCGCAGCCCACTGCCCTCTGCCTCCGTGCCCGCGTCCGGCGCCGTGGAACGGACGGCCCCGGGAAGCGGCAGACGAACCACACATCGGGGGCAGACTTCCCGTCCCGCTGGGCACCGGTACAAGCGACGACATCGTCCTCCACGTCCCGTCCGTCCTCGACAGCCCCACGACTCCACCCCTACAGGAGAACCGGTGACCGACCGTACTCTGACCGTCACATGTCACACCCACCCTACGGGTGCCACCGTGCTCTCCGTCACCGGTGAACTCGACTACCACACCGCTCCCCAGCTCACGCACGCGATCCAGGACGCGCCGTTCGCCGCGGACCGTGCGGTGGTGATGGACCTGACCGGACTCACCTACTGCGACTCCACCGGCATCACCGTCCTGATCCACGCCTACCAGCGCGCCCAGACCGCCGGCTGCCCCCTGTCCGTGGCCGGGCTGAACGAGGACCTGCTCCGCGTGTTCCGCATCGTGGGCCTCGACCAGGTCTTCACCTTCCACCCGACCCTCGAGACGGCCCTGAACGCGCCGCAGCTCTGAGCGGGGGGCGGGCGGCCCCGGGCGGTGGGGCCGGCCGGAGCCGACGCGTCCGCGCACGGCGTCAGACCAGACCGGTCACGGTCACGGTCACGCGGACCCGGGCGGGGGGCTCCGGCGCCGGGAACAACGCCGTCATACGGGCCTCGACGGCACGGCGTGCGGCCCGGGCCACGTCCACGCTCCTGGTGTGCCGCAGCGCCACGAGACGGACGTCGACCTCCCAGGGTTCGGTGCCGCTGGGCCGGACCACCCGCACCCCTGCCTGAGCGGCGGGTCCGGCCGGCTGTGGCGTCCGGGAGGCCGCCGAGCGCAGCAGCGCGGTGAGCGCCGGTTTGAGGAAGGCCACCCCCGGCACCTCCCGCACGGCCCTGGCGATCTCCTCGGTGAGGGTGGCGAGCGCGGTGTCCTGGGTCATCGGGTGCGGCCTTCCTGGCTGTCGGCGGGAGGGTCGACAAGGTCGGTGACCCGGATGTGGATCGCCGCCACGGGCATGCCCAGCTCGCGTTCCGCGGCCTGCGCCACCCGCCGGCGCACCCGGTCGGCGAGGTCCTGGAGGCCGGCGCCGGCCGGCGCGTGGACGTCGAGGCAGACCTCGTCCCCGGCACCGGCAGCGGGCGCGGGGACCAGGCGGCAGGAGCCGGCCCGGACGCCCGGCACGGTCTCGGCCGCCGCGCGCAGGGTGCGGGCGGCGACCGCCTCCATGATCCACAGGCCTTCGCCGGGGTCGCCCAGGGGCAGGGGTCTGCCGGGGCGCAGTTCGAGGCGGACCACGTCCATGACGCGCCGCGTCAGTGACATCACGTCGTCGCCGCCGGCGTCCGCGCCGTCGTCACGGAGACCGCGTACGGCCGTTTCCAGCTGTTCGAGGTCGCGCAGGGCCCGCCGGCAGTACGGGCACACCCGCACGTGGGGATCGTCGGCCTGCCGCTCCCAGCCGTCCCAGACCTGGGCCAGGGACCGCCCACAGGCCAGCTGTTCGTGCTCGTCGGCGCGGTCGGGCGGATTGGTGTGAGCGCTCATCGCCAGGCCCCCAGTGCTTGTGTCAGACAGCGTCGGGCGCGGAACACCCGGGCACGGACAGCCTCCTGGCTGATGCCGACCGCTTCCGCGATGAAGTCGTAGGACCTGCCGTCCAGTTCTCGCAGCACCCAGCAGGCGCGCTGTTCCGCGGACAACAGGCCGAGGGCGTCCCGCAGTGCACGCACAGCGTCGCGGGCCTCCACGATCCGGGCCGGTGAACTGGCGTACTCGGGCGCCGCCAGGTCACCCGCCGACTCCAGTGGCACGACCGGTCTGCGGGCGCGGAGCATGTTCAGGCAGCGGTTGGTGACGATGCGGTACATCCAGGTGCCGAAGGCCGCGCGGCCGTGGAACTCGGGCAGCCTGCGCCAGGCGCTGAGGAACGCGTCCTGTACGGCGTCCTCCGCCTCGGGCCGGGAGCCGAGCAGGCGCACCGCCAGCCGGAGGAGCACCGGCGCGTGGCGCTGCACCAGCGCGGCGAAGGCGTCCTCGTCCCCTTCGGCGGCCCGGACCGCGAGCAGGGCGTCGTCCGTCTCCTGCCGGCTCTGCGGCGATGCGGTCGGTCTGCGGGCCCCCGGCACTGGGCGGCTCCTCTCGTGGTCTCCTGAAGGTTGGACAGTTCCCGCCTCTTCCCGTTACGGACTGCTTCGCCCGACGGGTTCCCACGGATGCGCGACCCGGCACACCGGCGGGAAACGACCGCGCGGCACGACACGCCGTGTCCCCGGTGAACCTGCCCGCGACCGGCCGCGCGAGCCGGTGCGGGACAGCCAGTCATCCGATCGGGCGGTGGACCAATCCGGCGGACCCGCGGAGCCGGATTCCCCCCGTGGCCGACAACGAGCACAACACCCGTCATCTCCGCAGGTGGACCCGGACGGCCCTGGGCGCGCTCAGCGGCGCCCTGGCAGGTTTCGCGGCGCTCGCCCTGGCCGAGCTCGTGTCGGCGGCGGTACGTCCGCAGGCCGGCCCCGTGGTGGCGGTCGGCGGCGCGGCGATCGACCGCACGCCGGCCGCCGTGAAGGACTGGGCGATCCGGCATTTCGGCACGGACGACAAGGTGTTCCTCCAGCTCGGCATTCTCGCCGTACTGGCGCTCTTCGCGCTGGCGCTGGGCGTGCTCGCGCTGCGGTTGCGGCGGGTCGGAGCCGCCGGCGTGCTGCTGTTCGGAGCCGTCGGCGCGGCCGCGGCCACCAGCCGGCCCGACTCGGTGGGCCTGTCCGACGCCCTGCCCTCCGTCGTCGGCGCGCTCGCCGGAGCCGTCCTGCTCCACGTCCTCACCGGCCGGCTCACGCCCCCCGCCGCCGGGCCCGGTGCGGAGCGAGCGTCCCTGCCGGAAAGCCCGGATCGTGGGGCCGGTTGGGACCGCCGGGGTTTCGTCGTCGCGGCGACCGCCGCGGCCGCCGCGTCCACCGGGGCGGGAGCGCTCGGCCGCACCCTGAACGGCTCCAGTGGCCGGGACGCGGTCACCTCACGCGACCGGATCTCCCTGCCCCGGCCCGCCTCGGCGGCTCCCGCCCTTCCGGGAGGTGTCCGGCCGCGCGTTCCCGGGATCAGCTCCTTCACCACGCCGAACAGCGACTTCTACCGCGTCGACACCGCGCTGGTGGTACCGAAGGTCAACGCGGCGTCCTGGCGGCTGCGCATCCACGGACAGGGCGTCGGCCGGCCCGTCACGCTGTCCTACGATGACCTGCTGCGGCGGGAGCTCGTCGAGCGCGACATCACTCTGACCTGCGTGTCGAACGAGGTCGGCGGCCCCTACCTCGGCACCGCGCGGTGGCTCGGGGTGCGCCTGGCGGACCTGCTGGCCGAGTGCGGAGTGCGCGCGCCCTCCCGGGGCGGCCCGGCCGACCAGCTCGTGGCCCGCTCGGTGGACGGCATGACCATCGGCAGCCCCGTCGAGGACGTGATGGACGGCCGTGACGCGCTCCTGGCCGTCGGCATGAACGGCGAACCCCTCCCCTTCGCCCACGGCTTTCCCGTCCGCATGGTCGTGCCGGGCCTGTACGGCTATGTCTCCGCCTGCAAGTGGATCAAGGACCTGGAGCTGACCACGTTCGACGCCTACGACTCCTACTGGGTGAAGCGGCAGTGGGCGCGCAGGGCCCCGGTGAAGACCCAGTCGCGGATCGACACGCCCAGGCCGTTCGCCCGGCCCCACGCCGGCACCGTCATGGTCGCGGGTGTCGCCTGGGCCCAGCACCGGGGGATCGACAAGGTCGAGATCCGTGTCGACGACGGTCCGTGGCAGGAGGCCCGGCTCGCGGCCGAGGACACGCGCGACACCTGGCGCCAGTGGAGCTTCGCCTGGCAGGCGACCAGGGGCGGGCACACCCTGACCGTGCGCGCCACCGACCGCACCGGCGAGGTGCAGACCGGGAAGCGGGCCGGCACCCTCCCCGACGGCGCCACCGGCCGGCACTCGGTCGTCGTGAGCGTCGAATGACCCGTACGGTCCCCCGCCGCACGCCGCACGCCGCACGCCGGGCGTCCGGCGGGGGCTGGAGCGAGGAGTTTCCGGAGTCGGCGTCACAGGCACGGCTGCGGCGGGTCTGTCGTAGTAGGAGCGAATCGCCAGCGAGCAGAAGGGGATGTGCCATGACCACACATACCGCACCCACCGCCAAGGACCTGAACGGCCCGCGGACGGACCGGGCCACGCAGGCGACGACGGCCGTGTCCGGCGGGGTGTCAGGAGCCGCCCAGCCGGCCGCGAACCGCGGCCGGACCTCGATCGCCGACGTCGTCGTGGTGAAGGTCGCCGGGACCGCCGCCCGGGAGATCCCGGGCGTCCACGACATGGGCGGCGGACTCTCCCGCACCATGAGCGCAGTACGCGACCGCGTGCCCGGCGGCAGGTCCAACATGGGCCGCGGAGTCAAGGTCGAGGTCGGCGAGCGCCAGACCGCCATCGACCTCGACCTGGTCGTCGAGTACGGCGTCCCGATCACGGACGTCGCCCGCGACGTCCGGGAGAACGTCATCTCCGCCGTGGAACGCATCACCGGCCTGGAGGTGGTCGAGGTGAACGTCACCGTCAACGACGTACACCTGCCGGAGGAGGACGAGGAGCCCCAGACGGCGGACTCCCGCGTCGAGTGAGCGGTCACGGACCGGGACCGGCAGTCGTGGAGAGGAGCGGACAGTGAGCAGGTCGACGGCAGGGATGTTCGCCGGGATCGCGCTGGCCTTCGCCGGCTTCTTCGGAGGCTTCGGGGCGTTCCTGCTCGTCGCCGCCCTGGGCGCCCTGGGATGGGCGGTGGGCCACTGGCTCGACGGCGGCGGCCGGGCCCGGGATCTGCGGGACACCTACGGACGGAGCCGGCGATGACCACGGCCGCACAGCGCGGCACGACAACGGTGTCCGACCGGGCCGTCCGGAAGATCGCCGGTCGCGCGGCGGCCGAGGCACTGCCCGGCGCGGGTGCCGGCGCGGCGAAGTCCTCGGCCGCCGTACGCGGACGCCGGGCGGAGGTGTCGGTCGATGTCGTCCTGCCGTATCCGGCACCGCTGTCCGCGACCGTGCGCCGGCTCCAGGACCATGTGACCTCACGTACCGGGCAGTTGACGGGCCTCGACGTCTCACGGCCTCGGGTCGGTGTCAGCGCGCTCACCTCCCCGCCGCTGACGGAGTCCGCGGGAGCGCGGTCGCCGGCGGCCGAGGCGGGTACGCGGCAGGCCGCGGGTGACCGCACTCCCCTACGGTGCTGGTCGTCGCGCCGGTTGCCGATGGCGCTGCTCACCCTGGCAGCCGCCGTGGCCGCGGGCGCCCTGGCCCTCGACCTGGTCATGGTGCACACCACGCACCGGCCGGCTGCCGGATGGCGCACCGGAACCCTGCACTGGCTCTCCCATCACGGCGCCGGGGACGCGGGCGTCACGCTCGCGGCGTGGGCGACCACCGCACTGGGCGTTTGGCTGGTACTCCTGGCCCTCGCGCCGGGGCATGCGGGGCTGCTCACCATCACCTCGGGCCCCGGCCTGCGCGCGGCAGTGGACCGCCGGGCGGTCGCGGCCCTCGTGCGGGACGCCGTGGGCGCGACGCCGGGGACCGGAGATGTGAAGGTCCGTGTGCGGCGGCGCCGGGTCACCGTACGGGCGGCTCTGTCCTTCGGTGACCGCGGGGTGGCGGCGGAGACGGCCCGAGCCTCCGCCCGCCGGGCGCTGCGCGACTGCCGTCTGCGCCGTGAACCGCGCCTGCGTGTCGTGGTCCGGCCCGCACCCGCCGGGGATCCCGCGACGGCGCAGGGCGGCAGCGGCGCGGCGGTGCCCGCTCGTCCGGCCGCGACCGGGACCACCGTCGCCGAGGGAGTGGCCCCCTGATGCCCCGTCACCGTACGGTCCTCAACCGTGCCGTCCTCGCGGGGGTCGGGCTGTTCCTCACCGCCACGGGGCTGGGGGTCGCCGCCGCCGGTCGGGCCTGGCGGCGTCCGTCCTGGTGGCGCGAACCCGCCCCGCGCAGGCCCCTGTTCGACGCGGGAAGCCTCGACGGACTGCGGACGCAGGGGTGGTGGACGCCCACCGTCATGGCGGCGGCGATCGCCGCGACCGTGCTGTTCGCCGTGTGGGGTGCCCGGCAGCTGCGCACCGGCGCGCGCCCACGCGTTCCGCTGTCCGCCCCGGACAGCGCGCTGCGTACCCGGGCGCTGGAGGACGCGGTGAGCCGGCAGGTGGTGGCGATCGCCGGGGTCGCCGCCTGTCGCACCCGTGTGCTCGGGCGGCGCCGGCAGCTGACCGTGCGCCTGCGCGTCCGGCTTCAGCCGGAGGTCGCTCCGGCCGCCGTCCTGCCCGGCCTCACCGGCCTCACCGCGCTGGCGCGGGAGGCGCTGGAGCCGTACACGGTCCGCACCCGGGTGCGCTTCGGCGCCCGCTCACGATCCAGTCGGCACGTACACTGACTGTCCGTCAAAATTGCTTCCGGGTAACCGCGTTGATGATCCGCTGGTCACCGAGCGGCCGTCGGGCCGCGGCCCGCGGACTGGTTCAGCTGCGCCACCAGGAGGTGGGAGTCGAGCAGTCCGACGTCGGCGGTGCGGTCGGCCCGGGCGAAGCCGGCCAGCATGCGCTTGGTCAGGACGAGGGCCTCCGGCTGGCGCCGGACCAGTGGCCTCGTCCAGGCGGCGACGGTCCGGTCCAGTTCGCCGAGCGGGGCGACCTTGTGCAGGAGGCCGAGCCGGTGGGCGGTGGGCGCGTCGAACACGTCGCAGGTCAGCATGAGTTCGCGGATGCGTGCCACACCGGCCTCGGCGACTAGCCGGCCCATCGCACCTCCCCAGGCCGGCGGGAGACCCAGGCCCACCTCCGGCATCCTGAAGCGACTGGTGTCCGCGGCCGCGCGCAGGTCGCAGTAGGAGGCGAGCGCCAGGCCGGCACCGATGACCCGGCCGTGCAGCCGCGCGATCGTCACGGCGTGGGTGGTCTCCAGTGCCTGGCACAGACGATGGGCCTTGTCGGCGATCCGGCGCAGCGTCGCTCCCGTCGGATCGGCGGCCAGCGCCTCCTGGTACTCGGCGCGGTCGGCCCCCAGGCAGAAGTCCTCGCCCAGGGACGACAGCACCAACACGCGGATGTCGGGCCGCTGGTGGAGGTCGTCGAGGAGGGCGATGAGCGCGTCGAGGACGGCCACGCCGAGCGTGTCGTCCCCCTTGAGCGGGTTGAGGTGGACGCGAAGCACGGGGCCGTCCTGCTCGACGGCCACGGCTTCGCCCCGGGGAGCGGGGCCGTCCTGCTCGACGGCCACGGCTTCGCCCCGGGGAGCGGAGAGGATACTGCCGGTTTCGATCATGCGAGGGCGACGTCCAGGTTCAGCAGGCGCCGGAACGCCACCCGGGGTGCCCACGCCGGGCGGCGGGCCAGGGTGAGGCGGGGCAGGCGTCCGACCAGTTGGTGGAGGAGGGTCTGGGCTTCCAGCCGGGCGAGCGGCGCGCCGAGGCAGTAGTGGACGCCTCCGCTGAAGGCGAGATGGTCGGGTCTTCGGCGCGGGTCGAAGCGTTCGGGATCGGTGTGTCTGGCCGGATCCCGGTGCGCCGCGCCCACCATGAGGTGGACCATCTCGTCCTGGTGGATCTCGCGTCCCCCCAGGACGGAGTCCTTGGCGGCGACGCGGCTGATCACATGCGTGGGCGGGTCGTAGCGCAGGGTCTCCTCCACGAACCCGGGCACCAGGTCGGGATGGGCGGCGACGAGGTCCCAGCGGTCCGGGTCCTCGACGAGCCGCAGCACCATCGTCGACAGCAGACTGGAGGTGGTCTCCAGGGCTGCGAGCAGGACGAACAGGGCGAGGAAGTAGACGGCCTCGTCGGCTTTGTCGCGGTCCGGTTCGAGCGCGTCCCAGGTCTGTGTCCAGCGGGACACGGGGTCCTCGCCGGGGTGGGCTCGCCGGTGACGCACGAGGTCCATGAAATAGGTGCGCAGCTCGGCCGTGGCCGCGTCGGAGCGTGCCAGTTGGCTGGCGGAGGGCAGGAGTTCCTGGGTGAAGACCTGTTCGTGGGTGAGCCGGCGCAGCCGCGGATGGTCCTGGGTCGGTAAACCGAGCCAGTCACCGATGGCGATCACCGGTAGCTCCTCGCTCACCAGCGCGGCGAAGTCGGCCTCACCGGCGTGCAGTTGCTCCTGGACGGCGGTGAGCAGCTGATCGGTCGTCCGGGTGATCGTCCGGCCGAGGCGTTGCAGGGCGGGGCGGCCGAACGTGCCGGCCGCCCTGCGTATTCGGGTGTGGTCGGGGCCGTTGAGCGCGGGCAGGGTGTTGCTCATCTCCTGGGAGGAGGGAGCGTTCCATCGGGTGCCGGGGCCCTGCTGGGCACGCCAGCGCTTGTCGGGTTCCAGCCAGTCACGGCTGCGGAGCACCTGGTCGCAGAGGTCGAAGCTGGTCACGACGGAGCCGCCCCAGGGAGCGGGGCCGACTCCGCCCATGGACCGGAGCGCCGAGTAGATGGGGAAGGGGTCGGCCTGCCCCTTCGCCGTCCTGAGACGGGAGAAGAGGGCGACGGCCGAACGGCGGTCGTGCGACGGGTTGGCGGCAACCACCACGATGACGGCTCCTTCCTGAGCATCAGCCGCCATACGTACCCAAGGGAATCTTGAGACATCCACCAACACCCTGGACGCTTGGGGTTACCTGCGTCACTCCCCCCTGGTCCAGGCCAGGAAGCGGCTGAACAGGCCCTTCGGGTGGGGGGCGGCCGGGGTCACCCGTCCCGGCGCCGACCCGGCGCGCTGACCGGCCGACACCGGTGGCTGCGGTTCCGCGGTGCGGGCGGGCTCGGAGGCGGCCGACGTCACGGTCCGCGGGGTGAACCGGACCGGAAGGGTCACCAGCGAGCGGCTCCACGGTGTCGGCGCCCAGGTGAGCGCCTTGAAGGGCACGCGTACCTCGAGATCGGGCAGCCGGTTGAGCAGGGACTCGACCGCCGTCACCGCGATCATGAACGCGGGGTCCTTGGCGGGACACGCGTGCGGGCCCGCGCCGAAGGCCAGATGCGCTTTGGCGCTGAGCTGTTCGCGGTGCTCGGCGAGCTTCGGGTCGGTGTTGGCCGCCGCGAAGGACACCAGCACCGGGTCGTTGGCCCGCAGGTACCGGCCGCCCAGCTCGACGTCGTGAGTCGGGTAGTGCGCCGCGTAGTTGGCGATCGGGGCGTAGTTCCACAGGGTCTGGGAGACCGCGTCCTCGACCGGCAGGCCGGCCTGCCACTCCTCGCTGAGGTACAGCGCGCTGCTGGTGCCGATGGCGGCGGCCAGGGGAGCGGTGCCGCCGGACAGCAGGGTGACGAGCTGGTGCAGCACCTCCTCGTCGGACAGCTGCGCGGAGTGTTCCATCAGACGTGTCGTCAGGTCCGTTCCGGGGGAGCGCCGTTTGAGGGCGATCAGCTCCGCGAGGGCCCCGCCCAGCACCTGGTCCGCGCCGGCGGTGCCGTCGAAGATGCCGCTGATGCCGACGATGACGCGGTCGCCGATCTCGGGCGGGCAGCCGAACAGGTCGCTGAAGACCAGCAGCGGCAGCGGCTGGGCGTAGGAGGCCATCAGCTCGGCCTGGCCGCGGGCCTCGGAACTGAAGCGGCTGATCAGGTAGTCGGCGGACTGCTGGGTCTGCCGCACGAGCCGGTGTTCGTTGACGGTGGCCAGACTGTCGGTGACCGCCTGGCGCAGCCGGGCGTGCGCCGCGCCGTCACTGAACAGCGCGTTGGGGCGGTAGCCCATCATGGGCACGGCCGGGCTGTCGACCGGGACGCGGCCTTCGTTCAGCGCGTTCCAGCGGCGGGAGTCACGGACGAAGGACGCCGGGTTCTGCAGGATGTACAGGGCGGCGTCGTAACTCGTGACCAGCTCGACCTCGACGTCGGGGGCGATGTCGACCGGCGCGCTCGGGCCGAGCGAGCGCAGGTGGGCGTAGGCGGCCTCCGGGTCGGAGCCGAACTCGGGGCCGTACAGCGGGATGTTGCCGTGCGCGGGGCAACCGGGCGGTATCCCCTGTGGGTCGTAGTGCTGCTGCATGCCGGGGTTCCTAGCCGAGTAGGGACATAAGGTGCGTGACGAGGGTGATGAGTGCCTGGGCCGAGGAGCGCTGGTCGCGCACGTCGCAGCCCACGATGGGGGTGTCCGCGGGGAGGTTGAGCGCCTCCCGGACCTCCTCGATCGGATAGGTGGTGGCGCCCTCGAAGTGGTTGACGCCGATGGCGTACGTCAGGCCGAAGCTCTCGACCAGGTCCAGCACGGGGAAGGACTCGTGCAGGCGTTGCGGGTCCACGAGGACCAGCGCGCCCAGCGCGCCCCGGGACAGCTCCTCCCACATCTCCTTGAAACGCTCCTGCCCGGGCGTTCCGAAGATGTAGAGGACCAGCGAGTCGCTGAGGGTCAGCCGGCCGAAGTCCATGGCCACGGTGGTGGTCGTCTTGTTCGGTGTGCCCGACAGGTCGTCGAAGCCCTCACTGGCCTCGGTGATCTCCTCTTCGGTCTGCAGCGGCTCGATCTCGGAGATGCTGCCGATGCAGGTGGTCTTCCCGACCCCGAAGTGACCCACGACGAGTATCTTCACCGAGCGGGAGACGTCTGGATCCACGTACACAGCTCACGCTCCGAATCGGGTTTTGAGGCCATCCAGCACGGCGCCGAGCAGTTCCCTGTCGACCCGTTCGGCGCGCGGCACGGACTTCCTCACGAGGATCAGACCGCTCTCCTCCATCTGCGCCAGGAGGATCCGCACGATGCCCAGCGGCAGGTGCGTGTGCCCGGCCACCTCGGCCACGGACAGGAAGCCGTCGGCGACCAGCTCCATGATCGTCCGCGCCTCGGGCGACAGCGTGCGCGCCGCGGCCGACGCGCCCTTGTGCGCGGTCACGAGGGCGGTGCGCTCGTACTCCTGGTCCGGAGGCAGGCCACGGCCGTTCGTGATCACGAAGAGGGGTACTAAGGCGGACGTCAGTTCCAGCTCCGGGCCGTGTTCCTCAGACATCGCTGCCCGCCTCCTCCCGCGGTGCCCGCTGGGCGCTCAGCCGGGGCACCACCTCGTGCAGACGGTTGGTGAACTCCTCGATGTTGGAGTCGTGTTCGGCGGCCGCGGCCAGGAACGTGCCGTGGCTGGCGGCGATCAGGAAGATCCAGCCGTGCTGGAACTCGATGACCGTCTGCCGCCACTCGGCGTCCTCCCGGATCCCCGCGAACTGGGAGGTGACGCGGCTGTAGGCGTGGATGCCCGTCATGGCCGCGGAGATGGTGTCCGCCAGGTCGCGGTTCATCCCCGAGGTCGTTCCGCGGGGCAAACCATCCGACCCCAGCAGTACGGCGTGCCGGGCGCCCTTGACGTCGGCGATCACCTTGTCGAGGTCGGCGAGCACGTTCTCCGGGGCGGCCCTCTCCTCGCGCCGGGCCTGCGCTCCGTCGGCGCCCTGGCCAGCGTCCTCGAGGTTCACCCGCGGCGGGGAGGTGAGGTTGTTGCCCAACCGGGCGACGAGGCGGTGCATACGGAAGGAGATCTGCTGCATGTCGACGTCGGGCGCCGCCGCGGCGGCCAGGTAAGCACCCTGCCCGGCTCCGATCAGGAAGATCCACCCGTGGGAGAACTCGATGATCGTCTGGTGCCACTGGCGGTCCTCCGCCGTACCGGCGAAGTGGGCTGTCGCCCGGCTGAGCGACTGCATGCCCGCCATGGCGGCGGAGATGGTGCGCACGTCCTTCTCGACGAGGCCCTCGGTGGCTCCCCGCGGCAAGCCGTCCGCGGACAGCAGGACCGCGTGGCGCGCCTTGGGCACGTTGGCCACGATGTCCTCGAGCATCCACGACAGGTCAGCACTCATGCGTCTTCGGACCCTTCGCTGGACGCGGGGTCGAGGTTGCGGCCCGAGAGAGTGCCTCGCTGGAACGCCCCCAGGCTGCGGCCGGACGCCCGGCCGGTCTCCTCGGGCGTCCGCGACGACCGGAAGTCCTCACTGTCGGCGACACTGGCGACGGGTACCTGGCGTGCCCCGCGCTTGGGCAGGCCGTGCGCGGTGCGCGTCCCGTCCGTCGCCCGGCTGCCGGCGCTGCGGATCCTGCTCACCGAAGCCTCCTCCACGGGCGGCGGCGCCTGCTCCTCGGTCCACAGTTCCTCGGGCAGCAGGACGACCGCGCGGACACCGCCGTAGCGGGACACGCCGGTCACGTCGACCCGGAACCCGTAGTGGCGCGCGAGCAGGCCGATCACGGGGAAACCGAACTTGGGCTGGTTGCCGAGCTGCGACAGACGCGGCACGAAGTCGCCGGACAGCAGCGCGGTGGCCATCTGGCGGTCCTCGTCGTTCATGCTGACGCCCGCGTCGTCGATGATGATGCACAGGTTGCTCTGCACCCGCTGGAACGTCACCTCGATCGGCGCGTCCTGCTGGGAGAAGCTGGCGGCGTTGTCGAGCAGTTCGGCGACGGCGAGCGCGACGGGCGAGACCGCCGACGCCTTCAGCGCGAAACCGGTCTGCTGCATGATCTCGACGCGCCGGAAGTTGCGGATCTGCCCCTGGGCGCTGCGCACCACGTCGTAGACGCTCGCGGAGCGGCTGCGGCGGCCGACCGGCGCACCGCACAGTACGGCGATGCCCTGCGCCTTCCGCGCCATCTGCGCGTTGGCGTGGTTGACCTCCAGCAGGTCGCCCAGGACGGCGTGACCGCCGTACTTGCGCTGGACCCCTTCGAGGAGCGCCATCTGTTCGGCCGCGAGGCTCTGCAGGAAGCGGGCGGCGCCCTTCAGGACGGCCTTGGTGCTCTCCTCGGCGGCCTCCTCGGCCTCCCGGATCGTTCCGTCGAGTTCCTGTGTGTACCTCTGCAACTCGTTCCGGGCGGTTATCAGTTGGCTCTCCGCCGCGTTCAGCCGCTGCGTCAGGGCGTCCTCGGCCTGTCTTTTCCTCTCGCTCAGGGCTCTGTTGCGGACGACGAGCACGATGATCGCGGCGACGGCTGTCGCCGTGACCGCGACCAGGCACCACGCAAGGGTGTCTCGATTCATGGAAACCTTTCCCGACGCATGGAAATGCAGACGTAGACGGATACACCCCCCGCGAGGACCCGCGACACAGGCCGGGACCCGCTCGACCAGCTGGCGCGTGGAGAGCGGACCGACCTCAGATCAGCGCCCGAATATGTGGATCAAGGTCGCAGATGCGGGGATGCTATCACTGCGAAGAGGGCATCCGAGAGGCGCACCCCGGCCCCGGAGACGCACCAACTCGGTTGCTCCGAGGGGAGGTTGATTGGTGCCCCGGGGAAAGCGGGGCAGCGGTGGCCGGGCCTTGGGGTGAGGCCGCGAGACTCTCTACAAGTCGACTTCCCCCGGGCGCCCGACAGTTCGCGGTCCTCCCGCGAACCGTGGTCCCACTCGGCCGCGTAGGTGACCTGTGGACCAACGAACGCTCCTTCGCAAGGGGGGAGCGGGAACCGCCCCCGACCACAAATATGACTCTATGTCAACTTACTGAGAGGTAGAAGGATCTTATCAGTCGCCACGACACCAACAGGCCCATAAGGCAGCTCACTTGGAGACCTTCACGCAGGTTTCGCAGCATGCGCCCGAGCGGCTGACGCCAGGTCGGCCCGGCCCCTCGTCCGGACTGCCGCCGGCAACCGAACCCGCGGTGGGAACAGGCGCCACCGACACCGCGCCGGACCCACCACCTCGACGCCGATCCGCACCCCGCCGGACGCGCGAGGTTCACCGGCTCGCCCCTCGCCCCGTGCAGGATCGCACGGCGGAAAGGCCGCCCGGACCGGACTTTACGGGGCCCCGGCCCGGACTGGTTACCGGGGGTAAGAAAAGACCTTCCGGGGAGTGTGCAGGGAAAGCGCTTGTCGCTACATTGCGACGTGCCTCACCACCCTCTCCAGAACCCCCAGGAGCAACTCCCCCATGCGCAGACTCCTCGCCTGCCTGGCGGCGATGACCGCCGCCCTCGGCGGCCTCATCGCGGCCGCGCCCTCCGCGGCAGCCGCCGACTCGGGCACCTTCAGCGTGCTCACCTACAACGTCGCCGGCCTGCCCGAGTGGCTGTCCAGCGCCTCGACACCGCGGGACACGAGCACCACCGAGATCGGCCGGCGCATCGCGCCCTACGACATCGTCAACGTGGAGGAGGACTTCAACTACCACGCCTACCTCTACTCGACCGACACCCACCCCTACCGCACGGCGACCAGCGGCGGGGCGGGCATCGGCAGCGGGCTCAACACCGTCTCCACCTACGCCTGGGACGGCGACGACTTCGAGCGCGTGCACTGGAACTCCTGCCAGGTCGACTCCGGCGACTGCCTCACCCCCAAGGGCTTCACCTTCATGCGCGAGCGCCTCGCCGAGGGTGTGTACGTCGACTTCTACAACCTGCACACCAACGCCGGGACCAACGACGGTGACGAGACCTCCCGCGCCGACAACCTCAGCCAGCTGACCTCGTTCATCACCACGCACTCGGCCGGCAACGCCGTCGTGGTCATGGGCGACACCAACACCCGCTACACGCGGTCCGCCGACACCATCGCCGAGTTCACCGCGGCCAACGGACTCACCGACGCATGGGTCAAGGTGATCCGCGGCGGCGTGGCACCCGCCAAGGGCAGCGACGCACTGGTCTGCGACCAGACGGGTGCCACCGTGCCCAACACCTGCGAGGTGGTGGACAAGATCCTCTACCGCAGCAGCAAGCTCGTCTCGCTCAACGCGACCTCGTACGACAACGAACACGCCAAGTTCCTGAACTCCGACGGCAAGATGCTGTCCGACCACGACCCGGTCACCGCCGGGTTCACCTGGTCGCGCAGTGCCGACTTCCAGCTCAGTGACCAGTTCGGCGGCCCGCACGGCACCTACTACCAGGACATCGCCAGCGTCCCGGCGGCCGCCCGCGCCACCAGGATCTCCCTGCGGGCCGGCTCCCGCGTCGACCAGGTCGGCATCACCCTCGCCAACGGCACCACCCTCACCCACGGCGGCACCGGCGGGACCGCCTCCTCGCTGACCCTGGGCAGCGGCGAGTACGTCACGAGCGCCTACCTGTGCCAGGCGGACAAGGACGGCCACACACGGATCTTCTACGCCAGGTTCACCACCAACCTGGGCAACACCCTGGCGGGCGGATCCACCACGTCGGACTGCGTGACCCGCACCGCGCCCTCCGGCTGGCAGATCGCCGGCTTCCACGGCCGCTCCGCGGACGAGCTCGACAAGGTCGGCTTCGTCTACACCAAGCGCTGACCCACGCCGACGGCCACGGCCGCGCTCCCGGTGCCTGCCGGAGGCACCGGTGAGCGGGGGTGGTGGCAGGCCGACGGCGGGCGGAGCGGTTGCCGTCGGCAGTCGGCCTTCGGCAGTCCTGGCGAGCGTTGCCCTGACCGCCGTTCAGGGGGCGGCCCGGCCCAACGAGAGGGTGAGGGAGTCCTCACCCTCCCCAAGTACCGCACGCTCGGGGGGAGTTCGAGCCCCGGTGGCTGCCGGCGGAGGTTTTCCTACGCCCGGGGCGCCGGTACCCGCCACACCAGCCTCGCACCGCCGCCCTCGGGCTCTTCGGTCTCCAGCCGGCCGCCCATCTGCTCGGCACGCTCGGCCATGTTGCGCAGTCCGCTGCGGCGGCCGTCGGGCGCGAGACCCACACCGTTGTCGGTGACCGTCAGCCGTACCTCCCGCCCGTCCGTGGCCAGCACCACCTCGGCCCGGGTCGCGCGGGCGTGCCGGGCGATGTTGGTGAGGGCCTCGGAGAGCACGGCCACCACATGGTCGGCGATCTCCTTCGGCACGTCGGTGTCCAGCAGACCTTCCATCCGCACGCTGGGGGCGAAGCCGACCACCGGGGCCGCCTCGCCGACGACCCGTACGGCGCGGGCGCGCAGACCGGCCCCGCCGACGCCCTCGCGGGTGCGCAGGCCGAAGATCGTCGACCTGATGATTTTGATGGTCTCGTCGAGGTCGTCGACGGCGCGCACCACACGTTCGGACGCCTCGGCGTGCTCGATGAATCGGCCCGCGCTCTGCAGGGTCATGCCGGTGGCGAACAGCCGTTGGATCGCCAGGTCGTGCAGGTCGCGGGCGATGCGGTCACGGTCCTCGAGCACCGCGATCTGCTCGGCGTCCTGGCGGCGCCGCGCCAGTTCCATGGCGACGGCGGCCTGCGCGGCGAATGCCTGCAGGGTCTCGGTCTCGGTCGCCGAGAACCCCGGCCGGCCGGCCTCGCGCGCCAGCAGCACCACACCCTGCGGGCCCGCCTCGCCCGTGCCGACGGGCACGGCCACGGCGGGACCCAGTCCGCCGAAGCGCGGAGGTTCCCGCGAGATCCGTTCGTCGTGCGATACGTCCTGGCTGGTCACCGGTACGGCGCCGGAGAAGGCCAGTCCCATCAGGCTCTCGTCCATGGACAGGACCAGCCCGCGGTGTGCCTCGGCCTCCATGCCGACGGCGATCTCCACGGCGAGCGCCCCGGTGTCCCCCATGGGCAGCGCGACCGCCACCAGAGCGGACTGGGTGATCTCACCGGCCCGCTCGGCGATCAGTCCGAGGACCTCGGTGCTGGTGCCGCCGGACATCAGGCTGTGGGTGATCTCGGCGTTCGCCCGCAGCCAGCGCTCCCGCAGCCGGGACTCGGCGTACAGCCGGGCGTTGTCGATCGCGACCCCGGCCGCCACGGCCAGCGTGAGCGTGACCGACACGTCGTCCTCGTCGAACTGGCCGCCGCCGCGTTTCTCGGTCAGGTACAGGTTGCCGAAGACCTGGTCGCGCACCCGGATCGGAACGCCGAGGAAGGTTTTCATCGGCGGATGGTGCGGCGGGAAGCCGTACGAGGACGAGTGGTCGGAGATCTTCGCCAGGCGCAGCGGCTCCGGGTGGCGGATCAGTTCGCCCAGGATGCCGTGGCCCTCCGGGTAGGGGCCGATGCGGGCGATCTGCTCCTCGCTGACGCCGACCGTGTGGAAAGCCGACAGGCACTTGCCGTCCGGGCCGATCACGCCGAGTGCCGCGTACTCCGCGTCGACCAGCACCGCCGCGGCCTCCACGATGCTGCGCAGCACCTGCTCCAGGTCGAGTTCCCGGCCGACCGACAGCACCGCTTCCAGCAGGTTGTGCACCCGGTCACGGGTGCCGCGGGCCGCGTCCAGCCGCGCCTGCACCTCCTCCAGCAGTTCGTCCAGCCGCAGCTGAGGCAGCCGTACGCGGGCTTCCTCCGGGCCTGCCACCTGTGCGCCTCCAGGTCCGCTCACGCCACGGACACCCACCGGCCCGATCATCTGCCACGTTAGTCCCCCGGGCTCACGGCACGGTAGCCAGTCAGGCCGAGTCCCCCGGTCGCCCGGCGGGGCCTTCCGGCCCCCGGTGGCGACCGGCGAGGGCAGGGCCGACCGGTCGATGTCCTGCCGCCGTTCGGCCCCTGTCCGGCGGACCCGACGGGGCCGATGGGCCCAAAGTGACGGGTCCTTCGGCCCCACTTCGGTCCGCCTGCCCCGAATCGTGCCGGCGAACGTCCGGTGGCTGGTACACAGAAGTGCGTCGCCCCCGGGCGACGCCGCTGCCCCTGACCCGCCTGCCCTACCGGGAGACTTCATGCTGTCCGCGGAATCCGCCGTCCTCGTCCGGGCCACGCTGCCCGCCGTCGCCGGAGCGCTCGACGAGATCACCACCCGTTTCTACGGCACGATGTTCGCCGACCGGCCGGAGCTGCTCGACGGCATGTTCAACCGCGGCAACCAGGCGAGCGGTGTCCAGCGCCGCGCCCTGGCCGGCTCGATCGCCGCCTTCGCGACCGGGCTGCTCGACCACCCGGACACCCGCCCGGACACGCTGCTGGCCCGGATCGCGCACAAGCACGCGGCCGTCGGCGTCACCGAAGACCAGTACGCGATCGTGCACAAGTACCTGTTCGGCGCGATAGCCGGCGTCCTGGGCGAGGCGATCACCCCGGAGGTGGCGGCTGCCTGGGACGAGGTCTACTGGCTGATGGCCGGAGCCCTGACCAGCCAGGAGGCCCGCCTCTACCAGGACGCGGGCGTGCGGCCCGGCGAGATCTGGCGGCAGTGGACGGTCCTCGAACGACGGACCGAGACCACCGACGTCGTGTCCTTCCTGCTGCGCCCCTCGGACGGCGGACCCGCACCGCGGGCCCGCGCGGGGCAGTACGTGAGCGTCCGGGCGCACATGACCGACGGAGTGCGCCAGATACGCCAGTACAGCCTGTCCTCGGCCCCCGGCGGAGAGCTGCGGCGGATCACCGTGAAGCGGGTCGCGGCCGACGCGCTCGGACCGGAGGGCGAGGTCTCGAACCTGCTGCACGACCGCATCCGGGAGGGGGACGAGCTGACGCTGTCCGCCCCCTTCGGCGACGTCTTCCTCGACGAGCCGGCCGAGGCCGCCGGACCGCTCGTGCTGGTCTCGGCGGGCATCGGGTGCACCCCCATGCACGGCATCCTGGCCCACCTCGCCGCCCTCGGCTCGACCCGGCCGGTGCTGGTCCTGCACGCCGACCGCTCCCCCGCCGACCACGCCCTGCGCTCCGAGACGCACGACCTCGTCGGACAACTGCCGGGCGGCCGCGCCCTCTTCTGGTACGAGCGTCCCGGGCCCGGGGAAGTCGACGCCCGCACCGGCCTGATGGACCTGAGCGACACCGAACTCCCGCACGGGGCAACGGTGTTCCTGTGTGGCCCGCTGCCGTTCATGCGGGAGCTGCGCGGTCAGCTGCTGAAGGCCGGGGTCCCCGCACGGCACATCCGCTACGAGGTCTTCGGACCTGACCTGTGGCTGCCCGGCACCACGGCCTGAAACCGCCTCACCGTGTGCCGGCGGGCGCAGTCGAGCCCGCGTCCAGGGCCGTACGGCTCCGCGGCCGGGACCTTCGGCACCGGCGGGATCCAGCGGCGGGAGTGACACTTGGGACAGGAGCGGCACCGATCCCCCGCGGTGTCGTTCCGTTCGGGTCACCACGCGGAGATTCCGGCCCCGTGTTCGCGCCGCCCCGGCGCTTCCAGCGCGGTCGGGGCCACCGGACGCCGGCCGGGACCGAACGGCCGTGGCGCGAAGCACTCCCGAACGGCCGGAACGGCCCGCACGGGCCGATCAAACTGACCGGACTGACCGGACTGACCGGACTGACCGGACTGACCGGACTGACCGGACTGACCGGACTGACCGGAATGACCGGACTGACCGGAATGGTGGAGCCGGTCGGGCCCACGCGTGGCCGTGGGCGACAGACAACCGCGCGTGACCCCAGAGACGGAACCCGCCATGGCCGACGACGACCCGACGAACGTCCCAGCACCCCGCCGGACCATCGAGCTGGACGGCGCCGAGGCGTTGCGGCTGCTGGGCGGCGTGTCCCTGGGACGCGTCGTCTTCACCCGGCACGCGCTGCCGACCGTCCGCCCGGTCAACCACGTCCTGGTCGACGGCGACCTCGTCATCCGCACCCACGGTGACGCCGCGCTGACCCGGTACACGCGGCGGAGCGGGAACGAGGGGGCCGTCGTCGCCTACGAGGCCGACGACATCGACCCCGACACCCACCTGGGATGGAGCGTGGTCGTCACCGGCTACGCGCGGCTGGTCACCGATCCGCACGAACTGGACCGCTACCGGGCCCTGTTGCACCCCTGGGTCACGGAGCGGACGGATCACGCCGTCCGCATCCGTCCCGACCTCATCACCGGGGTACGCCTCACGCCCCAGCGCCCGACCCCGTAGGTCTGAGCCGCCGCGCGCCCGCCGAGCGGTACTCAGTGAGGCTGGCGCACCCCGTACAGGCTGCGTCCGCCGCCGAGTTCACGGCCCGTGACCAGCTCAGGGGCGATGCGGACGAACACCTCTCTCGGCGCCGGCGCCCGGGAACGCGGACCGGTCCGCAGCAGCCGGGCGTGCTCAGCGGGGTCGGTCACGAGCATGGCCGCGCCGGTGACCACCACGCTCCAGTCAGACCGCGTGGCCGCGTCGACCTCGTCGGCCTCGAAGGCGACCACCGCTCCGTCGATCGCACCCACCAGCTCGGAGGAGGCCGAGGTGCGCACCAGCACCGCGCCGTCACGGTCGAGACGGAAGCTTTCCGCGAACTCAGCCGGCGGCGCCTGCCGTGTGTGAACGACGCGCCCCACCGGCACGGTGGCCAACCGGTGCGCACACTCCTGCCGGCCGAGTTCGCGGAACCCGTCGTCGGCGTACATCCGACTCGGACCTCGATCCGGCGTCCCGTGACGGCGTACGGCACGATGCACAACCACAGGTCCCGCCGGCCGCCCGCCCACGGCGCGCTCTACGCCCGTTCCGCGAGCCCGGCGCGCCTCACCGGGGTCCGTCACCATCCGGGGTCCATCACCATCCGGGGTCCATCACCGTCCGGGGTCCGTCACTGTCCGGGGTCCGTCACCGTCCGGGGTCCGTCACCGTCCGGGCGTGGCCGCGCACCAGAACGCTCCAGCCCTCGCTGAACGCGTCGTCGATACGGTCGACCTCGCAGGCCACCTGGCAGCGGGACGCCAGCGACGGCGTGGCCCCGCGCCCGGTCCTGAAGACGACGTCTTCGACGTCCTGCCCGACCGACCGCGGGACCCGGCCGGTACGCCGTTCGGCGAGCCCGTGCCCACCGCGTCCGGCTGAGCCGGTGCGCCTGCCCGGCAGCCGCCCGCAGGACCCGGGGTGTCCGACGGTGTGAGCCGTTCGGCCCCTGCCCGAGCGCGGAGAAGCGCGACAGGCTGGACCGCGAGGACACACACCCCCCAGGCACCCTCAGCACCGGGCTGCACCAGAAGGACTGACCACGATGGACACAGCGATCCTCGCCTGTACGGACCCGTCGGCGCCCGGCGGTTCGGCGGCCGACTGGGCCGCGCGGGAGGCACGGCTGCACGGCCTGCCGCTGCGCGTGACCGCCGGCTCACCACCGGAGGTGAGCCAGGCCAAAATGATCGTGTACGACGTCTCCAGGGGCGCGCCCGACGCCGACGGGCCGCTCGCCTCCCGCGTTCCGCTGGCCGTCGAGACGTCGGACCGTCCGCTGGTGTTCGTCCCCGACCGGCACGCCTCCACCTACCGTGCCGGGCAGATCGTCCTCGGGGTGGACGCCCGCGACCCCTGCGGCCGGGCCGTCGAGTTCGCCCTCGCCGAAGCACGGGTGCGGGAGGCACGCCTGCACGCCGTCCACGCCTGGACCCTTCCGCCCGAGGCCCGCGAGCGGCCCTTCGGCCCACCGGAGCAGGACCGCGCGACCTGGGAGGACCACGAGGTGCAGCTGCTGGCCGACGCCCTGCGTCCGTGGCGCGAGAAGTACCCGGAGGTACCGGTGCTCGAAGACGTCGCCCTGCTCCCGCCGGCTCGGGCGCTTCTGCACCACTCCGCGAGCGCCACGCTCCTCGTGGTGGGCCGGAAGCCGTCCGACGGATGGGGCCGGGTCGTGCGGGCGCTGGTGGGCACGGCCGCGTGCCCCGTCGCCGTGGTGCCGGCGTGGGCGACGCCGTAGAACCGGGCCCGGGGGGGGGGGGGGGGGGGGGGGGGAGGGGGGGGGGGGAGGGGGGGGGGGGGGGGGGGGAGGGGGAGGGGGGAGGGCCGCGACGGTTGTGGGGTGGGTGGAGGCCGCCT
>NZ_JBWKDW010000032.1:84236-100679 GCF_056435735.1 Streptomyces sp. NPDC043878
TCTTCCCCCCCCCCCCCCCCCCCTTCCCCCTCTCGCCCTCCCCCCCCCCCCCCCCCCCCCCCCCCCCCCCCCCCCCCCCCCCCCCCCCCCCCCCCCCCCCCCCCCCCCCGCCGGGCAGGACGCAACCCCCGGCCCGGCAAGCCCCCCTCCACTGCCGGCGCACGCCCAGCCTCCCTCCACCGCCCCTACGAACGGGACAAGTCGTCGGCGACACCTTGCGCCCATGCCTCGATCGCGCCGAAGTCCCGGAAGTCGCCGCCCTTCCCGGAGCGGAGGATCATCCCGGCCACCCGCCCCCTGGCACCCTCTTCCAGGCATCCTCCGAAGGTGACGTGCTCCCGGACGTCCAGCCGCGCCATGGTCCGCTGCACGCCACGGACGGGCGGGACGTCCCGCTCGGAGGCCGAGGGGTCGAGCGGTCCGCTGCTGAAGAACCACACCGGGCGCTGCGACAGCGCCTTGCGGAACCGGCGGACGAACCGCCGCGCGTCCTTGTGCCAGCGCCCTGTGTACAAGCCACCGCCGACCACGACGGCGTCGTACGGCAGGACGCTCGTCACCGACCGGGCCGGCAGCGACTCGACGGTCAGCCCGTTCTCACGCAGGACGCCGGCGACCGTGTCCGCGATCCGCGCGGTGGATCCGTTCGTCGTTCCGTAGGTGACCAACACGGTGCCGGTCATGAGGTCCGCCTCCTTTCACAGGGCGCGCGTCCGGCCCTCGGCCACGCGCGCAGGGCCTGTGCCTTCCTGCCCCGGCGGTCGTGGAGGGGGCGATCGCCGGGTCGCTCCCGCGTTCCCCCGTGGCCGCCGTCTCCTCCGCGCGGCCCGCACGGATCGGGCGATCGATCAGGTCGTCCGTGGTCACGGCTCTGCGTCATGACGCTCCGGCGCCTCGATCCGTCCGGCGGAGGGCAGGAGCGGTCCAGGGGCCACACGGGGCCGTTCCAGAGGTGGTCGGCGGCCCGCCAATGAGCGTCCAGGGTGCGCGGCTCCTCGCCGGTCAGTACGGTGGCGTCCTGGTGTTCGACCGTGGGCATGGGTGACTCCGGATGTCATCGGTGTGGGTCATCGGGCGGTGGAGGCGGCATGGCCGGCAAGAAGGCAGTGACCCTGCCGCGCAAGGCGTACGAGAAGGAACTGCTCCGGCTCCAGACGGAGCTGGTGCGGCTGCAGGAGTGGGTGCGGGCGGAGGGCGCCCGGCTGGTCGTGGTCTTCGAGGGGCGGGACGCGGCGGGCAAGGGCGGCACCATCAAGCGGGTCGCGGAGCACCTCAACCCGCGCGTGGCACGCATCGCCGCGCTGCCGAAGCCGACCGAGCGCGAGCGCACCCAGTGGTACTTCCAGCGGTACGTCGAGCACCTGCCGGCGGCCGGGGAGATCGTGCTGTTCGACCGGTCCTGGTACAACCGGGCCGGCGTCGAGCACGTCATGGGTTTCTGTACGCGGGAGGAGTACCAGCTCTTCCTCCGGCAGTGCCCGATCTTCGAGCGGATGCTGGTCGAGGACGGTGTCCTGCTGCGCAAGTACTGGTTCTCGGTGAGCGACACCGAGCAGCATGAGCGGTTCCGGCGCCGGCTGGAGGACCCGCTGCGGCGCTGGAAGCTGTCGCCCATGGACCTGGAGTCCCTCAGCCGGTGGGAGGCGTACTCCCGGGCGAAGGACGCGATGCTGGTGCACACCGACATCGCGGAAGCGCCCTGGTACGTGGTCGAGAGCGACGACAAGCGCCGGGCGCGGCTGAACATGATCGCCCACCTGCTGAGCACCGTGCCCTACCACGACGTGCCGCCGCCGGTGCTGAAGATGCCGGAGCGGCCCGCGTCGACCGGCTACGAGCGTCCGCCGCGCGATCTGCAGACCTACGTCCCCGACCACGCGGCGGTGCTCTGAGCGGCAGGTCACCTCCTCAGCCCCGCTCGGGTACGACCGCGACGGGGCAGGCGGCGTGGTGCAGCACGGCGTGGGCGACATGCCCCAGCTGAAGGCCGTGGTACCCCGGGGTGCGCCGGGCGCCGACCACCAGCAGGTCGGCGCCCTGCGAGGCGGCTAGCAGCACCTTGCGGGCGGGGCCCTCCACCGTGTCCCGGCGCGCTTCCAGGTCGGCCGGTACGTCCTTCAGCGCCTGCTCCAGCGCCTCGGCGGCCTGCTGCTCGTGCAGCCGGGCCGGTTCACCGGAGAACAGCGGGTGGTCGGTGCTCTCGTGGGCGGGACATCGCCAGGCCCGTACGGCGTGCAGGGGCGCGTGGCGCAGCCCGGCCTCCTGGACGGCGAAGCGCAGGGCCGCGGAGTCCGCCGCCTTCTCGCCGACGCCCACCACGACGCGGCGCCGCGTAGTGGTTCCACCCGGGTCGTCGCCGCGCAGCACGACGACCGGGCATTCGGCGTGGGCGGCGACGGTGAGGCCGACCGACCCGAGCAGCATCTCGGCGAGGCCGCCGCGGCCCCGGGCGCCGAGCACCAGCAGGGCGGCGTGGGCGCCCTCCCGCAGCAGCGCGTACGCGGGCTCCCCCGGCAGCACGCCGGTGGAGAGTTCGACGCCTGGCCGGCGCAGACGGGCCCGCTGTGCGGCGGCCCGCACGACGTCCTCGGCCATGACCTGCTCGGACGGCTCGCCCGGATCCCCCGCCTGCGCGACGCCCTCGTACCTCTCCCAGAGGGAGGCGTACACCAGCCGCAGCGGTAGCCCGCGCAGGGCGGCCTCGTCGGCGGCCCAGTCGACCGCCCGCAGGCTCGGTGCGGAGCCGTCCACGCCGACGACGATCGGAAGGTCCATCGTTCTCACCGTCCCGCGCCCAGGTCGAAGACGATCCGGGCCCTGACCTCGCCGCGCAGCACCTCGTCGACGCATTCGTTGACGGAGGCGAGCGGGCGGGTCTCGTAGATGACCTTGGTGCGTCCTGCCGCGTGGAGCTGGAAGACCTCGGCGAGGTCCTGCCGGGTGCCGACGATCGAGCCGATCACCGAGGTCCCGTTGAGCACGGTGTCGAAGATCGGCAGACGTACCGTGCCGTGCGCCGGTAGAGCCACCATAACGAGCTTGCCGCCGCGCCGCAGCCCGGAGTTGACGGCCTCGAAGGCCGCGTCGTCCACCGCGAGCGCGATGGCCGCGTGAGCGCCGCCGTACCGCTTGAGCACTTCACCGACGTCGTCCTTGCGTGCGTCGATGACGAGGTCCGCGCCCAGTTCCGCGGCGAGTTCGAGCTTCTCGTCGGTGACGTCGATCGCCGCGACGGTGGCACCGGCGATCTTCGCGTACTGCACCGCGAGGTGGCCGAGACCGCCGACGCCGGAGACCGCGACCAGTTGGGTGGGTCTCACGTCGGCGACCTTCAGCGCCTTGTACGTCGTCACGCCCGCGCAGGTCAGCGGGGCGGCGTCCAGGGCGGTGATCCCGTCCGGCACGGGCTGGGCGAAGTCGGCCCAGGCCAGCATCTTCTCGGCGTGTCCGCCGTCGCAGCCGTAGCCGGTGTTGACCTGCTGCTCGCAGAGCGTCTCCCAGCCGGACAGACAGTGCTCGCACCGCCCGCAGGCCCTGCCGAGCCAGGGCACGGCGACCCGCTGCCCGAGGGCCAGGCGGGTGACGCCCGCGCCGAGCGCCTCCACCAGGCCCACGCCCTCGTGGCCGGGGACGAACGGCGGGGTCGGCCTTACCGGCCAGTCGCCGTGCGCCGCGTGGATGTCGGTGTGGCACAGTCCGGACGCCTCCACCCGGACGCGGACCTGGCCGGGGCCCGGTTCGGGGTCGGGGCGCTCCTCGATGACCAGGGGCTCACCGAACGCTCGTACGACCGCTGCCTTCATGGGTCTCCTCTCCTCGGGACGGGTCAGCTGTGGGGGACGACGGCGACGGGGGCGGTGGAGTGGTGCAGGACCGCGTGCGCGACATGGCCGACGTGGGCGCCGAAGGGGCTGCGGCGGGCGCGCCGGCCCACGACGACGAGGGATGCCTCGCGAGAGGCGTCCACGACGTGGACGGCCGCACTGCCGTAGCGGGACAACTCGGTGACCTCGACGTCCGGGAACTTCTGCCGCCAGGGCCGCAGCGCCTCGGTCAGTTCCCCGGCCGCGCGCAGCACCAGGCTCTCGTGCAGTGCGGGGTCGGTGGGCGTCCCGAACGCGTAGTACGGCGGCGGGTTCCAGCCGTGCACGACCCGCAGGGACGTCGCGCGGCGCACGGCGGCGTCGAAGGCGAACTCGATCAGCGTCCCGTCGGGGTGTTCGGTGTCGAGCCCGAGCACCACGGGCCTGAACGGGGTCGCCGCGGACGGCACACCCACCGGGTCCGTCTCGTGCTCGTCGGCGGCCGCCTCCAGCGCACGGACGAGCACCACCGGGCGCTCCGTGTGCGCGAGGACGGACAGACCGACCGAGCCGACCATGAAGCCGCTGAGCCCGCCGAGACCGCGGGAGCCCAGCACGAGGAGCTCGGCGCCCTTCGCCGCCTCGGCCAGGACGTCCCCCGGACGGCCGGTGACCTGCTCGCTGCTCACCTCGACGCCGGGATGCCGCAGGGCGATGCCCTCGGCTGCTTCGCGGGGTATCCGCTCGGTCCAGTGCTGCTGGGTCTCCGCCCCCAGGAGGGGGGCCTGCGCGACGGGCTCCGGTACGGGCTCCCAGACGTGGACGATCTTCAGTGGCAGGGTGCGGAGGGCGGCTTCGCGGGCCGCCCATTCCGCGGCGGCCCGGCTCTCGGGTGAACCGTCGAGGCCGACGGTGATGGTGCGGAGCATGAACTCCACCTCCTGGGTGAGGGATCTGATTCCAGCGTCGTCCTCGGGGAGTTCCGCGTGCAGGGGCCAGTGGTCCCGAACCGGGGCCGACCGACCCCCCGTAGGGCCGGGCGCGGCGGGCCGGAGGAGCGACCCACCGGGCGGTCGGTGGTCAGCGCAGCCAGCGGTGGTCGCGGACGAAGGGCAGCCTGGCCCAGAGCCCGCCCGCGGCCAGGGTGTCGCCGGCGGCGAGCGCGGCCACCACGATCAGGGCGACGGAGTAGACGACGTGGTAGTCGACGAACGGATTGGTCGACATGCTCGCCGAACCGTCCGAGAGGTGCTTGGCGGGCGGCCACTCGGCGATCCACATCAGCGCCATCATCGCGGTGCCGGCCACGGCGGCGAACCGCAGCGCGACCCCCGCGAGCAGCGCGAGAGCGATCCCGAGCAGGCCGAGCATGAACAGCCAGTCCGCCCACGGGTCGCCGGCCCAGGAATGGAAGGCCGACTCCATCGGCCCGGCGGCGACCGAGCCGAGGAAGCCCTTCGTCGGCGATCCGCCGTCGATCCAGCCCTCGCCGGACGGGGTGGCGTAGCCGAGACCGAAGGTCTTGTCGAGGAAGGCCCACAGGAACACGAACCCGGTGAGCAGACGCAGGGACGCCAGGGCGTAGGCCCCCGCGGCGCGGCTGTCGGCGCGCGCCGAGACGCCCGGCTCGGCAGCGGAGACGGTCGTGTGCCTGCGGAACGACGGCAGATGGAACCGGGAACTCCGGTGCGGGTACTCGTGCACGGCCATGGTCGTGTATCCCTTCGAGGGCGGTCGGATCGCTGCCTGACCGGACTCACTCTGGTCCCGCACGGCGGCCGCCACCGGATGCCGAAGGTCCGCGGCCATGGGGCCGAACGGCCCCGCGCGCGCAGTCCGTTGGCCCGACGCGGAGCACCGGGCCCGCCGCTGCCGCCGTTGCCCTCGCGCCCGGTCGCCCACCGGTGAATCATGAGGTCAGACGACGGAAGAGGGCAGATGTCGCACGGGTCGACCAGGTTCGTTCCGCAGTGGCGGAGGCTGCTGCCCGGACTCGTGGCGCTGCTGGGCTACCGCCGCTCCTGGCTCACGGGTGACCTGCTCGCCGGCGTGACCGTGGCCGCGTATCTCGTGCCGCAGGTCATGGCGTACGCGGGGGTGGCGGGGCTGCCCCCGGTCACCGGTCTGTGGGCGATCCTCCCCGCCCTCGGCCTGTACGCGCTGCTCGGTTCCTCGCGCCTGCTGTCGGTCGGCCCCGAGTCCACGACCGCTCTCATGACGGCCACCGTGGTCGCACCGCTCGCCGCGGGTGACCCCCGGCGCTACGCCTCCCTGGCGGCGGCCCTCGCGGTCACGGTCGGACTGCTGTGCCTGGTCGCCCGCGTGGTGCGGCTGGGCTTCTTCGCGGACCTGCTCTCCCGCCCGGTCCTGATCGGCTATCTCGCCGGCGTGGCGTTGACCATGATGGTGGACCAGCTGACCAAACTCACCGGGGTGCCCACCTCCGGTGCGGAGTTCTTCGCGCGACTGTGGTCGTTCTTCAGCCACTTGGCGGACGCACACCTCGCCACCGTCGTCTTCTCGGCGACCGCCCTCGCGTTCCTCTTTCTGATGACCTGGTTCGTCCCCGTGGTGCCCGGCCCGCTGGTCACCGTCGTCCTCGCGACCGCCGCCGTGGTCGTCTTCGACCTCGACGGCCGGTACGGGCTCAAGGTGATCGGCGAGGTCCCCTCCGGCCTGCCGGACGTGGCCGTCCCGGACCTGGGCGAACTGCCCCACCTCGTGCTGCCGGCCCTCGGCGTGCTGCTCGTCGCCTACACCGACTTCGTCCTCACCGCACGGGCCTTCACCGGCGAGGACGACGACGAGGGCCCCGGGCTCGACGCCGACCAGGAGTTCCTCGCCCTGGGCGCAGCCAACCTCGGCGCCGGCGTGCTGCACGGCTTCCCGGTCAGCAGCAGCGCCAGCCGCACCGCCCTCGCCTCCTCGGCGGGCGCCCGCAGCCAGGGCTACTCCCTGGTCGCCGGAGCGGTGGTGCTGGCCGTACTGCTCTTCCTCAGCCCCCTGCTGACCCGCATGCCCTCCGCCGTGCTCGGCGCGCTCGTCGTCTACGCCGCGGTCCGCCTGATCGACCTCGCGGGCTTCCGCCGACTGGCGTCCTTCCGCCGCCGGGAACTGCTGCTGGCACTCGGCTGCCTCGCGGGGGTGCTCGCCCTGGACATCCTGTACGGGGTGATCGTGGCCGTCGGCCTGTCGGTGGCCGAGCTGCTGACCCGGGTGGCCCGGCCGCACGACGCCGTCGAGGGCCTGGTCCCCGGGGTGGCCGGCATGCACGACGTCGACGACTACCCGCTGGCCCGCACGATTCCCGGTCTGCTCGTCTACCGCTACGACTCGCCCCTGTTCTTCGCCAACGCCGAGGACTTCCGGCGCCGCGCCCTGGCCGCCGTCGACGAACAGACCGACCCGGTGCGGTGGTTCGTGCTGAACACCGAGGCGAACGTCGAGGTGGACATCACCGCCCTCGACGCGGTCGACGGGGTGCGCCGCGAGCTCCTCGGGCGGGGTGTCGAGTTCGCCCTCGCCCGGGTCAAGCAGGACCTGCTGGACGACCTGGAGGCGTACGGTCTGGCGGACTCGGTCGGCAGGGACCGGATCTTCCCGACGCTCCCGACGGCCGTGGCCGCCTACCGGGCGTGGCTCGACCGCCGGTAGGCCGGCCCGCGCAGACCCGACCGGCCCGTCCTCGGCGTCGTACCGCCACCACTCCTCCACCACTCCTC
Organism: Streptomyces sp. NPDC043878; assembly: GCF_056435735.1. Lineage (NCBI taxonomy): Bacteria > Bacillati > Actinomycetota > Actinomycetes > Kitasatosporales > Streptomycetaceae > Streptomyces > Streptomyces sp. NPDC043878. The sequence goes on from NZ_JBWKDW010000032.1 coordinate 91,762, forward strand.
GGTACCGAACGGGCCGATCAGTGGGCCGGGTGGCCCATGCGCACGCGCGCGGCCGGCGAACAGGATGGCTCCGGAAGCCCGCACTCCGCCAGGGAGGCACCTCATGAACGTCTCTTCCACCCCCAGCATGCTGCGCGCACTGTCCGTCGAACACCGCGGACGGCTCATGCGCTTCGCCCGGGAGGTGTCCATCCCCCAGGGGACGCGCCTGTTCAACGAGGGTGGGCACGCCGACCGCTTCTGGATCATCCGCACCGGCAGGATCGAGCTCGACATGCGGGTCCCCGGCTGCCGGGCGGCCGTCATCGAGAGCCTCGGGCACAACGAACTGGTCGGCTGGTCCTGGCTGTTCGCCCCGCACATCTGGCACCTGGGCGCCGGGACGACCACACCCGTACGGGCCTACGAGTTCGACGCCACGGCCATCCGGTCGATGTGCGCCGACGATCCCGCTCTCGCCGGCGACGTCAGCCAGTGGGCGGGCCAGGTACTCGCCCACCGCCTCCGCTCGGCCCGCACCCGCCTCCTGGACCTGTACGCCCCGTACGGCGCCGGCAGCACCGTCTGATCCGCCCCCGCCTGCCTCGAACGGACCCCGAAGGGGCCGATCGGCCCTGGTGCGTTCGGCCCCCACGCGTGATGATCGGCATGAGGAACAGCCCGCAGTCCGTCCTCACCGGGAACGAAGGGGTCACCATGCCGGAGCCGCGCACGTTCAGCGAGCGCAACCCGATCCGCGTGTTCCTGCTGGACGACCACGAGGTCGTCCGCCGCGGTCTGGCCGACCTGCTCGACACCGAGCCGGACATCGCGGTGGTCGGCGACGCCGGCACCGTCGACCACGCGCTCGCCCGGGGCCCCGCGCTGCGCCCCGACGTCGCCGTCCTCGACGTACGGCTGCCGGACGGCGACGGCATCTCCGTCTGCCGGGAGCTGCGCAGCCAGATGCCGGAGCTGGCCTGTCTGATGCTGACCTCGTTCGACGACGAGGAAGCCCTGCTCGACGCGATCATGGCGGGTGCCTCCGGCTACGTCCTCAAGCAGATCAAGGGGTCCGACCTCGTCTCGGCGGTACGCACGGTCGCCTCGGGCCAGTCGATGCTGGATCCCGCGACCACCGCCCGGCTGATGCGCTCGCTGCGCGCCGACCCGGCGGACAGTCCGGCCGTACCGTCCGAGCTGGCGAGCCTGTCACCGCGCGAGCGGGACATCCTGGCCCTGATCGGCGACGGCCTCACCAACCGCGAGATCGGCAAGAAGCTGTACCTGTCGGAGAAGACCGTCAAGAACCACATCTCCCGCCTGCTCGCCAAGCTGGGCGTCCAACGGCGCGTACAGGCCGCCGTGCTGGCCTCCCACCTGGAGCAGTCGGACCCGGGCGAACACCGGGGCAGGTGACGTCCGCACGCGCCGGTCTTCGACCTGAACCCGTGCGCCGCCGGGCCCGGCACGACCTCCGGGCGCCGCCTCCGACCGCTCGCCAGCCGGCAGGCCACCCGGTCCCGGAACGAGGGACCCACCCACGACCCCCGCTGAACGACCGCGCCCGCCGCGGCGGACCCGAGCCCGCGCCCCTTACGGGAGTTGATGCGAGAGAGGCCGCGGTCGGCCGGCCCCCCCACGGGAGACCCACACGGTCATCACCGACTGGGCGCATGGTCCTGAACCGTGCTTTGCCTGGCGTTCGCCCGCCGTATGGAAGCGCTTGTTGCACTGGGGCGATGGACCACATCACGTTCCTCGTGGCGGTCGTCATCATCACGGCCCTTGCCTTCGACTTCACCAACGGATTCCACGACACCGCCAACGCGATGGCCACGTCCATCGCGACCGGCGCGCTGAAGCCGCGTACGGCGGTGCTGGTGAGCGGTGCCCTCAACATCGTCGGTGCCTTCCTGTCCACCGAGGTCGCCAGGACGATCTCCGCCGGCATCGTGGACGACACCCTGGTCACCCCCGGGATGATCTTCGCTGGGCTGGTCGGCGCGATCCTGTGGAATCTCATGACCTGGCTGCTGGGACTGCCGTCGAGTTCCTCACACGCGCTGTTCGGCGGGTTGATCGGTGCGGTGTGGGTGGGGGCCGGGGCGGACGGCGTCCACTTCGACAAGGTCGTCGAGAAGGTACTGATACCGGCTGTGGCCTCGCCCGTGGTGGCGGGCGTGGCCGCGCTGATCGCGACCTACCTCGCATACAAGCTGACCGCCCGCGCCCGCAGGAAGACGGTCACTAAGGGGTTCCGGCTCGGCCAGATCGCCTCCGCGTCCCTGGTCTCCCTCGCGCACGGCACCAACGACGCGCAGAAGACCATGGGCGTCATCACGCTCACCCTCATCTCGGCGGGCGCGCTCGGCCACGACGCCGGTCCCCCGGTGTGGGTGATCGCCTCGGCCGGTCTCGCGATCGGTCTCGGCACCTACATCGGCGGCTGGCGGATCATCCGCACCATGGGCAAGGGGCTGACCGAGATCCAGTCCCCGCAGGGCTTCGCCGCCGAGACGGCCTCCACCACGGTGATCCTGACCTCCGCCCACCTGGGCTTCGCCCTGTCCACCACGCAGGTCGCCTCCGGCAGCATCCTCGGTGCGGGCCTGGGCCGCCGCCTCGCGGAGGTCCGCTGGGGCGTCGCGGGCCGGATGGTGGTCGCCTGGCTGATCACGCTGCCCGCCGCCGCGCTGGTCGGCGGACTCTCGGCGAGCGCGGTCAAGCACGGCGGCGACGCCGGCACCGTCGTCGTGGCGCTGGTCGGCGCCGCCGTCGCCGTGGGGATCGTCGTGCTCTCCCGCCGTAACCCGGTGCACGCCGACAACGTCAACGACACCCACGAGGTCAACCTCCGCACCGACGTGCCGGCGAGCGTCGGCACGGCCGCGTGAGCAAAGGGAGTCATCCGATGAGTCTCGACTGGACCGCACTCGGCGAGGTCGCCGCGGTGAGCGTCGGCGTCACCGTGGCGGTGGTCGTCGTCTTCGCGCTCGGCGTTCTTGGTCTCGCCCGGTTCGAGGGAGCGCGCGAGGACGGCGGTGGCACCTCCGCCCCCGGCCTCGCACAGGCCGGCCTGTGCTTGCTCGCCTGCGTGGCCGTGGTGGCGTACGGGATCTATCTGATCGTGCCCCAGTTCCACTGAGCGGTGAACCGAGGAAACCCGGCGTAGCCCGAGGAAACCCGAGGAGGCCTGGAGGAGGAGGGCGGAATGACGACGCCATCCCTGCCGGCCGAGACGGCGGATCCGAAGGCCGACCACAGCGACTACGACGACCCCGTGCTCATCCGCCCGGACGGCAGCCCGGTGGACACCTGGCGGGAGGACCATCCCGACGGGCATGGCATGGAGCGCGAGGAGTACGAGCGGCACAAGCGGCTCCAGCAGATCCCCTCGGGTTCGGCGGTCCCCTCCTTGTCGTCCCCCGTGGCTGGGACCGGGTCCGGGCACCCGGGCCGGGTCCGGAGCCTCTCCTCGGGCCGTCACGACCCGTCCGGGGCCGACGTCACGCCGCCGGGTCGGACCGGGAGCGACGGCGAGGCGGGCACCGGAGGGTAGGCAGGGGACGGGGTGGGCAGCCGGGCGGCGAGCCGCCAGCCGGCCCCGGAGGAACCGGCGTGCAGGTGACCGCCCAGTGCCGTGACCCGCTCCGTCAGACCGACGAGGCCGTAGCCGCCGGGCGCCGCGCCGGCCGCGTCCCCGGCCGGGCCCTCACCCGTCGGCGAACTCGCGGCGTTCCCGGCGTTCCCGGTCCTGGTGTTCCCGGCGTTCCCGGTAGTCCCGGCGTTCCCAGTCCTGGTGTTCCCGGCGTTCCCGGTCCTGGTGTTCCCGGCGTTCCCGGTAGTCCCGGTGTTCCCGGTGTTCCCGGCGTCCGTGGCGGGGCCGTTGACGACCTCCACCGTGGTGGCCGGCGGACCGTAGTGCACGCGCACCGCGACGGGCGTCTCGCGAGCGTGCCTGCGTGTGTTGGTGAGGGCCTCGCGCACGAGCCGGTGCACGGCCAGCCGGTGACTGGTGGGGGTGCTCCCCTCGTCGCCGGAGACCACCGCGTCGATCACCTGACCAGCGGCCCGTGCCTCGGCGAGCAGGTCGGTCAGCTCCTGTAGGGCCGGGCGCCTCGGCGGTCGTCGCGCCGTCCGTACCGACCGCGGGCGGGCCGCCCGACCGGGAGGGCGTGTCGGAGCGGAGGACGCCCAGCACCTCGCGCAGGTCGTCCAGGGCCTGTCCGGCCGTGGTTCTCAGCAGGGCGACGCGCTCCACCGCCGCGGGCGGCATCCCCTCGGTGCGCCGTTGCAGCACCCCGGTGTGCAGCACCAGCAGGCTCAGCCGGTGAGCCAGGACGTCGTGCATCTCGCGGGCGATCCGGGCCCGCTCCGCCAACCGCTCCTGTCCGGACCGCAGTTCACGCTCCACGCGCAGCTGTGCCACCTGCTCGGTCAGCGCGTGCAGCAGCCTGCGCCGGCTGCCCGTCCACATACCGAGTGCCAGGGCCAGCCCCACCAGCACGGCATTGACGACACCGCCGCTGGTCCAGGTGCTCAGCCGTCCCCCGTGGAGGGGGTGGCCGAGGGCCGCCGCGACGGCGAACCAGGGCAGCCCGACGCCCAGGGCGATGCCCAGGCACACCCACACCGCGCGCAACCGGTCCCGCGAGGAGAAGTGATACAGCGTCACCAGCAGCGGGAACAGTGAGCCCAGGGCGACCGCGGCGAGCGCCAGGGCCGCCACCGTCCGCGAGAAGCGGTGCCGGCCGACCACCGCGACCGCGGCGGCCACCGCCAGCCACGGGGCGGGGTCGGCCAGGGTGTCACCGGCCGACCGGAAACCCTCCAACAGGGACAGCAGCGCCAGCACCACAGCCGCCGCTGCCTCGATCCACCACGGCACACCGCGTCCCGGCCCGGATTCCACCTCCCCATCGTAGGGAGGCGGGACGAGCCCCCGCCCCCGGCGAACGGGCACCGGCACCCCCGACTTTCGTCGGGGAACGAGACCGCCCGGCAGCCGGCGACGGCAGCCCGCGACGGGCCTCCCGTCAGGCGGATCACACGCCACCTGCCGCACCTCGTGTCCACCCGGTCACCTGACCCGCCCGATCCGCCCGATCCGCCCGGTCCATCCGATCCGCGGGCCGTGACCGCCGATGCCGGAAGTGCCGCCCGCCGTCCTGTCTGCACGGCATGATCGATACCTTCGTGCCGGAGGCGACGTGCCGGAGGCGACCAGAAAGGCGGTGGGGCCGTGAGCGAGGGAGCGGACATCACGACGGCCAAGGAGGCAGCGGATCACCAGCTGATCCTGGCCTTCGGCCGGCTGCAGGGCGCCGCCAACCGGCTGGAGTACATCCTCGGGCGGGCGCTCGAGGAGGAGTGCGGGATCAGCCATCTCACGTTCGAGGTGCTGCTGATCCTCGGGCGGGCCGGTGAGCCGGGACTGCCGATGCGTGCCATCGCCCAGGAGCAGGTTCTGACGACGGGCGGTGCGACGCGGCTGGTGGACCGGATGGAGGCGGCCGGCCTGGTCGAGCGCACCGAGGCTCCCGGCGACCGTCGGGGGCGGCTCGTACGGCTCACGCCGCTGGGGGCTCAGACCGCGGTGCGCGCTTCCGGCGTGCATGTGGAGAACATCCGGCGCTATTTCCTGGACCCGCTGCCCGCCGAGGACCGGGAACGCTTCGCGGAGGACCTGCGCATCCTCAGCCACGCGGCGCGGGACGTCCTGCCACGCCTGCCGTGAGCGGACCCGCCCGGGTCCTCCGAGCGGGCCCGGAACGACCCGGCGGCCGTCTGATCCTTCCGGCCGTCCGGTGCCGCCCGGTACAGCGGTCGCGCCCAGCGTCCGGGGCGGGCCCGCCGCGTGGTGGACTACCGGCCGGCGGCAGTCGGCGCGCCGGCCCCTTCGCCGCGCCCCCGTACAGCGTTGCGGAAGTCGATCGGCGACCGCCCGGTCCGGTGCGTGAAGTACTTGCCGAACTGCGAGGGATGGGCGAAGCCGAGCTGGTCGGCGATCTGGGCCGCGGTCCGGTCGCCGTGCGCCAACAGCCGCTTGGCCTCCAGGACCACCCGGCGGTCGACGAACTCCTTGGCGCTGAGCCCCGCGGTGGCGAGAGTCGCCCGGGCGAGGGTGCGGGCGGAGTAGCCGAGCATGCCGGCGTAGTCCTCGACGCGCCGGGTGCGGGTGAAATGCCGTTCGAGCGCGTCCCGGAACCGCAGATACGTCTCGTCCGGCGTCGGCGCGGGGCTGCCGACCGGGACGGCGAGGTGGGCCAGGCGCAGCAGGAGGACGGCCAGTAGGTGACGCAGGGCCATCAGGTGTACGTCCAGGGGCAGTTGGCCGAGCGCGTGGAACTCGCGGCTCAGGTGTCGCGCGGCCGTGTCCAGTGCCTCGGCGTCGTCACCGACGGGCGTGCCCGCGACAGGGGCGTACGGGTCGTCGAGGCGGGCGGCCGTTGCGGTGGCCGCGTCGAGGACGTCGTGCTGGAACAGGATCAGTGTGCCCTCGGCCTCGGTGAGGTCGCCCCACTGGTGCACCTGCCCCGGGCGCACCCACAGCCAGGAGCCGGGCCTGAGGGCGTAACCGGTGAAGTCGACGGTGTGCCGGAGGTCGCCCGCGGTGAGGCTGATCAGGTGGTGGAAGTCGGGGCGCTGCGGACGGTCGGGGGTACGGCCGCCGAAGCGCTCGCGCAGGTCGGCCAGCGACATCACCTCGATGCCCGCGGGAGTGCCCGCCGGTGCGGCGAAGAGGACCTCGGGGATCTCTCGCGCCGAGTCGTGTCGGTTTTTGACCATCATCAGTCGGAACTGTATCCGGCTCCCGCGCCGTCCGCCTCGTAGGCTGGTGGTGACGCCGGCGGCGCGCACCACCCACCGGGCGGCCCTCTCACCGGTTCCCTGGCCTCGCCCACGAGCTGACCACGGCCGTCACCACGTACCTGAGCCGCACCCCCGTACCCTCGCGGCACCGGAAAGGACAACCGCGTCGTGAGCACGACGAGCGACACCCGCGACACCGACGGCACCCGCGGCAACGGGGGCACCCGCGACGCCATGGCACAGAGCCGCGCGACGTTCCGGGCCTGGCTGCGCGACGCCGACCACGTTCTCGTCGCGGCCGGCGCGGGCCTGAGCGCGGCGGCCGGCTACGACTACGGCGACACCGACCGCTTCAGGGAACTGTTGCCGGCGCTGCACCGACTGGGCCTGCGCTCCCGCTATCTGCTCGGCGTCCCCCTGCCGGAGGACATGATGTGGGGCTACTGGGCCGTCCACATCGACGACATCCGCCACAGCCCCGGCCCGAACGCCCTCTACCAGCACCTGCGGGCCGTCGTGGGCGACCGCGACCACTGGGTGATGACGTCCAACGTCGACGCCCTCTTCGTCCGCAGCGGCTTCGCGGCGGACCGCGTCTTCACCCCGCAGGGCGACTACGGCCGCCTCCAGTGCACCGTCCCGTGCACCCGCGAGACATGGGACAGCAAGCCGTTCCTCGACCGGATCCTCGCCGCCTACGACCGTGAGAGCGGCCGGGTCACCGACCCCGCGGCCCTGCCGCACTGCCCCCGCTGCGGCGCCGACGTGTTCCCCAACGTCCGGGTCGGCCCGGAGTTCGTGGACGACGCCTACCTGGCGGCCGGGCCGCGGCTGGCCCGGTGGCTCGACGGCGCGCCCACGGACAGCATGGTGCTCGTCCTCGAAATCGGCGCCGGGTTCAGTACTCCCGGTGTGATCCGCCGGCCCATGGAGAACCTGGTGCGCCACACGCCGCGGGCCCGCCTGGTCCGCGTCAACCCGGACCACCCCGAAGTCCCCGCGGACCTCGGCGACCGAGCCCTGTCCGTTCCCTTCGGGGCGGACCGGTTCCTGAGCGGGCTCACCCCCTGACGGGCAACCCCGAAGCGCGGCCCTCCCCACCACAGGAAGCGATGCACATCATGTCCGACGTACCCGCCCCCACGATCGCCGTCACCGGCTCCACCGGACGTCTCGGCGCGCTCGTCGCCCGGCGCCTCGCCGAGCGGGACGTCCCGCAGAAGCTGGTGGTCCGCCGCCCCGAGCGCGCCCCGCACCTGGAGGGGGCGATCGCCGTACGAGGTGACTACGGCGACCGAGCCACCTCGACCGACGCCCTCGCCGGCGTCGACACCCTCCTCATGGTGTCCGCCTCCGAGAGCGCCGACCGGCTCACCCTGCACAAGCGGTTCGTGGACGCCGCCGCGGCGGCCGGCGTGCGGCACCTCGTGTACGTCTCCTTCTTCGGCGCGGCCCCCGACGCCACGTTCACCCTGGCACGCGACCACTTCCACACCGAGGAGCACATCCGGGCGAGCGGCCTGGCGTACACCTTCCTCCGGGACAACTTGTACGCGGAGTTCGTGCCCGATCTCGCCGGCGAGGACGGCGTCATCCGCGGTCCCGCCGGGCAGGGCAGCGCCGCGTTCGTCGGCCAGGAGGACATCGCCGACGCCGCCACCGCGGTCCTGACCCGCCCCACCGACCATGTGGGCGCCGTCTACGACCTGACCGGGCCGGCGTCCCTCACGCTGGACGAGGCGGCCGCGATCGTGTCCGAGGAGCTCGGTCGCACCATCACCTACCAACCCGAGACGGTCGAGGAGGCGTACGCCTCCCGTGCCTCCTACGGCGCGCCGCAGTGGCAGCTCGACGCCTGGGTGTCCACCTACACGGCCATCGCGGCCGGTGCCCTCGACGGGGTCAGCGACGCGGTACCCCGCCTCACGGGCCACCCCGCCACCTCCCTCGCCGACGTCGTCCGCGCCAGCCGGGGCTGAGCGCCGGGGCCGCCCCCGCCCGCCCCCCCCCCCCCCCACCCCCCCCCCCCCCCCCACGCCCCCCCCCCCCCCCCCCCCCCCCCCCCCCAACACCCCCCCCCCCCCCCCCCCCCCCCCCCCCCCCCCCCCCCCCCCCCCCCCCCC
>NZ_JBWKDW010000033.1:0-61410 GCF_056435735.1 Streptomyces sp. NPDC043878
TCGGACAGGAACGGCGCCGGGGCCTCCTCCACCAGCTTCTGGTGACGGCGCTGCAGCGAGCAGTCCCGGGTCGAGACGACCACCACGTTGCCGTGAGAGTCGGCCAGGCACTGCGTCTCCACATGCCGCGGCTTGTCCAGATACCGCTCCACGAAGCACTCACCCCGGCCGAACGCGGCGACCGCCTCGCGCACCGCCGAGTCGTACAGCTCGGGAACCTCCTCCAGCGTGCGGGCCACCTTCAGACCACGCCCGCCACCACCGAACGCCGCCTTGATCGCGATCGGCAGACCGTGCTCCCGCGCGAACGCCACCACCTCCTGCGCCCCGCTGACCGGATCCGGGGTACCGGCCACCAGCGGCGCACCCGCCCGCTGGGCGATGTGCCGGGCGGCGACCTTGTCCCCCAGATCCCGGATCGCCTGCGGCGGCGGCCCGATCCACACCAGACCCGCATCCAGCACGGCCTGCGCGAACTCCGCGTTCTCCGACAAGAAGCCGTAACCCGGATGGATCGCGTCCGCCCCCGACTCACGCGCGGCGCCCAGAACCTCCTCGATGTCCAGATAACTGGTGGCCGGGGTGTCACCGCCCAGGGCGAACGCCTCATCCGCCGCCCGGACATGCAGAGCATCCCGGTCCGGATCGGCGTATACGGCCACACTCGCGATCCCCGCGTCCCGGCACGCCCGGGCCACACGGACAGCGATTTCGCCACGGTTGGCGATGAGCACCTTGCGCATGTCAGGACGCCCGTCTGGCCGGAGTCCCGGACTCCTGCGCCTGGTTGAAGCGGCCGGCCGCCGCCTCCAGCGCGCCCAGGGAGCCGTCGAAGAAGATCAGCGGCTCCCGGCCGTGGTCCGGGACGCCCAGTTCGACGACCTCGCCGACGACGATCTCGTGGTCGCCGCCCGCGTGGATGTCGACGGTCGTACAGGTCAGGTACGCCAGCGCCTCCGTCAGCACCGGCAGCCCGCCGTCGGTGAAGTGGTGCGGTACGCCGGTGAACCCCTCGGGCCGGCGCCCCGCGAAGGACCGGGCCAGCTTCTCCTGCCGGCCGGACAGGAAGTTCACGGTGAACCCGCCGCTCTCCTCCAGCACCGCGTGCAGCCGTGACTGCTTGTGCAGGCAGAACAGGACGAGCGGCGGGTCCAGCGACACGGAGGTGAAGGAGTTGACGGTCGTGCCCTCGGCACGTCCCTCCGGCCCGGTGGTGATGACCGTGACCCCGGTCGTGAACAGGCCGCACACGCGGCGCAGGGTCGGTGCTTCGATCGGCTGTCGCTCGTGGGTGTGAATCAGCGAGCGCGCTGCTGCTGACATGCGCATCCCTTTCGTGGCGGGTTCGAAGACGTGCCGCGCGCCGGGCTTCAGAGGAGTTTGCGGACCTTCGCGCCGGCCTTGACGATGCCGAGCAGGAACTCCCGGCCGACGCTGTTCATCTCCGGCGGGGCCTGGACGGAGGCCCAGTACAGGAAGCGGGCCATGGTCGCCGTGGACGGGTAGATGAATCGTTTGTTCTCGTCCTTCCAGCCGAAGACCGGATTGACGATGGGCGAGTCGCCGAGCAGCTTGAAGACGGCGTCGGCGGCCTCGTCGCCGGTCAGCGCGCCCGCCTCGTACTTCTCGCAGGTCTCGGCGGCCGACTCCAGGAGGATCTTGAACCGGTCGCTCTGCGGCCACCACAGACCCGGGTACTGCGTCTCCTCCAGCTCCTGGAAGTGGCGCGGGTCCCCGTCCCGGACGTGCTTGAGGCGGGCGCGCGTCAGCCGCATCGTGCCGGGGGTGATGAAGGAGCCCCAGACCCGGAAGACCGCGTTCCACAGCCGGAAGTGCGAGAAGGCGATGAAGGAGCTGTTGACCAGCTCGTCGTTGTACTGGAGCAGGCCCTGCTCCAGCCGCTCGACGTACGCGAAGCGCTCCGCGGAGAAGTCCCCGTCCCCGAGGGCCTCCACCAGACGCGAGGTGAGCGCGTCGACGACCTCGAAGGTGTTGGACAGGCCGCGGGAGAACAGCGGGTCGAGGAAGCCGGCCGCGTGCGACATCAGGCACCAGCGGTCACCGATGGTCTGCTTCGACGAGTACTGCAGCCGGTCAGTGGAGATCCACTCCCGGATGCGGCTGGCGCCGTCGAACTGCCGCTTGACCGCGGGGTACTTGTCGAGGAACTGCTGGAACTCCTGCTCCGGGGTGAGGTCCGCCGGCTTGGGATAGGTGCGCTCGTCGATGGTCAGGCCCACGCTGCACAGCGGGTTGCGCGACTTCGGGTGGTTGTCGAACGGGATGATCCAGAACCAGCCCCGCTCGATGAGGTGGTGCATGGTGCCGGTGTGCCAGTCGGCCGGCGGGCGCAGGTCCTTGGGGTGCCCGCTGACGTCGTCGAACGGTTTGACGCCGACGTAGTGGGTGAACATCGACCGCGAGTGGTGCTTGAAGCGGGCCGGCTTGTCGCGCAGGTCGAACTTGTCGGCGAGCGGCGAGCGGAAGCCCGACGCGTCCACCAGGTACTTCCCGCGGTAGAACTCGGGCTGCGCGCCGGGGGCGGCACTGCGGCCGGTGACGGTCACGCCGTCCTCGTCGAAGTCGACGGCGGTCGCCCGCCAGTTCTGCCGGGGCACACAGCCGTACTTCACGGCCACGTGGAACATGAAGGCGTCGCTGTCCTGGCGGAACATGTGGCTGTTCTGCAGGAAGATCTTGGGCAGGGCCAGCTGGGTCGCCTCGCGGGGGTCGGGTTCCCGGCCCACCTCGTGCTTCATGAAGCCGAAGTGCGCCTTGGTGCCGAAGGTCGGGGCGATGTCCCGGGTGGACTGCTGGACGCTGGCCAGGCTCTTGAGTTCGGGGATGTCGTGGCGCTCGGAGAGGATGTGGATCCATTCGACGAGCTGCGGAGTCATCGACTCACCGATGGCGAAACGGGGGTGGGCGGCGGCGTCGACCAGCAGGACCCGGGCACCGTTCTTCGCCATGATCGTGCCGGTCACGGAACCCGCCAGGCCGGAACCGAGAATGATGACGTCGAACGTCATGTCGTCGGTTATGCCCGCCGGTCCCGTCGTCCCGGACGGCTCCGCCGGTTCCGTCGCGCCTTCGTTCCTCTTCGCGACCATGAGCTGTCTCCTTCGTCAGGTGCGGTCCACAGCGAAAAAGTGCATGAGAAAAGGGCCCTCCATTTCTTTCCGGAGAGCCCTTGAAAAAGGCGTGAATCAACCGCTGGCCAAAGCGTGACAGAATTGCTCGGGAGCGTCAAGCCCTGTATTGGGCGGGGATTTGGACGGGGATTTGGGCGGGAGTTCGGGTGGGGGAATCGACCACCGCGGAATGGCCGGAGAGCGGGCCGGCGGGCGCGGAATGCGTTTCGGCCAGCAGTTTCCCCAGCAGCAGGCGGAGTTCGTCCTCGCCGCCGGGACCGAGCATGGCCGCCACGTCCGCCGCCAGGGAGTCCACCGCCCCGGCCACCACGCGGAGTCCGTCCCGGCCGAGGTCGGTCACCTCCAGGGCGTACCGGCGCCGGTCGCGCGGGTCCCGGCCGCGGCGCACCAGGCCGCCCCTGACCAGCTCGTCCACCATCTGGGAGACGGCCGGCCCGGTCACGGCGAGGTACTCCGCGAGCCGCTGCTGCGAACACGGGCCGAACCTGTCGAGGGCGGACAGCGGCCCGTAGTGGCGCACCCGCAGGCCGGTGCCGGCCAGCTTGTCGTCGCCGTGTCTGCGCAGCCGGTGGTGGGCCTGGGCCACCAGGTACTCGGCGCCCCGCACCAGCGGCCGCGCCGACTCCGGGAGCAGCCTGGCGAGCAGGGCGTCGAGGCGGGCCCGCTCCCCTGGCGTGAGGACGGCGGTCAGCCGGGCGTCCCGCCCCGCCACAGCCCGGCGCCCCGCCTCCAGGGCGCCGCGTCCGTGTTCCGTCAGGGACAGCACGTACTGGCGCCGGTTGCCGGGGTTGCGGGTGCGCCGGACCTCGCCGCGAGCCTCCAGCCGGTCGATGACCGCGACCATGACGGTGCGGTTGATCCCGAGGCGCTCGGCCAGGTCGAGCTGGGACTCCCAGTCACGGCCGGTGAGCGCGGCCAGCACCAGGAACTCCCGGGGGTCGGAGCCGGTGCCGTCGGCGCTCGCGGTGAACTGCGCGTGGACGCGGCGCAGGAGGTAGCTGATGAAGTCCGTGAGGGTCTCCGGGAGGACGCCCGGTACCTCGGCGATCTCCTCGGTCCTCGTCACGGGACCCTGCAAGCCCGCGCGCTCGCGCCGCACCACAGCACCTCCTGCCAGTCTGTACGGGCGGTGTGCGCGGCCCGAGGGTGCGCGCACCGCCTCCGGATTCAGTGCGCCCGGGCCTCGGGCACGAGCTCGACGATCGACCGGACGGTGGTGGCCTGGCCGTCGGCCCGGTGCACGGCGACGACTTCCAGACCCGCGGCCCGGGCCAGCCGCGCGAGCTCCTCCAGCGGACGTTCCAGGCCGCCGTAGTAGGCGAGCATCCGCAGGTCCATGCCGGTGTCGGCGGTCTCCGCGGTCTCCTCGATCACGAAGACGCGGCCGTCGCCGCCTGCCACGGCGGCGGCGCAGCGCTCCAGGATGCGCAGGGCGTCCTTGTCGGGCCAGTTGTGCAGGACGGAGGACAGGAGGTAGCCGCCACCGCCGGTGGGCAGCTCCTCGAAGAAGCTGCCGCCGACGACCTGGGCGCGGTCGCCGAGACCCGCCGCGCGGAGGTACCGGGCGGCCCGCGCGGCGGTGCCCGGCAGGTCGACGACCGCGCCGCGCAGGGTCGGATGGGCCCCCAGCAGGCCCGCGAGCAGGACGCCGTTGCCGCCTCCGAGGTCGTAGACGAAGCCGAGCGCCGACCAGTCGTAGGCGCCGGCGATCGAACGGGCGTCGCGGGCGACGTTGTCGGCCATGGTCCGGTCGAAGGACTGCGCGAGTTCCGGGTCGGTCTCCAGGTCGTCCCAGAAGGGCAGGCCGTAGCGGACCGGGTAGGCCGGGTCGCCGGTGCGCACGACGTGCGGCAGCTCCACGAGGGACAGGTCGCCGCGCCCGACGGCGCCGTTGAGGTCGATGAGGTGCAGCTGGCCGCTCGGGTGGTCGGAGCGCAGGCCCCGGCCCAGTTCCGTCAGCCCGTACGACCCGCCGTCCGCGGTCAGCACCCCGACGGTCACCAGGTGGCGCAGCACCCGCTCCAGCGGCTGGACGCGCAGCCCCTCGGCCCGCGCGATGTCGTACGCGGTGACCCGGCCGTCGGTGATGTGGTCGGCGACGCGGTGGGTCGCGGCCACCCGCACGGCCATGGGGGTGACGAGGTCGGCCAGGTGCCACAGCCCCAGCGGGCGGGGTGCGGCCTGGGGATGGTCGGGCCGCGGGTGGTCGGGCTGGGGGCCGGTGGGCTCGGGGGGTGCCATCTCTGGTCGCCTCGTTTCGGGGAGTGGGGATTCCGAGAGCTTCACGGAGGGGCGGGTGGCGTGCGGGGTGGGACGACGGCGGCCCCGCCCGGGGCGGGGCCGCCGTGTCGTGCGCTGTGTCGTGCGTCCTGTGGCGCGCTGTGTTGTGTGTCTTGTGGCGCGCCGTGTCGTGCGCTGTGCGTCTTGTGGCGCGTCGTGTCGTGCGCTGGTTCAGTACGCCGCCGGGACGTGCTCTCCGTCCTGGTGCGGCTGCGGAGCCGTCGCCGGGATCATCACCACGGCGGCCAGCAGGGCCAGCAGGTACAGGCCCGCACCCAGCAGGAAGCCGTACGAGTATCCGCTGGTCAGCGCCTCGGAGACGTTGCCCGGCAGCTTGCTCTCGGTGATGTGCTGCGCGGTCGCGGCCAGCAGCGCCAGACCGATGGCACCGCCGATTTGCTGGGCGGTGTTGACCAGACCCGACGCGGCACCGGTGTCCTGGGGCGCCACGCCGCGCACGCTGATCACGGTGACCGTCACGAAGACCAGACCCAGGCCGAGGCCGGAGACCAGCTGTGCGGGCAGCAGCGCGACCAGCGCGTTCTGTCCCGGCGCCAGGAAGCTGAACCAGACCATGCCCGCGATACCGACGACCAGACCGGTGACGATGACCGTCCGCTCGGAGAGCTTCGCCAGCAGCTGCGGGCCGATACCACCGGCCGCGAGGCCGATGCCCACCGCGAAGGGCAGGTACGCCAGGCCCGTCTCCATCGGCTCGTAGCCCTTGACGACCTGCATGTACAGGGTCAGGAAGTAGAAGGTGGCGAGCATGCCCGCCCCCATCAGGAACATGATCAGGTTGGCGCCCGCGCGGCTCTTGTCGGCCAGTACGCTCCCGGGGATCATCGGTGCGCGGCTGGCGCGCTGGATCAGGACGAACGCGACCAGCAGGACCACCGCCACCGCCAGGCCGATCAGTGTGACGGCGTCACCGATGCCCTCCGTGCCGGCCCGGTTGATGGCGTAGACGAGTGCGCCGAAGCCGAAGGTGGCGGCGAAGGCGCCGGGCACGTCGACCTTGCCGCGCTCCCGCTCGCCCTCGACGAGCACCCCGGTGCCGATCAGGACCAGGACGGCGATCGGCACGTTGACGTACATCACCCAGCGCCAGTTCAGGTACTCGGTGAGCGCGCCGCCGAGCAGCAGGCCGACCACGGAGCCGAGTCCGCCCATCGCGCCGTACACGCCGAGTGCCTTGTTGCGGGCGGGGCCCGCCGGGAACGTGGTCGCCAGCAGGGACAGCGCGGTCGGCGCGGCGATGGCGGCGCCCAGGCCCTGCAGCACCCGGGCCGAGATCAGCAGCTCGCCGTTGCCGGCCAGACCGCCGAGCAGTGAGGCACCGGTGAACAGGACCAGGCCGACACGGAACATCCGGCGGCGGCCGAAGAGGTCACCGGCGCGGCCGCCGGCCAGCAGCAGTCCGCCGAAGGCCAGGGCGTACGCCGTGACGATCCAGCCGAGGGTGGACTCGCTCAGCCCGAGTGCGCTCTGCATGCTCGGCAGGGCGACCGCCACGATGGTGTTGTCGAGGACGAGCATCAGTTGGGCTGCCGCGATGACCAGCAGCGCGAGGCCCAGCTTGCCGCCCTGTCCGGGCGGTGCCGACGCCTCCGGTACGGCTTCGGTTCGGTCTTGCAGCGACATGAGCTCTCTCCGATGTCTCTGGTGATGGGGGGACGTGACCGGGGCGGGTACGGGCTCCGGGGGGTGCCACGGGGGCGGAACACCCCCCGGAGGTGTGGTGGGCGGGGTTCAGCGGACCGAGCTGGTCTTCGTGCCCCAGATGTCGAGGGCGTCGTAGGCCGCTCGCCATTCCGAGTCGTAGGCGTTGCGCAGCGGCTCGGGCATCTTGCCGAGGATGTGGGCGAACTTCACCGCGTCGATGTCGTCGAGCAGCCAGGGCAGGTAGCGGACGGAGTCCTCACCCACCCGCGTGCGCTGTTCGGCGCTGAAGGCCGCCCACTGCTCCTGGCTGAGCGTGATGTCCATGAGCTGGAGCGCGTCCCGCTCCTCGTGGTCCAGGTGGCCGCCGAGGCTCGTGTACAGCGTGTCGACCAGCCCGCCCAGGCGTTCGGCGCCAAAGTCGCGGTCGGCGAGCGCCGCGTCGATGTCCGCCAGCAGCGGGTCGATCACCGCGTGCTCCGCCTCCATCGCGTCGAGCAGGGCGATCTCGGCGGGCTTACCGGCCAGCGCCTTCTGCATCACGGGCCACACCGTGACGTCCTCCGACGTGTGGTGGATGGTCAGGAACTTCTTGAACAGCTCCCAGCCGACGGCGGTACTCAGGACGTGACGGGGGTCCTCGTCCACCCGCGCGGTGATCCGCGCGATGCGCTCCAGTTCGCGCCGGAGGGCGTCGTGGATGGCGAACATCATCGTCATGTCGAGGTTCTTGAAGTCCTGGCTCATCACTGTCTCCCTCGGTGCTCCGCGTCACTCGACAGTATCGTCAAGTTGCTTATCTATCAAGCGCTATAACTAACAAGAGCCGAACCATCAGGTGGTTACCTGATCGTCCGGCTGGTAGAAGCGCAGGTCAGCGGGTCGCTGTCGGTTGCAGAGCGGATTTCTGCGTCCCGTCGACCTCCGGAGTCATGGCCGGGTCGACGGCTTCCGGGTCGCCGGCGCGTCGGCGGATCAGACTCAGTGCGGGCGCGGTCGCGGCCGTGGTGACCAGGGCCATCAGCACCAGCATCGTGAACAGCCCGGAGCCGATGACGCCCAGGCCGAGCCCGATGTTCAGCACCACCAGCTCGGTCAGTCCCCGGCAGTTCATGAGCGCGCCGATCGACATCGCGTCGGTCCACCGCTGGCCCGACAACCGCGCCGCGACGGAGCCCCCGCCCCACTTGCCGAGCACCGCCACCGCCAGCACGGCAGCCAGCCACAGCCACTGCCGGGGCTCGCCGGCCAGCAGCGCCATGTCCGTCTTCAGTCCCGTGCTCACGAAGAACAGCGGCAGCAGCACCGGCACCGTGAAGGCCCGCAGCCGCGCCGCCGTCACCTCCACCGCCCGGCTGCCCCGCGGCGTGACCACCCCGAACAGGAACGCCCCGAACAGCGCGTGCACCCCGATCCGGTCCGTGACCAGCGCGCTCAGACACAGGCCGCTGAACAGCACGACCAGCAGCACGCTCTCGCCGTGCGCCCGCTCCGCCCGCGCGACCCAGCGGGCCAGCAGCGGACGTACGGCGTAGTACATGAACAGCGTGAACGCGACCGCGTACAGGGCCGTCGTGAGCGCCTCCGTCGGCGAGTTGCTCTTCGTCACCGCCACGACGGCCGCCAGCAGGCACCACGCCGTCACGTCGTCCACGGCCGCGCACGCCATGGCGAGCGCCCCGACCCTGGTCCGGTACAGGCCCCGGTCGGTGAGGATGCGGGCCAGCACCGGGAACGCGGTGATACTCATCGACACCGCGATGAACAGCACGAACGGCAGCCGGTCCACGCCGTCGGGTGCGAACGTGCCGTACATGCCGAGCGCGAGGGCCGTACCGAGGGCCAGCGGCAGCGCGATGCTCACCTGCGAGACCACCACCGCGGTCCGGCTGTGCCCGCGCAGCGAACCCAGGTCGAGTTCCAGGCCCACCAGGAACATGAAGGCGAGCAGGCCGAGGTTGCCGAGCGCGCCGATGTACGGCAGCACGGACTGCGGGAAGAGCCAGGTCTGCGCGTCGGGCCACAGCCAGCCCAGCAGCGAGGGGCCGAGCAGGATCCCGACGGCTATCTCGCCGACGACCGGTGGCTGGCCGAGCCGGCGCACCAGTTGCGCGCCGGCCTTGCAGGCGAGGATCACCACCGGAACGGCTGTCAGCAGGTCGGGCAGGGGATCGGATACAGCTGCCATCGCGTCTCCTTGGGAGTGGGAGGGTGCAGGGGAAGCGGGCGCGGGTGGGTGCCGGAGGGGGACCGGCTCAGGTTCCGGAGCGGGACCGGCTCAGGTTCCGTAGGGGCGGACCGCCTTGGCATCGCGCAGGGCGCGGGCCCACCACAGCAGCTGGTCGAGCATGAGCTTGGCGGCGGCCTCCGCGGCCTCGGGATCGGCGGGGAAGCGCCCCTCGGCGTCGTAGTGCTCGAGAATCCGCGGGAACGTGACGATGTCCTTCATCCCCACGCAGTGGAACTCGGCGAAGATCTGCCGCAGGTGCTCCACGGCCCGGACACCGCCCGCCATGCTGAGTCCGTAGCTGACGAAGCCGACGGGCTTGGCCAGCCACTCGGACTGGAAACTGTCGATGAGCGTCTTCAGCGGGCCCGGAACGCTGCGGTTGTACTCCGGTACGACCAGGACGTACGCCTCCGCCCCCGCGATCCGGGGCCTCAACGCGGCCGTCGCCGCATGCCCCGGGTCCAGGTCCGCGGGCAGCAGGGCGTCGGCCACGTCCACCACGTCGACCGCGAGGTCGTCGCGCCGGCCGGCCACCTCCCGGAACCAGCCCGCGACGTCCGGGGCGAGCCGGCCGTCGCGGGCCGACCCGACGACGAGCGTCACCTCGACCGGCCGCCGCGCGGAACCGGTCATCGGCCGGCCGCCGGCGTCGGCGCCGTCACCGGCGTCAGCGCGATGAACTCGGTCGCGTCGACGCGCGACAGGATCCGACGGGTGAGCGCCGGCATCTTCGTCGTACCGTCGTCGGTGAACACCGTGGGGTGGGTGACCTGGACCCGGCGACCGCGCGTGGTGATCTCGCAACCGCCGGCCGCCAGCACGTTCTTGACCCAGTCCGAGCCCGGCCCGTACGGCAGCGTGATGATGATGTCCTCACCGCGCCGGAACAGCTTCACCGGCGTGGTGAACTCGCGTCCGGACTTCCGGCCACGGTGGTGGACCCGTCCGAAGCCGGGCATCCGGCTGAACAGCGGGCCCACGAGGTGGTTGGCGAACCGCCGGTTGAAGCGGGCCACCTTGCGGTCTATCGGCACGATCACTCCTTCTTCGGGGTGGGGTGCGGGGTGGAGGGGGCGGGCGTGCGGTGTGGGGGCGTGCTCGCGTTCGTGCGGGTGCCTTCGGTTGTGGGGGGGGCGGGGCCGCGACGGGGGTGTCCGTCCTCGGACTGGCGCGGAGCGGTCGCTCACCGGCGCACCGGTGTTTCGACCGCACCAGCCGCTGCGGGCGGACACCCCCGTCACGTCCCCTCGCCGGCGTACGCGGCTGTCCCCTCGTCAGGCCGCGGGCTTCGCCGCTGCCGGGGTGAGCGGACCGGCCGGCTTGCCGCCCGACTGCAGGAAGCGCTGGAGGGTGAAGTTGTCCACCAGGCCCCAGCGTTCGGCGATCTTGTCGCCCTCGAAGCGGAACCAGATGATCGCCTGGTGCTGGACCTGGAGGCCCGTCGGCGCGATCCCGATGAACGGGCCGGTGTGCTTGCCGTGCATCACCCAGCGGATCGCGGCCTTGTCGCCGTCCGAGATGAAGTCGAGGATCTCGTACTTGATCTCGCTGAACGCGGACTGCTGGATCCGGATGGTGTGCTTGAACGCCTCCGGGCCGCGCATCGAGTCGTCGTGGCTGCCGTGGTTGCGGAAGTCGGCGGTCAGGTAGCGGTCGGCGGCCGACAGGTCCCCGAGGTCCAGGCCCTCGTGGAAGACCTTCTCGACCAGTTCCCTCTGCTGCTCGCCGGTGAGTGTGGTGGCCATGCGTCAGTTCTCCTTCACTGGGGTGGATACGGTGTTTCCGCGGGTGTCGAGCGTCTTGGTGTCGACCCGGGTCACGCCCTTGGGCACGGAGCCGGTGGTCCACACGATCCGCAGCCGCAGACTGTCCAGGCGCCAGCCCTCGGGCGTACGCCGTGCCGTGCCCGTGAACCGGCCGCCGAGCTGGAAGTACTCCGACGGGTCGGGGGGCAGGGGTGAGGCGAAGTGCACGTGGGAGGCGATGAGGCTCCAGGTGAGGTCGGCCCGGTCGCCGTCGGTCTCGACCGAACTGTCGGAGCCGTGGTGGTGCGTACGGCCCCAGCGCGCCATGATCTGCGCGGTGAATTCGGCGACGCCGTCGATGCCCTGGTGGCTGCCCACCGGGAAGGCCATCTCGATGTCCTCGGTGAACAGCGACCTCGCCCAGCTCTCGTCGAAGGTGCCCTCGTCGAGGCTGGCGAGGTAGCGGTCCACGAGCTTGCCCAGCGCCGCGAGGTCGGACAGTCGGCCCACCTCGGCGGCCAGGGCCTTCAGTTCCGCGGCCTCCGGCTGCGTCATGACAACCGGCGTCCCTCGGTACGGGCCTCGGTCGCGTAGATCAGGGAGTCGTCGGCCGCGTAGATGATCGCCTTGCCGGCGCCGGTGAACTTCTCGCCGTCGTGCTCGGCGGAGAACTCGATCCGTATGTAGGCGGCACGCTTGCCGGTGGGGCTGATCTGGGTGAAGTCCGGGTTGAAGTCCTCGCGGACGGAGAAGTCGAAACTCTGGTCGCCGGTGGCGGTCCAGGAGCCCGTGCCGGTGCTCTTGCTCGTGGTGACCGAGAGCGAACCGTCCGGCTCGAAGGTGGCGGTGTAGACGTCCACCTCACCGTCGTGCGCGACCTCACCCGTCCACTGACCGACAGGCGTCTTGGCAGAAACAGACATCGACCACACTTCCTCGGGTCGGGGCGAAATGGAGACAGAAAAAAATCCGCACCGCGGCGGAAAGGCCAACGGTTGCGGATTGGATCCTGATGCGGAGAATTGCGCCGCCCTGGAGATTGATCACCTGCGTCGTGGAGGTGTCAGGGCATGGAGGCGCCGGGAAAAGTGTGACACCCGTCCACCCGATCGGTCAAGACGGAAAAAGCCCCTGGCTGCCGTCCAGGAGACGGCCGCAAGGGGCTTTCGACCGTCCGAGGGCGGGCGGTCGTAAGCCCCCTTACGGCCGTCCGAGGGGTGGCCGTAAGGGGCTTTCTTCGTTCATGCAGATGGCGGTCCATACGGATGGCCGTCCATTCGGATGGCGGTCCATTCGGATGGCGGCTGCTGGTTGTTGGGTGCCGGTCCTCGAGGACATTGCTGCTATTCGGTCTTGCTTTGCTCGCTTGCATTGTCTGGTTTCGGCATCGGCTGTCGCGATCGTGAGGGTGGTTGTGGTTGTGGTTGTGGTTGTGGTGGGGGGGTCGGGTGGGTCAGGACTAGGAGTTCGTCCAGGTCGTACTCCGCGCGTTGCGGGCCGCCGTACCGGGTGATCTTTCCTCGGCTCGCCCACTTGCGGATCGTCGCCTCGGACACCCCCATCGCCAGAGCCGCCAGCTCGGTCGGCACCGTGCGCCGGCGCGCGCTCCGCATCAGGCGGCCCCTTCCGCCATCCGGTCCGCCACCAGCAGCCACTGCCGCGGCGGAAGCGCGTGTCCCGTGTCGCACGAGACGTGGCCCGGGTCGGTGGACCCGTCCGAGCGGACGACCCCGTGCAGCGTGCCGGCGCACCCTGGTCGTACGCACGGGCCCAGTGGGAACCTGCGCGCCTGGCCCGGGCCGAACAGTCCGCCCAACTCCCCCAGCAGTTCCCGGACTTCCTCGTCGAAGTCCACCGCCGCCGGGTGGTCGGCGAGCCATCGCACCTGCTGCCGCAGGAACGGCACCAGGTTGGTCACCTCCCGCTCACGCGGCCGGGGTACCTCGCTGCCCCGTTCCTCCACGACCAGCCGCGCCCACGACGCGAGCACCTCGGTCATCCGGGCGCGCATGTCCACGGCCCGTTCGTCGAGCACGATGCCGACCACGTCCCGGCTGCCGCTGACCCGCTCGCGCAGCCGGGGCCGCGTGGTCGTGAGGGCGTGCTCGCTCTCACGGAACAGCTCCAGCAGCGTGCGCAGTTCACCGCGCAACCGCTCGACGCACTTGGCGCAGATCCGACCGCACCGCTTCGCGCAGTCCCTGCCTGTGTGCTTGTCCGGAAGTTCCTCTACCTTGTGCACCTGGACCCCCCAAATCCCTGTGGCTTCTGGTGGTTTCCCCCATCCTCGCCAGGCCCCCCGCACGCTTCAACACACGCCGGTTCAGAGCTTCGCCAGACTTCCGCAGCTGTATCAGGGAACCGTCAGACCAGTGTCAGACGTCCGGAATCCACCCCCGCGGGCCCGCCCGTCCGCCTGCTCCTTCACTCCGGGGACGACGGCCCGCCCTGGCGGCCCTCCTCCGGCGGTGGGGGCGTGATGAGCGAGGCCGCCTGGGCCTTGTTCACGGCGTCCATCCGGGAGACGGCGCCGAGCTTGCCGTAGATGTTGCGCAGGTGCCGTTTCACCGTGCCCTCGGCGATCGCCAGCCGGCGCGCTATCTGCGAGTTGCTCAGCGCCTGGCCCGCGAGCGCCAGCACCTCCCGCTCCCGTATCGACAGGACCTCGACGGGTCGCGGGCCGGCGATCAGGCTCTGCTGGGACAGCGACAGCACCACGTGACCGGAGCGGCGCTCCACCGTGACGCTGCGGATCGCCGACAGCAGCTCCTGCCGTGTGGACCCCTTCACCAGGTACGCCCCCGCGCCCAGCCCCAGCAGTTCCCTGGCCAGCGCGATGTCGTCGTGCACCGTGAGGACGACCACCTGGGGGCGCGGGGTCAGCCGTACCAGGCGGGCCAGCACCTCCCGCACTCCGGGGCCGGGCATCTCCACGTCCAGGAGCACCACGTCGGGGCGCGCCTCTGCGGTGACCCGGCAGGTCTCCTCCCCGCGGTGCGCCTCCCCCACCACCTCGAAGCCGCCCGAGGCCGCGAGGATCTCCCCGATGCCCTCGCGGAACAGCGTGTGGTCGTCGGCGAGGACGATCCGGACCGGTCTACCGGGCAGCACGAGGTCCCCCTCTCAACGGCACCCGCACCAGGACCCGCGTGCCTCCGCGCACCCCCGGCCCGGACTCGACGGCGAGGCTGCCGCCCAGGAGTTCGGTCCGCTCCCGCATCGAGACCAGGCCGCCTCCGCCGTACGGCAGAGCCGCCCGCGGGTCGAAACCGTGGCCGTCGTCCTCGATCCGTGCCTCGATCCGCCCGGGCAGCACCTCGACCGACACCGTGACCCGCGATGCCTTCGCGTGCCGTACGGCGTTGCGCTGGGCCTCCCGCACGATCATGAAGAGTTCCCGGGCCTCCTGGTCGGACAGCGACTCCTCACCCCGCACCTCGATCCGCACCCGGGGTCCCTCCCCCGCCGTCGGGCCGGCGCCCGTCCCGCCGAGGTCCCGCAGCAGCGCTGCGCGCAGCGGCCGCACGGCCCCCGCCCCACCGGTCGCCGCCATGCCGGTACCCCCCGTCTCCGCGGTCCGGCGCAGCTGCGCCATCACCGCGCGTAGCGCCGTCAGGGACTCCCGCACGGACTCGCGGGCTCCGTCCAGGCGTTCCAGCGCCGTGCGGGGCCGGGCCGCGCGGTGCAGGTCGTACAGCTCGAAGCAGTTGAGTGCCACCGTCAGCCGTCCCGCCACCTCGTCGTGCAGTTCCCGCGCCGCCGCCGAGGAGACCGCCGACACCGTGTGCCGGTGCAGCAGGGTCAGCAGGCGTACGCCGTCCTGCGCGGCCACCGGTTCGGCGAACAGCGCCCGGCCCACGGCCTCGAAGAGGACGGCCGCCGTCCGCTCGGTCACGGCCACCGGCCGCGGTCCGGTTCCGGCCCCGCTCCCGGGACAGCCTGGATCATTTTTCCTACCGTCCAACTGGTTTCCGCATAAGCGCAGTTCACCGATGACGTGCTGCAGGAGCAGGCGTGCGGAGTCCAGTTCCCGTTCCTCGCAGGACTTCAGCACGTGCTCCATCCGGCGTTCCAGTACGTCCACGGCCGCACTGCTCGCGCTTCCCTGTGACGACACCCCGCCACCCCCTGGTGACCAGCGAACTCCCCAGCCCTGCACTGATCTTGGCTGCTCGGAGAGTACCGCCTCCGGAGGGCCCGGCAGGTCCCGGGAACCGGTCGGGGCACTGCCGGCTACCACTGCGATACCCCGTAGGGGGCATGGTCGCGTACCCCGATCGAGACACCTGCCCCATGCCACTTGAGAACCGGTCGACCGACTTGTTAGACTTCAAAGAAGATACCGTTCGACCAGTTTTTTAAGGATCGGGCGGGACCGCTCCGCGTACGCGGGCACCAGCGCCGGGAGACACCGGATGAAGAGCGTTCTGATCGTCGAGCACGACGACGACGTGGCCGAGGCCCTCGCGCAGACCCTGACGGTGCACGGTTACACGCCCCAGCGCACCGACAGCGGTGTCGCCGCCCTCGACCTGCTCGACGGCGTACGACTCGTCCTGCTCGGGCTCACCCTGCCCGACCTTGCCGGGCACGAGGTGTGCCGCCGCATCCGCGAGCAGTCCTGCGTGCCCGTCATCGCACTGAGCGAACCGACCGACGAACTCGACGAACTCGACCGGGTGCTGGCCCTGCATCTGGGCGCCGACGACGTCGTCACCAAGCCGTTCGGCCGGTTCGAGCTGATGGCACGCGTTCAGGCGGTGCTACGGCGGGCCGGCTCCTGCCCCTGGCACGAGCGGGCGCTCGCCGACACCCCGCCCCACGACGCCGGGGCCACGGGCACCCGGGAGGGAGAGGGCGCGCCGGTTCCCGCGCGAGGGACCGACAGCGCCGCCGTCGCCGTCTCCACCGACAGCGTGCTCACCCCGGCGGTCTGGACGGCACCGTCCCGGCCGGCGGCCCTGACGCTGACCCAGGCGGAGACCCAGGCGCTGAGCCGTTTCGCCGCCATCGAGTCGGTCACGGTGATGGCCCGCGGAACAGGGCACGTCGATTCCGGTTGCCTGACCGCCGGGCCTTTACTGCTGGACCCGCGCATCCGCAAGGTCTTCCTGAACGGTGACGAAGTCCGCATCACCCGCAAGGAGTTCGACCTTCTCGCCATGCTCATCCAGGACCCCGGCACGGTGATGAAGCGGCAGGAGATCATGGCCCGCGTCTGGGACGAGAACTGGTTCGGCTCCACCCGCACGCTCGACGTCCACGTGGGTTCCCTACGCGGCAAGCTCGGCAGCGCCGAGTGGATCGAGACCGTACGGGGAGTCGGCTACCGGCTCACCGTGCCACTCACCCGGGGCCGCTGAGCGGACGGCGCCGGGCAGGGGGCGCCAGGCCCGGAGGCGCCGGGCAGGGGGGCGCCGGGCGGCAGGCGCCGGGGCGGAGGTCTCCGGGCGGCAGGCTTCTGCGGGCGGGGGGGGGGGGGGGGGGGGGGGGGGGGGGGGGGGGGGGGGGGGGGGGGGGGGGGGGGGTGGGGGGGGGGGGGGGGGGGCGGTAGCGACTGCCCCCCCCCCCCCCCCCCCCCCCCTCGCCCGCAGAAGCCCGGAAGCCGGTGCCGCGACGACCAGTCGCGGCACCGGCTTCCGGGCTTCACCTGCGCCGGGTGGTGGTGGTCCCGCCCCCGCCCCCGATCCGGACCCCGCGGCCCGGGTCGGGGGCACCGGCCCCGGGTCAGGCCGCCGCGCCGGGAGCTCCCGGCGCGCTCTCGCCGTCCAGGATGGACACCTCGCAGGTCGCGGCCACCGAGCCCGCCTGGTGGAACTGGATCGTCAGCGTCCGGAGCCCGTCCGCGTCCACCGTCGGCCTGGAGGCCGAGACCAGGCACGGGGAGTCGAACTCGACGTACCGGTCGAAGGACGCCTCGCAGCCGACCAGGAGCCCGCGCGGGAGCCCGAGGGCCGCCAGGGCCGCCTGGCGGGCCGCCTCCAGGAGGAGCATGCCCGGCACATGGTCCACGGGGTGGTCGAACAGGACGGGGTGGGTCGCGTCGACGCGCAGCAGGTGGACGTCCCCGAGCCCCTCGGCGGCCTCCACCTCGGGCCGGCCCAGGACGACGTCGAACTCGCTGACCCGGCCGACGAGTTGCGGCTCGACGGCCCGTATGAGGGTGTACGACGGTCTGGCCTCGGCGCGGGCGCCCCGCAGCCTGCGGTACACCGCCTGCCCGACGCAGTCGCTGGCCGCGTGTCCGCGGCCCATGAGTTCGCCCCCGCGGTGGGCGAGCACGTCGAGGGCGAACGAGGAGACGTACGCGCCGCGGCAGCGGATGTCCCGCAGCTTCACGCACAGGACGATGTCGGCGGGCGCGTCCGCGAGTCTCGCGCCCTGCTCCGTCATCTCGAAGGAGGTTGACCGGGTGAGGAAGCGGTGGTCCAGCGGAATGCCGAGCGCCTCGTGCGCCAGCAGCAGCCCGGCCTGCCGGATCGATTCTCCCAGCAGCATCGGGTCGTGCCACCGGCCGGCCACCGGGCCGTAGTAGCAGTGACCCCGCGCCCACTGGGCACCTATGTGGTACTTGTCCCGTCCGCTGGGCCGCAGCCCGGTGAGCAGGACCTCGGAGACGGCGGACCGGTGCACGAGCCCGCGAGGAACGGTGCGCTCGAAGAGCTCGGCTTCCCTACCCGGAGTTATGGAATCCGGTCGGACGGCTTGTTTAAGTGGACTCATCGCTTGCCTCCTGAGACGCGCGCAGACGTCAGCTACCCGCAGAATGAACAGGACACGAGGCAGGAAAGCCCGCCCCCCACGTGTGGCCTCACTTCCATAACCATACTAGTTGACTGGTTTTTTTTCGCTAGTTCAGGCAGTCTGGTTCCAGCTACTTGCCGTGGTGATCACCGGAAGGATGGAAGACCACCATCCGCACCGCGGCGGACAGGAGGCACGGAGTGGCCAGGGCCAGGCAGGAACGAGCCGAAATCACCCGGCAGGCGATCCTCGACGGGGCGGCGGCCGCCTTCGACAGCACGGGCTTCGGGAGTACGAGTCTGAGCGAGGTCTCCCACCACGCGGGCGTCACCAAGGGGGCGTTGTACTTCCACTTCCAGTCCAAGGAAGCGCTCGCCCGCACGCTGATAGAGGAGCAGTTCGAGCTCTTCCGTCCGGTGTCCAGCACCACGATGCCGGGCGTGCAGACCGCGATCGACCTCTCCCACCAGCTGGCCCACGGCCTGCTCACCGACGTCCGGGTCCGCGCCGGCATCCGGCTCGTGATCGAGTTCGGCTCGTTCACCGACCCCGACCCCACGCCGTACAACTCGTGGATCGACGCGCTGCGGGACTGCCTGGCACCCGCGCAGGGCCGGGGCGACATCCTTCCCGAGGTCAACGTCACCGACCTGGCCACGTTCCTGTGCGGTTCGTTCACCGGTATCCAGATCGCCTCGCACGTCCGCACCCGCCGCGAGGACCTGCACGCCCGGGTGACGGACCTGTGGAACTTCGTGCTGCCGGGCACCGTCCCGGCCCGGCGTCTCTCCCGCTTCGAGCCGGCCGGCTCCGCCGAGTGCCGCGCCGCGGTGGGCCTGCCGGCCCTGGAGGAAGCGGGCGCGGGAGCCGGCTGACGGCAGCCCGGCAACCGGTACGGCCGTCCCGCTCAGGACGGCCGGCCGCGCGCCGCCGGCCGTGCGGGCGCCGTCGTGCGCACCGGCCGGCGGTCCGGGCGGTCGGGCCGCAGGGCCGGCAGCAGCAGCGACCAGAGGTCGGTGAGCCATGCCTCGGACTCCGCGCGCCGCGTGCCCAGCCAGGTCAGCGCCTCTACGCCCGCCACCACCGCCGTGACCAGGGTGCGCGCCGAGGTGTCCGCGACGGTCCGGCTCAGCTCACCGCTGCGCCGCGCCTCGGCCATCAGGTCCCACAGCAGTTCCAGCCACACCCGGTAGAAGCCGAGCTCCTCCACGCTCTCGGCGTCGGAGTCCGCCTCGCGCCCGCCCCCGGCGACAACGTTGCCGGGGGCGTCCGCCGCCTCCCCGTCGCGGTGCTCCCGCGCGATGCGCACCGAGGCCCGGACGAACACGTCCTCCCGCAACAGCCGCAGCAGTACGAAGGTGAGGTCGACGACGCTCTGCAGGTACGCGCCCTCGGCCGGGCCGAGCCGGGTGACCGAGCGTTCCATCAGCTCCCGTCCGCGTTCCTGTACGGCGACGGCGAGTTCGTCCTTGGAGGCGAAGTGGAAGAAGAGGGCGCCCTTGGTCACCCCGGCGCGGCTGCTGATGTCGGCCAGGGTCGCCCGCACGTAGCCGCGCCGCGCGAACTGGTCGGCGGCAGCGGTCACCAGCCGTTCGACGGTCCGTTCCGAACGCTTCTGCCTGCCGACCATCCGCCCCGCCCCTCGACGCCCTCCGCACATGGCGTCGCCGGGCGAGCACGGCAAGGGGGGTGCCCGGCGCTCGCCCGGCGCCACCCTTCCTTGATACGCCCTCCCGCGTCAGAGGAAGGCAAGCCCCACGTCAGAGCCACCGTCGGGGAAAGCCAAACCTGACAACGGGACGGGACAACGGCGGGGCGGAGCCGGGGCGGTCGCGGTCGCGGGCTGTCTCCGGACGCCGGTCTCCGCTCTCAGGGCGGTGCGCTCAGACGTTGATCGAGTGCGACGTCCGTCCCGACACCTCGTCGATCTCCCCGTGCGCCTTGGTCAGCAGCTGCATCGCGAGTTCGTTGAGCGCCCGGGCGCCCGCGACCTCCTCCCCCACCCGGGGCTGGTTGGAGTCCGACTGGTGGCGGCTGGCGTGTCCGTGCGTGCGTATCTCGGTGCCGTCGGGCAACCGCACCATCGCGGCCGCCCTCGTGTGCCGCTCGTCCTCCTGGAACTCCAGCTCGATGTGCCAGCCCACTGCCGGGTACGCGGTCTGCGTCATCAGGATCACCTCCGGAACCTCTGCTTCCAGAGTGCTCCCCGACCGGCACGCCCGCACGGGTGGGCGGGAGGAGGGGGTGCGCGAGAACGCCAGCGCGCGGGAGTACGGCGGCAGGTGCCCGCGAGCCCGGCCTGATCCGCCGCGAGGCCCTACTGGCCCGCGTGCAGCATGAGACCGATCCCGAGCACCAGCAGGCCCGCCGCGGCGATTCTCGGGGCGCCGAACCGCTCCTTGAAGAACACCGCGCCGATGGCCGCCCCGACGATGATCGACGACTCTCGCAACGCCGCGATCGGCGCCAGGGCCGCTCTCGTCTGGGCCCACAGGACCAGGGCGTATGCGGCGACGGAGAGGGCGGCGCCCAGCAGGCCGACAGCCGCGAACGGTCTTAGGGCGGTGAGGAGTTGGTCTCTGCGGCGCCACAGGGCGTACGCCGGGACGCCCGCGCCCTGCACCGCCATCAGCCAGGCGATGTAGCCGAGGGGGGTGCCGGAGTCGCGCACGCCGAGGCCGTCGAGGACCGTGTACGCGGCGATGGTCAGGCCGGTCGCGAGGGCCGCGCCGATGGCCGCCCAGTCGGGCCGGCGT
The DNA here is from genome assembly GCF_056435735.1 of Streptomyces sp. NPDC043878. Lineage (NCBI taxonomy): Bacteria > Bacillati > Actinomycetota > Actinomycetes > Kitasatosporales > Streptomycetaceae > Streptomyces > Streptomyces sp. NPDC043878. The sequence goes on from NZ_JBWKDW010000033.1 coordinate 20,570, forward strand.
CCGCGCAGCCCCCACAGGGCGACGCCCGTGAGGCCCGCGCAGGACAGGGCGACGCCGGCGGCCGCCCATCCGTCGGGCACCTCGTCGGCGAAGACGGCGGCGAGCAGGGTGACCACGAGGGGCGCGGTGCCGCGCGCGATCGGATACGCCTGGCCGAAGTCCCCCAGCCGGAAGGACTTCATCAGCAGCGCGTAGTACGCGATGTGGACGCAGGCCGAGGCGAACAGGTACGGCCAGGCGTCCGCGGCCGGGAGCGGTACGAGCGGCGTCATGCCCAGCCCGATGACCAGGCCGCCGCCCGTGATCAGGGTGAAGCCGACCAGCTTGTCCGTGATGCGGTGGGCGATCGCGTTCCAGCTGGCGTGCGTCACCGCCGCGAGCAGGACGGCCGCGGTGACCAGCGGGGTCACGCCGTCCGCTCGCGCACGTCCACGAGGGTGCCGCCGGCGTGCGCGACGAGCGTCCTGGGCTCCATGGGGAAGACGGTGTGCGGGTTGCCCGCGGCGGCCCACACGAGGTCGTGGTCGAGGAGCGAACGGTCCGCGAGCACCCGGGTCCGCGTCCGGTGCCCGAACGGCGGGACTCCGCCGATGGCGTACCCGGTGGTCTCCCGTACGACGTCGACGCGGGCCCGCGTCACCTTGCCGGCGCCCAGCTCCCGCCGTACGAGGTCGAGGTCGACGCGGGAGGCGCCGTCCATCAGGACGAGGACCGGGACCCCGTCCGCCGCGAAGATCAGGGACTTGCAGATCTGGCTCAGCTCGCACCCGATGGCGGCGGCGGCCTCGGCGGCGGTACGGGTGGCCTCCGGGAAGCGGCGCGCACGCGGCATCAGGTCGCCGAGGCCCAGCTCGCGCAGGGCTTCGGCGAAGCGGGGGTGGACTCCGGAGCCTTCGGTGTCGGTCGACGTCATGCACGGCACGCTAACGGTGGGTGCGGGGGACGGGCGAACGGGTTCGCCCGCGGGAGCGGGCGCGGGTCCGCCGGGCCGGGCGCCGACGCGGCGCGGCCTCCCGGACCGGGCGCGCGGGGTGCCGCGTCGCCGGTCCGGGAGGCCGCCCGGGTCGTCACCGGTTGCCGGGCTCCGTGCTCAGGCCCCGACCAGTTCCCGGTCCTCGTCGGGATCCGAGTCCTTGGTGGTGCCGGGGGTGCGCAGGCCCTCGCCCTCCACGTCGACGTTCGGCAGGGCCCGGTCGAGCCACTTCGGGAGCCACCAGGCCCGCTTGCCGAGGAGTGCGAGGACCGCCGGGACGATGGTCATGCGGACGACGAAGGCGTCCAGGAAGACGGCGATCGCGAGGCCGAAGCCGATCATCTTGATCATCGACTCGCTGGAGCCGATGAAGCCGGAGAAGACGGCCATCATGATGATCGCGGCGGCCGTGACCACCCGGGCGCCGTACCTGAACCCGGTCACGACGGCCTCGGTGGGCCGCTCGCCGTGGACGTACGCCTCCCGCATGCGGGTCACGAGGAACACCTCGTAGTCCATCGCCAGGCCGAAGACCACGCCCACCATGAAGATCGGCATCATCGACATGATCGGGCCGGTCTCCTCGACGCCTATCAGGCCCGCCAGCCAGCCCCACTGGAAGACCGCGACGACGGCGCCGAGGGCGGCCAGCACACTGAGCAGGAAGCCGAGGGCGGCCTTCAGCGGGACCAGGATCGAGCGGAAGACCACGATCAGCAGGAGGAAGGCGAGGCCCACGACCAGCGCCAGGTACGGGACGAGCGCGTCGTTGAGCTTCTGCGAGAAGTCGATGTTCATCGCCGTGGTGCCGGTGACCAGCACCCTGGCGTCCGTGTCGGCACGCACCTCGGCGCCCGCGTCACGGATGGCGTGCACCAGGTCCTCGGTCCGCGTCGAGGACGGCTTCGACTTCGGGACCACGGTGATCATCGCGGTGTCGCCGGGCTCGTTGAACTGCGCGCGGGACACCGTCACGACGTCCTTGAGACCCTTGACCTGGTCGGTCACCGCGGAGGCGGCGGCCTTCGGGTCGGCGGCTCCCTTGGCGTCGACCACGACCATCAGGGGGCCGTTGAAGCCGGGGCCGAAGCCGTCCGAGAGCAGGTCGTAGGCCTTGCGCTGGGTGGTGGACGTCGGCTGCGTGCCGTCGTCGGGCAGGCCCAGTTCCAGCTGGGTGGCGAGCAGGGCCAGCGCGCCGAGGCCGACGACACCGAGCAGCAGTACGGCGACGGGGCGGCGGACGACGAAACTCGCCCAGCGCGTGCCCATGTTGGGCTTGGTCACGCCGGTCCTCGCGGCGGGGCGGCGGCCCAGCAGCCTGCCCTTCTGGCCGGCGGGCCGGACCTTGCGGCCCGCGTAGCCGAGCAGCGCCGGGATCATGGTGAGCGCGATGAGGACGGCGATGACGACCGTGCCGGCGGCCGCGAGCCCCATCTTGGTGAGCATCGGGACGTCGACGACCGCGAGTCCGGCCAGCGCGATGACGACCGTGAGTCCCGCGAAGACCACCGCGGAGCCCGCGGTGCCGACGGCGCGGCCGACCGCTTCCTCGCGCTCGCGGCCCTCGGCCAGTTCGGCGCGGTAGCGGGAGACGATGAACAGCGCGTAGTCGATGCCGACGGCGAGGCCGATCATCAGGGCCAGGGTCGAGGTGGAGTCGCCGAGGTCGAGCGCGCTGGCGAGGCTGGTGATGCCGGCGACGCCGATGCCCACGCCGATGATCGCCGTGAGCAGGGGCAGTCCGGCCGCGACGAGGGAGCCGAGGGTGACGACGAGGACGACCGCGGCGATCGCGAGGCCGATGATCTCGCCGGTGGCCGCCTGTTCCGGCTGGGCCTGGAGGGCGTCGCCGCCCATCTCGACGGTCAGCCCGGCGTGCTTGGCCTTGTCCGCGGTGGTTTCCAGGATGGTCCTGGAGGAGTCCTTCAGCTCGACGGAGGACACCGTGTACCTGACCGAGGTGTAGGCGACGGTTCCGTCCTCGCTCACGGCGTGCGTCGTGAACGGGTCGGTCACGGAGGCGACCTCGGAGCCGTCACCGAGGGCCTTGACGGTCTTCGCGACGGTCGCCCTGTTGGCGGCGTCGGTCATCTTCTCCCCGTCGGGCGCCTTGAAGACGACCCGCGCGGTGGCGCCGTCGGCGCTGGCTCCGGGGAAGCGCTGTTCCAGCAGGTCGAAGGCCTTCTGGGCCTCGACCCCCGGAATGGAGAAGGAGGTGGAGCCCGCGGCGGGCGCGGAGGCCGCGCCGACGCCCGCGAGCGTCAGCAGGGCCACCCACAGGAGGGCGACGAAGTGCCGTCGCCTGAAGGCGAGCCGGCCGAGTCGGTAGAGGAACGAGGCCACGAGGGCGTACTCCCGGTCAGGTCGTGGGTCTTGCGGGGCAGGGTTGATCAGCCCGGCGGGTGGGCAGGGGTGATCGGCCCGACGACTGAGCGGTGACGTCAGGTGGGCTGACCGCGGGTCGGGTCAGGAGGGGGGTGCGCCGAGGGCGGGGAGGACCACGGCGTCGATGTACGCACGCAGGAACTCCTGCGTGGGGGGCAGTTCGTCGATCAGGGTGCGCGCGACGAACGATCCGACGAGCATGTGCACCACGTAGTCGAGCGCGGGGCAGTCGGCGCGGATCTCACCGCGGTCGACGGCACGCCGCATCAGCTGGTGGAACACGTCCATCTCGGGTTCGACCAGCAGCTCCTTGAGCGCCCTCATGAGATCCGGATTCGAGTGCGCCGCCATGGCGAGCGCCCGCATCAGGTCGGAGTTGCGCTCCATGGTGCAGTCGTCCTCGCGTGACACGAGGCTGTGCAGGTCGCCCCGGAGGGAGCCGGTGTCGATGTCGCCGATGCCGGCCACGGACTTGTTGTGCCGCATCGCCTTGACCACCAGTTCGGGCTTGCCGCCCCACTGACGGTAGAGCGTGGCCTTGCTGGAGTGTGTGCGGGCGGCCACGGCGTCCATGGTCAGGGCGTCGTAGCCGACTTCCCGGAGCAGTTCGAGCACGGCCGAGTACAGCTCGGCCTCGCGCTCGGGGGTGATACGACTGCGACGCGCCGTTGCGACCTCAGTCATTGCTCTCCCCTTCCCTCTCCGGACTCCGGACGGCACCACGAACGAGACTGTTTCGTACGTGACGAATGTAGCGCACCCTGAAGCGAAACGAAACTGTTTCGTTCGTGTTGCCGCTCACGCCCGTCCAGGCGGCCCCGCGGTCACGAGTTGCTCCGCCCCATTCGCCGGAAAAGCATAGGGAGGTGAGCTATCTGCGCCTACCGCACCTGAGCGGCGACCTGCTGAGCTTCGTCGCCGAGGACGACCTCTGGCTGGCCCCCCTCGACGGGCCCGCCCGCGCCTGGCGGCTGACCGTCGACCGGACGAAGACCGGCCACCCGCGCTTCTCGCCCGACGGCCGCCACCTCGCGTACACGAGCTGGCGCAGCCTCGTCCCGGAGATCCACCTCGTGCCGGTGAACGGCGGGCCGAGCCGGCAGCTCACCCACTGGGGCTCCGCCGACACCCGGGTGTGCGGCTGGACGCCGGCCGGGGAGACGGGGACCGGCACGATCCTCGCCGTCGCCTCCCACGGTGAGCCCTTCTCGTACTTCACCTGGGCCTACAAGGTCCGCACCGACGGCGACCCCGGCCGCAAACTGCCCTGGGGGCCCGTCTCCGACATCCAGGTCGCCGACCTCGACGGCGAGCGCAGGACCCTCCTGCTCACCGGCACCCCGCCGCACGAGCCGGCCGCCTGGAAACGCTACCGGGGCGGCGCCATGGGCCGCCTGTGGCTGCACGGGGAGCGGCTGCTGCCCGACCTGGAGGGGCACCTGCACTCCCCGATGTTCGTGGGCGGCCGGATCGCGTTCCTCTCCGACCACGAGGGCGTCGGCAACCTCTACTCGTGCGCCCACGACGGCTCGGGGCTGCGCCGGCACACCGACCACGACGCCTTCTACGCCCGGCACGCCGCCAGCGACGGCACCCGCGTGGTGTACCAGTGCGCGGGCGACCTGTGGATCGTCGACGACCTGGCCGCGGACTCCCTCCCGCGCCGCCTGGACGTGACGCTGAGCGGTCCGCGCGCGGGCCGGCGCCCGTACCAGGTCCCCGCCGCCCGGCATGTGGACGGCATCTCGGTGGACGAGACGGGCCGTGCGAGCGCCGTCGTCGTGCGGGGCAGCCTGTACTGGCTCACCCACCGGGACGGCCCGGCCCGCACGATCACCGACACGCCGGGGGTACGGGTCCGGCTCCCGGAGATGCTCGGCTCCGCCGGCCGGGTCGCGTACGTGACGGACGCGGAGGGCGAGGACGCCGTCGAGATCGCCTATCTGCCCCGGGCCACCGGTGACCGGGAGCCGAGACGGCTCGCCTCCGGGCGGCTGGGCCGGGTCCTCGAACTGGTGTCGGACCCGCAGGGCGAACGCCTCGCCGTCGCCTCCCACGACGGACGGCTGCTGCTGCTCACCGTCTCCGAGGACACGGGGGCGGACGCGGACGCGGACGCGGTGAGGGACTTTGGGGAGACCGGCTCCGGCGCGGACCCGGGCTTCCGCGCGGGCACCGGCGCCGCCGCCGTCTCGGATGTCTCCGGCGACGGGGCCACCGAGGTCACCGAGGTCACCGAGGTCACCGAGCTGATCCGGTCGGTGAACGGGCCGGTGCGTGATCTCGCGTTCTCTCCGGACGGGGCGTGGCTGACCTGGTCGCACCCGGGAATAGGCAGGTCGCTCCGGCAGATCAAGATGGCCCGCATCTCCGGTCCAGGACCCGGTCCGAGTCCAGGAAGCGGTCCGGTCGCCGCTCCCTCTCCCTCTCCCTCTCCCGGACAGGGGGAACGGCTGATCGTCGACGTCACCAACGGGCGGTTCGAGGACGAGAACCCGGTGTTCACCCGGGACGGCCGCTATCTGGCGTTCCTGTCCTGGCGCGGCTTCGACCCCGTCTACGACGTGCACACCGGGGACCTGTCCTTCCCGCTCGGCTGCCGCCCCTACCTGGTCCCGCTCTCCTCGGCCACGCCCTCGCCGTTCGCCCTCACGCCCGAGGGCCGGCCCGCGGCCGGGGGCCTGGACCCGGTCGAGGACGACGAGCCGGGCGACGGCAGCGCGGTCACCGTCGAGATCGAGGGGCTGGCCAGCCGCGTGACGCCCTTCCCGGTTCCCGCGTCCAAGTACTCGGCGCTGCATCCGGTCGCCGGCGGCGGGCTGGTCTGGCTGCGCTGGCCGATCTCCGGCGCGCTGGGCGAGACCTTCGTGAACCCGGACGACACCAGCGGGCGGCCGACGCTGGAGCACTTCGGCATCAGCAAGGCGAAGAAGTCCGAACTGGTCGGGCATCTGGACTGGTTCGCGGTGAGCGGCGACGGTTCGCGGCTGGTCGTGGTCGACGAGGGCGATCTGCGGGCGGTGCCGGCCACCGAGTCGGGCGACGGCGACTCCACGGTCTGGATCGACCTACGGCGCATCCTGCACGAGGCCGACCCGGCCGCCGAGTGGCGCCAGTCGTACGAGGAGGCGGGCCGGCTGATCCGGGCCTACTTCTGGGAGCCGGGGATGTGCGGGATCGACTGGGACGGGGTGCTCGCGCAGTACCGGCCGCTGGTCGAACGGGTCGCTTCGCCGGACGAGTTCGCGGACCTGCTGCGGGAGGTGCTGGGCGAACTCGGCACCTCCCACGCGTACGTGACCGCCGCCCGCCGCAACGAGGGGCCGCCGCACTACCAGCGCCGGCAGGGGCTGCTGGGCGCCAACCTGGTGTGCCGCGAGGAGGGTTGGGCGGTACGGCGGATCCTGCCCGGTGAGTCCTCCGACTCCAGGGCCCGTTCCCCGCTGGCGGGTACCGGCATCCGTGAGGGGGCGGTCCTGACGCATGTCGACGGGCGCCCGGTGGACCCGGCCGCCGGGCCCTACCCGCTGCTGGCCGGCGCGGGCGGCACCACGGTGGAGCTGACGTTCCGGCCGGCCGGGGGCGAAGGAGGGCCGCGGCGGGTGGCGGTCGTCCCACTGGTCGACGAGCGGCCGCTGCGCTACCAGGACTGGGTGGCCAAACGCCGTGACGTGGTACGGGAGTTGAGCGGCGGCCGCTGCGGCTATCTGCACATCCCCGACATGGGCGGCTCGGGCTGGGCGCAGTTCAACCGGGACCTGCGGATGGAGGTGTCTCGGCCGGCGCTGCTGGTGGACGTGCGCGGCAACGCGGGCGGCCACATCAGCGAGCTGGTGGTCGAGAAGCTGACCCGCACGATCGTGGGCTGGGACCTGACGCGCGACGCCCAGCCGGTGTCGTACGCCTCCAACGCCCCCCGTGGGCCGGTGGTCGCGCTGGCGGACGAGGCGACCGCCTCCGACGGCGACATGATCACGGCGGCCTTCAAGCTGCTGGGTCTTGGGCCGGTGGTAGGTCAGCGGACCTGGGGCGGGGTGGTCGGGATGACCGGCCGTCACGAACTCGGCGACGGGACGGTGATCACCGTGCCGATGAACGCGGCCTGGTTCGACGCCTACGGCTGGTCCGTCGAGAACCGCGGGGTGGAGCCCGATCTGGAGATCCTCCGCGCCCCGCTGGACTGGGCCGAGGGCCGTCACGCCCAACTGGACGACGCCGTACAGCTCGCGCTGGAGCTGCTGGCGACGGGCCCGCCGGCCTCGCCGCCGGACCTCGGTGACGTGCCCGACCGGTCGCGGCCGAAACTGCCGCCGAGGAGCGGGGAGCCGCCGACGCTGCCGCCTAGGAGCAGGTAGCCGCAGCAGCTGCCGCCGAGGAGCGGGTAGCCGGGCGGCCGGCAGCCGAAAGGCCGTTCACCCGGGGGCAGTAGCCGCGTGCGAGTGGCCGGAGGGTGCCAACGGGACGGGAAAGGGGTGCCCTTCACCAGGGCACCCCTTCCGTGCTGCGGAGGACGTCAGGCGTCGAAGTCCTGGCTCATGCGGTCCTCGTCCTCGCGCTCGTGCCCGGGCCGCATGCGCTCGGGGTCCTCGTCACGCCGGCGGCCAGGCTGCGGGGCCTGCTCCCGGCCAGGCTGGGGGGCCCGCTCCCGGCCAGGCTGCGGGGCCCGCTCCCGGACCTGCTCGGCCTTCTCCTTGGCCTGACGCTGCCACTGCTCGGACTTCTCCTTGAACTGGTCCTTCATACCCATGTGGGTTCACTCCTGTATGGGGGGTTCTGGGGCCCCTTGGTGGGGCCTCGACCAGATTCACACGGTCCGACACAGCGCGCATTTCGATCAGTTACGGTGCGTAGCCCTCGCTTCTTCGTCGGCCGCGCCGCCCGCTCCCACCAGCCCGGACCGCATGCCGTCCAGCCTCGGGCCGAAGCGCCGCATCTCCCGCTGCCCCACCGTCCCGATGAGGCCCGGCAGATACCCGCGGACCCCCTGCATCCCGCGCAGCCACCACTGCCCGTAGACGTGGGACGAGCGCCGCTCGATGCCGGCGACGATCCGGTCGACCGCCGGACCCAGCGGATAGGTCTTGTTCGACGGCCACGGCAGCCGCTGCCTCAACTCCCGCATCACGTCGTCCTGGTCGGCGCCGCGCACCATGTCGGTGTCGGTCCACGACAGGTAACCGACCCCGACCCGGACGCCCTTGTAGCCGACCTCGGCCCGCAGACTGTGCGCGTACGCCTCCACGCCCGACTTGGACGCGCAGTACGCCGTCATCATCGGCGCCGGGGTGATCGCCGCGAGGGACGCGATCTGGAGCAGGTAGCCCCGGCTCTCCGTCAGCACCGGCAGGAACGCGCGGGCGGTCATCGCCGACCCGATCAGGTTCACCTCGATGACCCGCCGCCACGCCTCCGGGTCGGCGTCCACGAAGGGCCCGCCGTTCGCGACACCCGCGTTGGCCACGACGATGTCGACCTTCCCGAACCGCTCCTTGACCTCGCGGGCCACCCGCGCCATCGCCTCGTGGTCGGTGACGTCGGCGTACCAGTGGGCGCTGTCGGTGGGCAGTCGCTCGGCGACCTGCTTGAGGGCGTCCGGCTCCAGCCCGACCAGGGCCACCTTCGCGCCGCGCGCGGACAGTTTGCGGGCGAGCAGTTCGCCCACACCCCGCGCGGCCCCGGTGACGACCGCGACCTGCCCTTCCAGACTCACCCTGCTCATGCGTCCTCCTTGGCGTGCCGCACGGATACGTACGTGGTGACGAGTTCCCGGATCTTCCCGGTGACCAGGTCGGGTGCCTCGACCGGCGTCATGTGGCCGAGCCCGGGCAGTTCGGTGACCCCGAGGCAGTGGGGCAGCGCGGCGGCCAGCGAACGGGCGTGCACCGGCGGGGTCAGCCGGTCGGCGGTGCCGACGACGACGGCCGTGGGCGCCCGCAACTCCCTTACCGCGTGGTCGAGATCGAGCAGGTCGAGCACCTGCGACCAGGCGTGACGCACGGCGCGGGGACAGGCGTGCACGATCCGGGCACACGCCTCGACCATGTGCGGGGCCGAACCGGGGCCCATCGTGCCGTACTTGAGGATGCGCAGGGCGAGGGGCGTGACCGGTCCGAGCGGGGCCCGGGAACCGAGGACCCGCTTCGTCAGCCAGGTCCTGAGCCGCCCCGCGCGCATCGGCACGACGAGCGACTCGGCGACCAGGCGCGAACTGCCGGTGCTGCACAGCAGGACGGCCGCCGCGTGCTCGCGGAACGCGGGGCGGCCGGCGGCGGCCAGGACCGTCATCCCGCCCATCGAGTGACCGGCGACGACGGCCTGCTCGCCCGGCGCGAGGGTGGCGGCGAGGACGGCTTCGAGGTCGTCGGCGAGCGCGTCCGTGCTGCACGCGGGGTGGGCCGGGCTGCGTCCGTGGCCGCGCTGGTCGTATGCGACGACCCGGTGGTCGGTCGCCAGGTCGCGCACCTGGGCGGCCCAGAAGGCGGTGGAGCAGGTCCAGCCGTGGGCCAGCACGACGGCGGGCGCGCCGTCCGGGCCGTGCACCTCGACGTGCAGCGGGGCGCCGTCGGCGGAGAGCGCGGTGAGGGTGCGGGCGGGGACGGGCGGGGCGTAGGGCCCCGTGGCCACGTGTGCGAGGCGACTCACGCCGTCACCTCCGCGGCGGACCCGGCCCGGTCGGCGGGTCCGGTTGGCTCGGCTTGGTCGCCGGGTTCGGCCCGGTCGGCGGGTTCGGCCCGGTCACCGGGCTCGGCGGGTTCAGCCCGGTCGGCGGGTCCGGCAGGCTGGACCCGGTCGGCGGGTTCAGCCCTGTCGCCGGGTCCGGCGGACCCGGTCCGGTCGGCGGGCGCCCGCAGCACCTCGTACTCCGTGAGGTCCACCCGCCGCGTCGCACGCCGGAACTCGGTCGTGGTGCCGGGCCAGATGGTGCTGTTGCGGCCGCTCGCGTCCAGGTACCAGCTGGTGCAGCCGCCGGTGTTCCACACCGTGCGCCTCATCCGCTCCTGCACCCGGTGGTTCCATGCCCGCACGGCGCCCGGCCGGGCGTCGAGCGCGGCGCGGCCGCCGAGGACGTCGAGCTGCCGTACGAAGTCGGCCAGGTAGTTCAGCTGCGACTCGATCATCAGGATCATCGACGAGTTCCCGAGACCGGTGTTCGGCCCGATGATCGACAGCCAGTTGGGGAAGCCGGCCGCCGAGGCGCCGCGCAGGGCCTCCATGCCGCCCTTCCACGCCTCGGCGAGGGTCCGCCCGTCGGCGCCCACCACCCGCTCGGCGATCGGCATGTCGGTGACGTGGAAGCCGGTGCCGAAGACGATCGCGTCGACCTCGGCCTCGCTGCCGTCGGCGGCGACCACCGTCGAGCCGCGGACCTCCGCGAGGCCGCTCGCGACCACGTCCACGTTGGGCTGCGCGAGCGCCGGGTAGTACGCGCTGGACAGCAGGATGCGCTTGCAGCCGATGCGGTAGTCGGGCGTGAGCTTGGCGCGCAGCGCGGGATCCCTGATCGCGCGGGCCATGTTGCGCTTGGCCAGCTGCTCCACCAGGCCGAGTTCGTCGGGGTGCTTGGTGAACGCCTGGACCTGCAACTCCCTGAGCCCCCACAGGAGTCCGCGGCGGGCCCGGGCGGTGAAGGGCAGCTGTCGGTGCAGCCAGCGCTCCGGGCCGCTGACGGCGCGGTCGACGCGGGGCATCACCCACGGCGGGGTGCGCTGGAAGAGGGTCAGCCGGGAGACGTCCGGCTGGACGGCGGGCACGATCTGGATCGCGGAGGCGCCGGTACCGACCATGGCGACCCGCTTGCCGCGCAGGTCGTAGTCGTGGTCCCAGCGCGCGGAGTGGAAGACCTTGCCGGGGAAGGCCTCCAGGCCGGGGACGGCCGGGATCTTCGGGTCGGACAGCGGGCCGGTGGCGGAGACGACGAGGTCCGCGGACAGGTTGCCGCCGCTCGTCTCGATGTCCCAGCACAGCCGTTCGGCGTTCCAGGTCATCCGCCGCACCTCGGAGTCGAGGCGGATGTGCGGGCGCAGCCCGAAGACGTCCGTGACGTGCTCCAGGTAGGCGCGGATGTGCTCCTGCCCGGAGAAGGTGCGCGGCCAGTCCGGGTTGGGCGCGAAGGAGAACGAGTAGAGGTGGGACGGCACGTCGCAGGCGCAGCCCGGATAGCTGTTGTCCCGCCAGGTGCCTCCGACGCTGCCGGCCCGTTCCAGCACGACGAAGTCGGTGACGCCCTCGCGGCGCAGCCGTACCGCGGCCCCCAGCCCGCCGAAGCCGGACCCGATCACCGCCACCCGTACATGCTCGTGTTCGCTCATCCCGACGCCCTCCACAGCCCCACGCGACTGCGCCAGTGAACACTGGCGCAATCGGACTGTAGAACAGCTCCGTACCGATGGGTAGGGGGGCGGGCCCACGAAAGTTACCTCCGGTACGACATAGGGTGCGGAGGTGGCAGACAAGCGTGAGTACCGCATGGAGGAGCTGGCCGGGGAGGCCGGCATCACGGTGCGCACCCTGCGCTTCTACCGCGAGCGCAAGCTGATCCAGCCACCGCGCCGGGAGGGCCGTATCGCCTGGTACGACGAAAGCCACCTGGCCCGCCTGCGCACCATCTCCGCCCTGCTGGAACGCGGCCACACCCTCAGCGGCATCGCCGAACTCGCCGAGGCGTTCGACCACGGCCGCGACGTCGGCGACCTCCTCGGCGTCGGCGTCCCGACCGAGGAGGAACCGGTCCGCCTCACCCCCGAGGAACTCGCCGCCCGCTTCGAGGGCGAGGTCACCCCCGAGAACCTCGCCGCCGCCCTGGACCTCGGCTACCTCGGCACCGACGGCGACGAGATCGTCCACATCAGCCGGCGCCTCCTCGACGTCTCCTCGGCCCTGGTCCGCGAGGGCATCCCGCTCGCGGAGGTGCTGGCGGCGGGCGTCCGTGTCCGCGAACACGCCGACGCCCTCGCCGGACTCTTCGCCGACCTGATCCTGCGCCACGCGAGCGAGGAGGACCTGCCCCGTCTGCGCCCCCTGGCCCGCAGCGTGGTGGAGGCGGAACTCTCCCTGGCCCTGGACCGGAGGATGCGCGAGCAGCGGTGAGCGGTCCCGGACGCGCCCGCCACAGGCGCGGGGAAGCGCGCGACCGGCCTCGGCGCACCCGCGGCCGACGTGCGGGCGGGCCTTCGAGGGGAGCGCCCGGCGGCCGGTTCCGCCAGACGTCGTGCGGAGCGCCCTGCCGGGTCCGCCGGCCGTCGCGCGGAGCGCCCTGCCGGGTCCGCCGCGCCTCAGAGGTCGTAGACGACCGTCACCGGCGCGTGGTCCGACCAGCGCTCGTCGTGGGTGGCCGCCCGCTCGACGAAGCCCTTGACCGCCTTGGCGGCGAGGCCGGGGGTGGAGACGTGGAGGTCGATCCTCCACCCTGAATCGTTGTCAAAGGCGCGCCCCCGGTACGACCACCAGGTGTACGGCCCCTCCGCCTCGGGGTGCAGGGCGCGTACGACGTCGACGTAGCCGCCGTCCGCCGCGTCGAGGACCTGGCTGAGCCAGGCCCGCTCCTCCGGGAGGAAGCCGGACTTCTTCTGGTTGGCGCGCCAGTTCCTCAGGTCGGCCTGCCGGTGGGCGATGTTCCAGTCGCCGCAGACGACCACCTCACGACCGTCGGCGGCGGCGCGCACGCGCAGTTCCCTGAGGTGGGCGAGGAACTCGGACATGAAGCGGAGCTTCTCGTCCTGGCGGTCGGTGCCGACCTCGCCGGAGGGCAGGTAGAGGGAGGCGACCGTCACACCGGGCAGGTCGGCCTCCAGGTAGCGGCCGCTGCCGTCGAACTCGGCGGAGCCGAAGCCGGTCCGTACGCGGTCGGGTTCGCGGCGGGTGTAGAGGGAGACGCCGGCGCGGCCCTTGGCGGCGGCGGGGGCGTGGGTGACGTGCCAGCCGTCGGGCGCGCTGACCTCGTCGGGCAGCTGGTGCGGCTCGGCGCGCACCTCCTGGAGGCAGAGCACGTCGGCGGAGGTGGCGGCGAGCCACTCCACGAAGCCCTTCTTCGCGGCGGCGCGCAGCCCGTTCACGTTGGCGGAGGTCACAGTGAGCACCCGGGCACGATACCGGCACACTGGACGGAGTCCCGTTCACGTTGCATTGAAATACGGTAGGAAGCATGAACATACGCCGCATCGCGTTCGACCACCCTGACGCCGTCAAACTGAACGACCAGGTCCAGGCCGAGTACCACGTGCGCTACGGCGACGGCGGCGACGCCACCGAGCTGGACCCGGCCGACTTCGACCCGCCGAACGGGGTCTACCTGATCGCGTACGACGAGAGCGGCACCCCGCTGGCCACGGGCGGCTGGCGCACCCGGGACGCCAACGGCGAGGGCAACCTCGACGGGGACGCCGAGCTCAAGCGGATGTACGTCGTCGAGCGGGCCCGCGGCCTGGGCCTGGCCCGACGCATCCTGGCCGAGCTGGAGGAGGACGCCCGCGGCCGTGGACGCCTCCGGATGGTCCTGGAGACCGGCACGAAGCAGCCGGAGGCGATCGCCCTGTACTCCTCCACCGGCTACGAGCCGTGCGCCAAGTTCGGCTACTACCGCTTCCACGAGGACAGCCGCTGCTTCGCGAAGCGGCTCTGAGCGCGCGGCCGGCGGCTCAGGCCCGCAGGAAGGCGAGCACGGCCAGGACCCGGCGGTGGGTGTCGTCGGCCGGGGGCAGGTCCAGCTTGGTGAGGATGCCGCCGATGTGCTTGCCGACGGCCGCCTCGGAGACGACCAGGGTCCGGGCGATCGCACCGTTCGACCTGCCCTCCGCGACCAGCGCGAGCACCTCCCGTTCGCGCGGGGTGAGCCGGGCCAGCGGGTCGCGGCGCCGGCGCAGCAACTGCCGTACGACCTCGGGGTCGACGACCGTGCCGCCGGCCGCGACCTCGCACAGCGCGGCGACGAACTCCTCGACCTGGCCGACGCGGTCCTTCAGCAGGTAGCCGACGCCGGTTCCGTCGCCGGAGTCGAGGAGTTCGGCGGCGTAGGCCCGCTGCACGTACTGGCTGAGGACGAGGACCGGCAGACCGGGCCGCTCCTCGCGCAGCCGCACCGCCGCGCGCAGGCCCTCGTCCTGGAACCCGGGCGGCATGCGTACGTCGGTCACCACGGCGTCCGGTGTGTGGTCGGCGACGGCGGTGAGCAGCGCGTCCGCGTCGCCGACGGCCGCCACGACCTCGTGCCCGAACCGGGTGAGGAGTCCGGCCAGTCCCTCGCGCAACAGCACGCTGTCCTCGGCGAGAACTAGGCGCAGGGGACGGTGTGCTTGCTCGGCCGGCAAGGTATCTCCACACGCAGCAGGGTCGGCCCGCCGGGCGGGCTGGACAGGGTGAGTGTGCCATCGAGGACGGCCACGCGGTCGGCGAGACCGGTCAGTCCGGTGCCGCCGCCGGGGTCCGCGCCGCCGCTCCCGTCGTCGCCGATCACCAGGACGAGCCGGCCGCCGTCGTGCTCCGCGCCGATCCGGGCGCGGGTCGCCGCGCTGTGCCGGGCCACGTTGGCGAGGGCCTCACGGACGGCGAAGTACGCGGCGCTCTCGACGGGCGGGGGCAGCCGCCCCGGCAGCCTCAGGTCGAGGTCGACGGGGACGGGGCTGCGGTCTGCTGCGTCGGCGACGGCGGCTTCGAGGCCGTAGTCGGTGAGGACCTCGGGGTGGATGCCGTGGATGAGTTCGCGCAGTTCCGCGAGGGCCCCGCCGGCCTCGTCGTGGGCCTTGGCGAGCTGGTCGGCGAGTGGTCCGGGCGGGGCGTCGAGGCGGGCCAGCCCGAGGGTCAGGGTGAGCGCGACGAGCCGCTGCTGCGCCCCGTCGTGCAGATCGCGTTCGATGCGCCGCCGCTCCGCCTCGAAGGCGTCCACCAACCGGGCCCGGGAGCGCACCAGTTCGGCGATCCGCTCACCGTCCTTGGCGGTGAGCAGGACCCGGGTGAGTTCCCCGCGCGCCGCGGCCACGAGCCCGAGGAGGTATCCGCCGGCCGCCAGGAGCAGCACGCCGAGCACGGCCACCGCGCAGGCGCCCGGCCAGGTGGTGACGGTCCACAGCTTGACGACCTTGGCCTCACCGTCGACGGCGACCAGGACCGGCGCGGCGGCCATGGTCCCCGGCAGGGCGAGCGCGAGCGCGACGGCCAGCGCGTCGAGGGGCCACAGCACCAGGGCGAACAGCGTCGCGTACGCCAGCTCCCGCCAGGTCAGGGCCTCCCGCAGCCGGGTGGACAGCCACGCCCCGAGGCCCGGCCGGTCCGGCACCCGGTGCTGCCCGGCGGGCACCGCCGGTGCCGCGACCAGGCGCAGCCGCCGTCGCTCCACGGCCGCCACCGGGATGCCGGTCAGCGCGGTGAGCGCCAGCAGCGGCAGCCCGACCAGGGCGACGGCGAGCACGCCGCCGACCAGGAATCCGCTGACGAGCACCACGAGGACGACCACCCCGAGCAGTCCACCGCTCACCAGGAAGGCGACGGCGCGCCACGGCCAGGCCGACCCCAGGTACCCCCGCGCGGCCAGCGCCGCCCACATACTCCGTGCCTGCATGGAGATCACCGTAGGAGCCGGGGCGGGGTGGGGGCCATCGGTGTGGCCGGAGGCTTCGGGATATGCCTGGCCCTACCCCGACTCTCGCCCCTGCCGCACTGCTTCGGGCCCCGGTCGCACGGTTTCGTTGGAGCCGACGGAACGGACGACCACGAACCGGACGACCGACCACGGCACCGGAGGACGACGGAACCGGACGACGACGGAACCGGACGACTGGGGGCGCGGAACGCGATGAACCAGATGAGCGAACTGAATCAGCGGAACAGGTTGAACGACCTGAATGACCCGGGCTCGCGGGGCGCGGCGGGAGCGGAGGGAAAGGCGGCTGCGGAAGGAAAGGTGGAGGGGGATGCGGCAGCGCGGAGGCCCGTGGGCGGTGACGCGATCGCGCTGGACTCGGTGAGCAGGTGGTTCAGGTCCGGCGGCGGCCGGGTGACCGCCCTCGACGGGGTCTCGCTGGCCTTCGGCCGGGGCTCCTTCACCGCCGTCATGGGCCCGTCGGGTTCCGGCAAGTCGACCCTGCTCCAGTGCGCCGCCGGGCTCGACCGGCCGGACGCGGGCTCCGTCCGGCTCGGCGACACGGAGCTGACGGAACTGGGCGAGCGGCGGCTGACACTGCTGCGGCGCGAGCGGATCGGCTTCGTGTTCCAGGCGTACAACCTGCTGCCGTCCCTGACCGCCGCGCAGAACGTGGCGCTGCCGCTGCGTCTGGCCGGCCGCCGGCCGCCGAAGGACCGGGTCCGCGAGGCGCTGCGCCGGGTCGGCCTCGACGGCCGGGCCGGCCACCTGCCCGGCCGGCTGTCCGGCGGTGAGCAGCAGCGCGTCGCGCTGGCCCGGGCGCTGATCACCCGCCCCGAGGTGCTGTTCGGGGACGAGCCGACCGGCGCGCTCGACGCGGCGACGGGGCGCGAAGTGCTGGCCCTGCTGCGGGACATGGCCGACACCGGCGGCCGTACGGTCGTGATGGTGACGCACGACCCGGTGGCCGCGTCGTACGCGGACCGCGTGGTCCTTCTCGTCGACGGCCGGGTGCACGGGGAGCTGGCGGGGGCGTCGGCCGGTGAGATCGCCGCGCGGACGGCGGGGTGGGGGGCGGTTGGGGCCTCGCGCCGGGCCGCCGCGCCGACTGCCGCAGCGGGCGCGGGAGCCGGCCCGAACCCGGGAGAGGTGACGTCGTGTTGAGCCTCGCCCTGCGCGGACTGCGCTCCCGCTGGGCCACCTTCACCGGCAGCTTCGTCGCGCTCTCGCTGGGCGTCGCCCTGTCGGCGATGATGGGGCTGGCCCTCGCCTCCACGCTCGACGCCCCGGCGCGCGGGCCGGAGCGGTTCGCCGGGGCCCCGGTCGTCGTGCGGGGGCAGGACACCCTGCGCGTGCCGACCCGGAACGGCGTCCGCACCCGGAGGCTGGCCCGTCCGTACGCCGTACCGGAGCACACGCTCGCCGCGCTGCGGCGCCTCGGCGAGGTCACCCGGGACCGCTCGTTCCCGGTACGGGCCGAGGGCGGCCCGGACGGTCTGGTGGGCCACCCCTGGCCCACCGCCGTGTTCGCCCGGTACGAGCTGGGCGCCGGGCGGGCGCCCGATGCCGCCGACGAGGTGGTGGCCACCGGCGACTGGACGGCCGTGGGCCGGCGGGTGAGGACCGGCTCCGGCACCGTGCGGGTGGTCGGCACGCTGCGCGGCCCGGACTTCGAGGACGCCGTCTTCTTCACCGACCACCGTGCCGCACAACTGTCTCCCACAGTCACGCAGTTGGTGGTGGACGCGGACGCCTCGGCCGTACGGCGGGTGGTGGGCGGCGAAGCCGAGGTCCTGACCGGCGGCGCACGGCGCCGCGCGGACCCGGATCCCGACCGGGAGGCCGAGGAACTCACTGCGCTGAACGCCCTGTTCGGCACGGCGGGCGGGATCACGGGGTTCGTGTCGGTGTTCGTGGTGGCGTCCACCTTCGCGTTGGTGGTGTCCCGGCGGCGCCGTGAGTTCGGACTGCTGCGCACGGCGGGCGCCACCCCGGGCCAGATACGCCGGACCGTCCTCACGGAGGCGCTGGTCGTCGGAGTCCTCGCCTCGGCGGCGGGCTGCGCCCTCGGCGGGTACGCCGCCCCGCACCTCGCCGCGCGGGTCGTCGCCGGAGGTCTGGCACCGGCCTGGTTCACGATCGGCGACCACGTCTGGCCGTACCAAGTGGCTTTCTGGACCGGCCTGTTCGTGGCGTTGGCGGGGGCGGCCACCGCGTCCTGGCGGGCCGGCCGGACGAGGCCCGCCGAGGCGCTGCGCGAGGCGTCCGCCGACAGCGGGACGCTCACCCCGGGGCGCCTGCTGTGCGGCGCGGCCCTGCTCGTGGTGGCGGCCGTCACGCTCGCCCTGACGCTGCTGGGCGAGCCGGGCGAGCTGCTGCACCGCAAGACCTGGGTCAGCCGGCCGATGCTGCTGATCTCCGCGGCCGCCCTGCTCTCCCCCGCCCTGGTGCGCCCGCTGACGCGGCTGATCACCTGGCTGCCCGCCCGGCTGCCGGGCGGGGGCGGCATGCTGCTCCGCGCGGGCGCGGGCACGCACCGCATGGCCGCCGTGGCGGCTCCGGTGCTGGTCACGGTCGCCCTGACGGGCTCGCTCCTGGGCGCCGGCGCCACCCTGGGCGCGGCGAAGGCCGCCGAGCTGGACCGGCGGACGACGGCCGACCTCGTGGTGAGGGCGGCCACCGGCTCGGACGGCCTCGACGCGGCGACCGTACGGCGCCTTCGGGCGGTGCCCGGCACCGAGGTCGGGGTGAGCGCGACGAGCGCGGTCCACGTCCTGGAGGACGGTGTCGCCCTCGTCACGTCCGAGGCCCGCGCGGTGGATCCCCGGGCACTCGCGGCCACCGCACGGCTGCCGGTGACGTCCGGCCGGGTCGCCGACCTCGACGACGACTCGATCGTCGTCAACGAGGAGTGGGCCACCCGTGCTGGGTGTCGTGGTGGCCGGGCTCGAACTGCTCGGCCTGTGGGGCGCGCTGGAGCTGCTGGGTGTGCGGTCGGCGGTGCGGATGCCGTGGGCGGCGGTGGGATCGGCGGCGGGGGCGTGCGCGGTCCTCGCGGTGGTCCCGGCGGTGGGGGCGGCGGGCCTGGGGCTACGGCACCGGAAGGGAGTTCTCTCCCTCTGAATAGTCCGTCTGCCTGGACGGCGGCCCCGCCACCCTCGGCGACCGGGTCCACGGCGGGTGGGTGATCACCCGGAGCAGGACCTGACCGCGCCCATGGCAGAAGGCCCGTCCCCCCGGAGGGGAACGGGCCTTCATGATGCGTGGACCTGAGGGGATTCGAACCCCTGGCCCCCTCGATGCGAACGAGGTGCGCTACCGGACTGCGCCACAGGCCCTTGCAACGAGTAAAACTCTAGCATCCCGGTCCTGATGCTCGGAAATCCGTTCCTGGCTGGTCATGACCACGGCCCGGACCCCCCGCCGGGCGTCTATTCGTTGGCGGCCCGGGGCCGCTCGCCGTCCTCGTACTGGTCGAAGAGCGGGGTGCGTCCGCGCTCCCGCGCACGGCGGGCGGACGCGGCGCGGCGGGCGTCGCTCCGCTCGTCGGGGGCGGTCGCGTCGTCCTCGTCGGACGAGGGCTCCCCCGCCGCGCCGGCCCGCGCACCGGAGTCCGCCTCCTGCTCCGACGGCACCGAACTGGACCGCGCGGAGCTCCAGGCGTCCGGCGCGCCCAGGTCGACGTCACTGGTGGCGCGCGGGGCGACCGGCGCGGTCACGTACGTCGGCAGGGGTACCGGCACCGGCTCCCAGCTGTCGCCGTGCCCCGGCCGGCGCTGCCGCTCACGCTGCTGGTCGACCCACTCCGCGTGGTCGGTCTGCTCGACCAGCGCCCGCCGGTCCGCGGCGAGCGCCGACAGCCCGGACTCGGCCTCGGGCTCGGAGCCGTCCTCCGGCCCGACCGACTCGGCGCCGGTGTCCACGGCGCCCCGCCGACGCGGCTGGCGGGCGCGCTCCCGCAGCCGCTGCGCGGCGACCTCCGCCTGACGCCGGTCCATCTGGTAGGCGAAACGGCGGTGTTCCTGCGAGCGGAGGTAGGCGATGTAGCCGCTGAGGAACACGGCGGGCACGCCGGGTGCCCACAGGAACGCGAGTCCTCCGACGGCGGCGACGATCGCGCCGAGGGTGAAGGCGATGAAGAGCATCACCGTGGTGCGTCGGCGGCGCGCGAGCACCTTCGTGCGCCGGGCGCGTGCTGCGGCCGCCTCGGCTCCGGCGTCCGACGCGGCACGCCGTGCGACGGGGACGCGCTTGCGGGCCCGTGCGGCGTCCTTTTCGGCCGCGGACGCGGCCGCCGGTGCGCGCCCCGGTTCCCGGGCGCCTTCCCGGCCCTGCTCGCGGACCGCTTCCCGCGCGGGTTCCCTGACCTGTTCCCGGACCTGCTCGCGCGCCGGTTCACGGGCCGCTTCCGTCCGGCCGGTGGCCTTCGGCTGCGGGCCGGCCTGGGACTGCGGGCGGGCCGGAGGCATGGCGAAGGCCCGGACGTCCACCGAATCGGTGGGCGGTTCCGGCTCCACGGCGCTGGGCTCCGCCTCGTCGGTGGAGCGCGCCCGCAGGTCCTTGGCGTATCGGCGCTCCATCCCGGCCCGTCCGGACAGCAACCGGATGGCTGTGCTGAAGCGTTCCGTCGGACGGGCCTCGTTCAGCTCGTCCTGCCTACGGAGCCACATCGGCACCAAGTAGGCGGCCCAGGCCCCGACAATGACTGCGTAGATGAGGCCGCTGCTGCTCACGCCTCACACGGTAGAGGGATTCACGTGAGGCCATCCGCCAATTGAGCCGGTGTGTCGCACGATCTGGCTGATATTTCGAGCTTTTTTTGTGACCGATGCGATCAGCAGGCCGCTGTGGACGCGAATTCAATGCCCCAACGCGGTCATCCGCCGATCATTTTCGAACACTTATTCAATTTCCCGGGCGGGACGTGTCGTGCGGGGTGTTCTGCGAGCGTGCCCGCTGCCAGCGCCGCAGCAGACCGTCCGGCACCTCCTCCGCGGTGAGCGCGAAGACGAGGTGGTCGCGCCAGGCGCCGTCGATGTGGAGATAACGCGGCCTGAGCCCCTCCTCGCGGAATCCGAGTTTTTCCACGACCCGGCGGCTGGGCGTGTTCTCCGGGCGAATACAGACCTCGATGCGGTGCAGGCCCACGGTCCGGAAACAGTGGTCGACCACGAGCGCCACGGCTGTCGGCATCACCCCGCGGCCGGCCACCGACTGGTCCACCCAGTAGCCGACGTGCCCCGAGCACATCGAGCCCCAGGTGATGCCGGCGACCGTCAACTGCCCGACCAGCCGCCCCTGGTACTCGATGACGAACGGCAGCATCCGCCCCGCGTTCGCCTCGGCCCGCAGGTGCCTGACCATCTGACGGTACGTCGGCCGGTGCGCGACGGGCCCGCTCGGCGTGGGCGGCGGGATGGTCGCCTCCCAGGGGCGCAGCCAGTCCCGGTTGCGCCGGTTGACCTCGCGCCACACCCGCTGGTCGCGCGCCTTTATCGGCCGCAGGACGACGTCGCCGTCCGCGAGCACGACGGGCCACGATGGGCTGTTCAGCTCGCACCCCCGTGACCGGCGCCGGGTCTGGGGTGGTCCCCGCCGCGGATCTGGGCGACGGCGTGCGCCAGCAGGGGCTCCAGGACGGCGAGTCCGTCCTTCACCCCGCCGGTGGAACCCGGCAGGTTGACGATCAGCGTCCGCCCGGCCACTCCGGCGAGTCCGCGGGAGAGCGCCGCGGTCGGCACCTTGTCCCGCCCGTACGCCCTGATGGCCTCGGCGATGCCCGGGACCTCGTGGTCGATCACCCCGCGAGTCGCCTCGGGGGTGCGGTCGGTGGGGGAGATCCCGGTGCCGCCGGTGGTGAGCACGACGTCGTAGCCGGCCTCCACACCGGCCCGCAGGGCGGCCGCCACGGGGTCGCCGTCGGGGACGACCCGCGGCCCGTCGACCGCGAAGCCGAGGCTTTCGAGGCCGGCGACGACGAGCGGGCCGCCCCTGTCCTCGTACACCCCGGCGGCGGCGCGGTTGGAGGCGGTCACGACCAGCGCGCGGTAGGGCCCGGCGCTCATGTCCGGCTCCAGTCGCCCGACTTGCCGCCCGTCTTCTCCTCCACCCGAACGTCCGTGATGACCGCTCCCTTGTCGACCGCCTTGACCATGTCGATCACCGTGAGCGCGGCGACGGAGACCGCGGTGAGGGCCTCCATCTCGACACCCGTGCGGTCCGTCGTGCGCACCGTGGCGAGGATCTCCACGGCGTCGTCGGCGACCGCCAGGTCCAGTTTCACACCCGACACCGACAACGGGTGGCACAGCGGGATCAGATCCGGGGTGCGCTTGGCGCCCATGATGCCCGCGATCCGCGCGGTGGCCAGGGCGTCGCCCTTGGGGACGCCCTCACCGCGCAGCAGCTCGACCACGCGGGGCGAGACCAGGACGCGTCCGCTGGCGCGGGCGGTGCGCGCGGTCACGTCCTTCTCCGAGACGTCGACCATGCGGGCGGCGCCCGCCTCGTCGATGTGTGTCAGTCGGTCCTGCACGTCTGGTCCGGGGGTGTCCCCCCGGGAAGGCACGGTCATGGTGTGTGGCGCTCCCGGTCCGGGCCCGCCGCGGTGCGGCGCGCGGGCCTGCTGTGCGCGACACGGTACCTCCAAGCAGGCGGCTTCAGCGGAGGAGGTCCCCGGGGACCTCCCGCGCCCCCGCGGAGCGGGACACCCGCCGGCGTGGGACTTCCGCGCTCCCGGCGGAGCGGCACGCGCGCGGGGTGTGCCCCGGGCGGCGCGCGCGGCTCAGCCGAGCAGGATCACCTCGACCTCGGTGCCGGGCTCGACGGTCTCGACGTCCTCGGGGACGACGATCAGCGCGTCGGCGTGCGCGAGGGCCGCCACCAGGTGGGAGCCGGCACCGCCGACCGGGCGCACGGTCCCGTCGGTGTGCGTGCCGCGCAGGAACTGCCGGCGTCCCTTCGGAGAGGTCAGGGCCCTGTCCGCGGCCAGCGTCGCCCGCACCGCCGGCCGGTGGACGTCGGGGAGTCCCATGAGGGTGCGGATGGCGGGGCGCACGAACAGCTCGAAGGAGACGTACGACGACACCGGGTTGCCGGGGAGGGCCAGCAGCGGCGTGTGGTCGGGGCCGATCGTGCCGAAGCCCTGCGGCTTGCCGGGCTGCATGGCGAGCCGGCGGAAGTCGACGCCGCCGCCGGCCTCGTCCTCGTCGCCGGTGGATGCCAGTGCTTCCTTGACGACGTCGTACGCGCCGACGCTCACGCCGCCCGTGGTGACCACGAGGTCGGCCCGGACGAGCTGGTCGTCGATGGTGGACCGGAGGGTCTCGGCGTCGTCGGCGACGGCACCGACGCGGTAGGCGATGGCCCCGGCGTCGCGGGCGGCGGCGGTGAGGGCGAAGCTGTTGGAGTCGTAGATCTGGCCGCTGCCCAGTTCCTCGCCCGGCGGCAGGAGTTCGCTGCCGGTGGACATGACGACCACGCGCGGACGCGGGCGGACGCGGGCGGTGCCGCGGCCGATCGCGGCGAGCAGGGCGATCTGTGACGGGCCGAGGACGGTGCCCGCCTCCAGGGCGCGGTCGCCGGCCCGCACGTCGCTGCCCTGCGCGCGCACGTGCGCGCGCTCCTCGGCCGGCCGGTACACGTGGACGTGTCCGGCCGCTCCCTCGGGCGCCAGGCTGCGGGCCCGCATCCCGGTGACGGGGCCCTCGCCGAGGCCCCCGTCGGTCCACTCCACGGGGACGACGGCCTCGGCGCCGGGCGGCAGCGGGGCGCCGGTCATGATGCGGGCGCTCTGGCCGGGCCCCACGTGGAGCAGCTGCGACTCGCCCGCCGCGACGTCCCCGACGACCTCCAGGACGGCGGGGAACTCCCCGCTCGCGCCCGCGACGTCCGCCACCCGAACCGCGTACCCGTCCATCGAGCTGTTGTCGAACGGCGGCAGGGACACCGGCACGGTGACGTCCTCCACCAGGACACAGCCCTGGGCGTCGAGCAGTTGCAGCTCGATGGGGTCCAGGGGGCGGACGGTGGCGAGGATGTCCTCCAGGTGTTCGTCCACCGACCACAGGTGGTGCTGGCCGGTGGTGCGGGGCGCGGCGCTGCTCAACGTGGCTACATCTCCTCGGCTACGTAACTGCGAAGCCAGGCGCGGAAGTCCGGGCCCAGGTCTTCACGTTCGCATGCGAGTCTGACAATGGCACGCAGGTAGTCGCCACGGTCGCCGGTGTCATAGCGGCGGCCCTTGAAGACGACGCCGTGCACGGGGCCGCCGACCTTCTCGTCCTCGGCGAGCTGCTGGAGGGCGTCGGTGAGCTGGATCTCGCCGCCGCGGCCGGGCTCGGTGGTGCGCAGTATCCCGAAGACGGCCGGGTCGAGCACGTAGCGGCCGATGATCGCGTAGTTCGACGGCGCGTCCGCCGCGTCCGGCTTCTCGACCAGGCCGGTCACCTTGACGACGTCGCCGTCCTCGGTGGGCTCGACGGCCGCGCTTCCGTAGAGGTGGATCTGCTCCGGCGCGACCTCCATGAGGGCGACGACGCTGCCGCCGTGCCGCTCCCGCACCTCGACCATGCGCGCGAGCAACGGGTCGCGCGGGTCGATCAGGTCGTCGCCGAGCAGGACGGCGAAGGGCTCGTGGCCGACGTGCGGGGCCGCGCACAGGACGGCGTGACCCAGCCCCCTGGGGTCGCCCTGCCGGACGTAGTGCATGGTCGCCAGGTCGCTGGACTCCTGGACCTTCGCGAGCCGTTTCGCGTCGCCCTTCTTCTGGAGGGCCGACTCCAGTTCGTAGTTGCGGTCGAAGTGGTCCTCCAGGGGGCGCTTGTTGCGGCCCGTGATCATGAGGACGTCGTCGAGGCCGGCGGACACGGCTTCTTCGACCACGTACTGGATCGCCGGCTTGTCGACGACCGGCAGCATCTCCTTGGGAGTGGCCTTGGTGGCCGGCAGGAACCGGGTGCCGAGACCTGCTGCGGGGATGACAGCCTTGCTGATCCTGGTGTGCGACTGGGTCATGCGCGCAACCTTATCCGGTGCGTTTGCAAGGAATCTGCAGGTCCGGTTAATTATCTGTCATATGAACATATTGGACAGGGTATGGGAGCGAAGGTGACCGACACCGGACGTCCGGCCGAGCCTGACAAGCGAATGTTGCGGCGGGAGTTCCTCACAGTGAGGAACAGGTTGACGGGGGATGTCGTACGGGAGACGGCCACCGCGCTGGCCGCCCGGGCGCTGGAGCTGCCCGAGCTGGCGGAGGCGCGCACGGTGGCGGCGTACGTCTCCGTCGGGAGCGAGCCCGGCACCCTCCCGCTGCTGGACGCGCTGCGCGCGCGGGGGGTACGCGTCCTGCTGCCCGTCCTGCTGAGCGACAACGACCTGGACTGGGGCGCCTACGCCGGGGAGGACTCCCTCGCGCGCGTGCGGCACGGCGGACGGATGACCCTGTTCGAGCCGGCCGACGAGCGCCTGGGCCCGGACGCCGTGTCCACCGCCGACGTGGTCCTGCTGCCCGGCCTGGCGGTCGACGCGCGCGGCATGCGCCTGGGACGCGGCGGAGGATCGTACGACCGGGTCCTCGCCCGCCTGGAGCGCGCGCACGCCCGTCCTGCGCTGGTGGTACTGCTGTACGACGTGGAGGTGGTCGCGCGCGTTCCCGCCGAGCCGCACGACCGGGCGGTGCACGCGGTGGTGACGCCGTCCGGCGTGCGCCGGTTCGGCGTCTGACGCGCCGGGCGCCGGGGCGGTGCCGGGACCGCGGACGGGGCCCGCACGCGCGCGTGCGGGCCCCGCCTCACGGCCGGTTCACGGTTTCAGGACCAGCGAGTCACTCGTGCCGCCCTCGACCGCCTTGTCCGAGAAGGACCAGTCCAGCAGCTCGCCCTTGACCCACTTGCCGGTCTGGTCGGTGTAGTGGGCGCTGAAGGCGTGCCCGGAGGCGCCGGTCAGGTTGATCCACTTCGACTTGTCGAGGTCGGCGAGGTTCACCACCATCCGCATGGACGGCACCCACACCACGCCGTAGCCGCCGGCCGCGTTCCAGCCGGTCGCGTCGACCGCCGCCTCGCCGCCGCCGAGCCGCCACGGGCCGCGGTTGAGGATGTACTTGAGGAAGGACGGGCCCTCGGTGCCCAGGGTCTGGTTCTTCAGGAACAGGCGGTGCAGCCGGCCCCAGCTCCAGGTGTCGATGTCCTTGCCGAGCTTGGCGGTCAGCTCCCAGCGGGCGTCGATCATCGCGCGCTTGAACAGGTCGTCGCGGTTGTGGTCCGCTCCGTCGCGGGCACCCGCCGCGGGCGTCGTCCACCAGTCGCTGCTCTGGTCGTCCATCAGCTTGCGCACGACCTCGAACCAGCGGTCGCCGCCGTCGGGCTGCGCCTGGTCGGCGTCGCGCTGGCCGCACTCGCGGACCTTCTTGGTGTCGTCGACGGGCCCGGTGGTGTTGACCGGGTCGACCCACAGGCACTGGCCCTTGACCCGCACCTCCTTGGGCAGCTTGTGGCCGAAGGCGAGCTTGAGGATGTTGCGCCAGACCGAGTTGAAGTAGGCCGCCGCCGCCGAGTCGGCGTCCTGGGTGTAGTCCCAGCCCTCCAGGAGCTTCTGCGCCTCGCGGACGTCCTTGTCGGGGATGTCGATCTTCAGCAGCTTGGGCACGAGCAGCTTGGCGATCTCACTGCTGTTGTCGAGCTGCATCTGCCGCATGTCGTCGGTGGAGATCTTGCCGCCGCCGTCGATCTTCTGCTTGATCAGGTCGGTGATCCGCTGGCTGCGGGTGCCGTAACCCCAGTCCGTGGTGAGCGTGTACGGGTACGCGTCCTTGTCGACCACGGCCTGGTTGGCGGTGACGATGTACCCGCGCTTCGGGTCGAACTCGTAGGGCAGTTCGTCCTGGTCGATGTAGCCGGTCCAGGCGTACTTGGAGTCCCAGCCGGGCGCCGGGATGGAGCCGTCGACGCCCTCCGCGCGCTTGGGGATGCGTCCGGGCAGCGTGTAGCCGATGTGGTTGTCGGTGTCCGCGTACACCAGGTTCTGCGAGGGCACGTCGAACAGCCCGGCCGCCGCCCGGAAGTCGCTCCAGCCGGCCGCCCTGTCCATCGCGAAGACGGCGTCCATGGAGGTGCCCGCCTCCAGCGCGGTCCACTTCAGGGCGATGCCGTAGCCGTCGCCGCGGTCGGGTGCCGCGGTGTCGACGGTGGCCTTCTTGCCGACCTTCACGAGTTCGTCGTCGCGGTCGGACAGCAGCGGCCCGTTGTTGGTCGTACGGACGACGATCTTCTTGGACGCCCCGCCGGCGACCTTGATGGTCTCCTCGCGCGAGGTGAACGGCAGCACCTTGCCGTCGTACAGGTAGCCGCCGCCGCTGAGCTTCTCCAGGTAGAGGTCGGTGACGTCGACCCCGGAGTTGGTCATGCCCCAGCCGATGTCCTGGTTGTGGCCGATGACCACACCGGGCATGCCCGCGAAGGTGTAGCCGGTGACGTCGTACTGGCACGTGCGGGAGACCGTCCGGCAGTGCAGGCCCATCTGGTACCAGACGGACGGCAGCGAGGCCGCCAGGTGCGGGTCGTTGGCCAGCAGCGGCTTGCCGGTGATGGTGTACTTCCCGGCGACGACCCAGGAGTTGGAACCGATGCCGTTGCCGT
This sequence comes from Streptomyces sp. NPDC043878, assembly GCF_056435735.1. Taxonomy (NCBI): domain Bacteria; kingdom Bacillati; phylum Actinomycetota; class Actinomycetes; order Kitasatosporales; family Streptomycetaceae; genus Streptomyces; species Streptomyces sp. NPDC043878. The sequence continues at coordinate 48,138 of NZ_JBWKDW010000033.1, forward strand.
TCACGCCGACGGCCGCGGGGACGTTGTCCAGCACGTCGTACAGGCCCGACAGCTGGCTCTGCAGGGCCGAGGCGCCGGAGCCGGTGGACGTGCCCGCGGTGGCGCCGGTGGACGTCTCACCGGTGGACGCGGCGCCGTTCTGCCGGAACGTCTTGGTGAGGGCGTCGTACTGGCCCTCCTGGACGATCGCCGCGTTACGGCTGTACGGGTACTGCGGGTACAGGTCGTCGATCTGCTTGTGGCCCAGCCGGCTGGTCATCAGCGCCCGGTCGATCTCGTCCTGCATGTTGCCGCGCAGGTCCCAGGCCATCGCCTTCAGCCAGGACACCGAGTCGACCGGGGTCCACTCCTGCGGCTTGTAGTCGTTGGTGAACCCGAGGGCGGCGTACTCCAGGGAGATGTCCTTGCCGTCCTTGCCCTTCAGGTACGCGTTGACACCCTTGGCGTACGCCTGGAGGTACTTCTTCGTGGAGGCCGACAGCGTGCTGTCGTACTCCTTCTTCGCGACCCGGTCCCAGCCCAGGGTGCGCAGGAACTCGTCGTTCTCGACCTGGCCCTTGCCGAACATCTCCGACAGGCGCCCGGAGGTCATGTGCCGGCGCACGTCCATCTCGTAGAACCGGTCCTGCGCCTGGACGTAGCCCTGCGCCATGAACAGGTCCTCGTCGGAGGAGGCGTAGACCTGCGGGATGCCGTAGCCGTCCCGCTTGACGTCGACGGGCCCCGACAGTCCCTCCAGCGTTATCGAACCCTTGGTCTGCGGGAACGACGCGCGAACGGTACTGATGGACCAGTAGGCGCCGTAGACCAGGCCGCCGATGATGGCCAGTACGAGGACAAGGACGAACAAACGGGCTTTGCGCCCCTTCTTCCTGCCGGACTTGCCGGGCTGCTGACCCGATGAGGCGGTGGTGTTGGGGGGCATCGCTGTCCTTGCTGTCCTAACGCGAGCGGCAGGGCGGGCTGTGCTTTTGACTGAGCGCTGGAGCAACCATAGGCGCAGGGCCCGGCGCGACTTGACGCGGAGTGGGGAACCGGCGCGGACGGGCGTTCGATCTCACCTCGAGAAGTGTCAAGAAATCGTCAAGAGTTAGGTAAGGTAACGAAGTACTTGGATGCGTGGCCCATCGGTCTCGTGTCGGATGTACGTGAGCTCCCGGGCGCTGCGCGGGGGCCAGGGAAGGGAACGGCCGCTGACTGTCCACCACCTCAACCAGCTTCTGCTCGTCTGCTCGCTCGTCCTGCTCGTCGCCGTGGCAGCGGTCCGGATCTCCTCGCGCAGCGGACTCCCCAGCCTGCTCGTCTACCTGGGCATCGGCATCGCCATGGGCCAGGACGGCGTCGGCGACATCCACTTCGACAGCGCCGAACTGACCCAGGTCATCGGATACGCGGCCCTCGTCGTGATCCTGGCCGAGGGCGGCCTCGGCACGAAGTGGAAGGAGATCCGGCCGGCCCTCCCGGCCGCGACCGCCCTGGCGCTGGCCGGGGTCGCGGTGAGCGTCGGCGTCACCGCGACGGCCGCGCACTACCTGATCGACCTCGAGTGGCGCCAGGCGCTCATCATCGGGGCGGTGGTGTCCTCGACGGACGCGGCGGCGGTGTTCTCCGTGCTGCGGAAGATCCCCCTGCCCGCGCGCGTGACGGGCATGCTGGAGGCCGAGTCCGGCTTCAACGACGCCCCCGTGGTCATCCTGGTGGTCGCCTTCTCCACGGCCGGCCCGGTCGAGCACTGGTACGTGCTCATCGGCGAGATAGCGCTGGAACTCGCCATCGGCGCCGCCCTCGGCCTCGCGGTGGGCTGGCTGGGCTCCTGGGGGCTCAGGCATGTGGCGCTGCCCGCCTCCGGCCTCTACCCGATCGCCGTGATGGCCATCGCGGTCACCGCCTACGCGGCGGGCGCCCTCGCGCACGGCAGTGGATTCCTGGCCGTCTACCTCGCCTCGATGGTCATGGGCAACGCCAAGCTGCCGCACTGGCCCGCCACCCGCGGGTTCGCCGACGGGCTCGGCTGGATCGCGCAGATCGGCATGTTCGTCCTGCTCGGCCTGCTGGTCACCCCGCACGAGCTGGGCGACGACGTGCTGCCCGCACTGCTCGTCGGGCTGGTGCTGACGATGGTCGCGCGCCCCCTGAGCATCGTGCTGTGCCTGACACCGTTCCGGGTGCCCTGGCAGGAGCAGGTCCTCATGTCCTGGGCCGGGCTGCGCGGCGCCGTGCCCATCATCCTCGCCACCATCCCGATGGTGCAGGGCGTCGACGCCAGCGGCCGCATCTTCAACATCGTCTTCGTGCTGGTCGTCGTCTACACGCTGATCCAGGGGCCGACGCTGCCGTGGCTGGCCCGCACACTGCGCCTGGGCGGGGACCCGGAGGCCGCCGACCTCGGCGTCGAGTCGGCGCCCCTGGAGCGGCTGCGCGGCCACCTGCTGTCCGTCGCGATCCCCGAGGGGTCCAAGATGCACGGCGTCGAGGTCAACGAGCTGCGCCTGCCGGCCGGGGCCGCGGTCACCCTCGTCGTACGCGACGGCACATCGTTCGTGCCGCTGCCGGCGACCGTGCTGCGCCGCGGGGACGAACTGCTCGTGGTCACCACCGACCCCGTCCGCGACGCGGCCGAACGGCGCCTGCGCGCGGTGGGCCACGGCGGCAAGCTCGCCGGCTGGCTGGGCGACACCGGGGAGACGGGCCCCCCCGGGGCGAGACGCTAGCGCCGTGGCAGGCAACGTTTGCCCGTGAAGGAGCGCCGGCCCGCGCCGGTCCGGCCGGCGCCCGCGCCGTTAAGGATGTGTTTCCTACGGTTCACACCCCCGGCAATCGCAGGTTGACGCGCCCGTGGTGCTCGTTTTCACAGGCACGCCGGACCCCGGCCGCTGTACACTGAAGGCGCATTCTGATCGGACCAACTCTGCCTGACGCAGAGCTGGCGCGACCGTATGGCGGCCGAGACGTACTCCGCAGGAGCTCCGGCATCTACCGCAGTCCGCGCAAGAGGACAGCTCTCGGCGCCGTCGCCCACCAGGGGGGCCGCGCTACCAGGCGGCAGAAAGGCACGGGCCGTGGCATCCACGGTCACCTCCCGCCCCGGCTACGGACAGCTGCTGCGCACCCGCGGCGTCTGGACGTTCCTGCTCCCCGGCTTCGCGGCACGACAGCCCTTCGCGATGCTCACCATCTCCATCGTGCTGCTGGTGCAGCACACCACCGGCTCCTACGGCGCGGCCGGCGCCGCGGCGGCCGTCACCGGCGTCTCCATGGCCGTGTTCGCCCCCTACAGCGGCCGTCTCGCGGACCGCTACGGGCAGCGCGCGGTCCTGCTCCCGGGCGTCCTGGTGCACACGCTGTCGGGCCTGGGCCTGACCGCCCTCGCGCTGACCCACGCCCCGCTGTGGGCCGTGTTCGCCGCGGCCGTGCCCACGGGCGCCTCGGTGCCCCAGGTCGGCCCCATGGTGCGCGCCCGCTGGGGTGTACGGCTCCAGGGCTCGCCCCTGCGGAGCACCGCGGCGGCCTTCGAGTCCGTCACGGACGAGCTGACCTTCGTCTTCGGCCCCCTGCTCGCCACCGCCCTGTGCACGGCTTTCCACCCGGCCGCCGGCCTGCTGACGGAGGCGTCGCTGACGCTGCTGGGCGGCCTGCTGTTCGCCGCGCAGAAGAGCACCCAGCCCGAGGTCGCCGCCTCGGGGCACGCGCGCGTGCGGCACGGTTCCGCCCTGCGGGTGCCCGGCGTGCGCGTCCTGATCGTGACCTTCCTGGGCATCGGTTCCGTCTTCGGCGGCATGCAGGTCTCGCTCGCCGCGTTCACCGAGTCGATCGGCGAGCCCGGCCTGAACGGCGTCCTGTACGGCGTCTTCGCCGCGGGCAACATGCTCTCCGGCGTCGTCTGCGGCGCCGTCGCGTGGAAGGCCGCACCCCGGCGGCGCCTCGTCATCGGGTACGCCGCCCTCGCGCTGACCGCCTCCGGCCTGTGGGCCGCGCACTCCGTGCCCGTCCTGGCCGGCCTCGGCCTGCTCGTCGGCATGTGCGTCGCGCCGTCCCTGATCACCGGCTACACGCTGGTCGACAGCCTGGTTCCGGCGGGTGCCCGCACCGAGGCGTTCACCTGGCTGACCGGAGCCGTCGCCCTCGGCCAGGCGGCCGCCGTCACCGTCGCCGGGCAACTGGAGGACCGCTTCTGGGGCGGCGCCGGGTTCCTGGTGCCGATGGGCGGAACACTCCTGGCCCTCGTCACCCTGCTGGCCCTGCGGTCGCGCCTCGCCGCACCGCCCCGCAGCCGTACCGTCGCGCGTGGCGTCGGTCACCGCGTGCCGGTGGCAGTGGACTGATCCTTCGGAATACGTCACTATGGACCGTCGTTAGCACTCATCGAGTGAGAGTGCCAGGAGGAAGACAGTGCCCACCTATCAGTACCAGTGCACCGAATGCGGCGAGGGCCTCGAGGCGGTGCAGAAGTTCACCGATGACGCCCTGACCGACTGCCCCAACTGCGGTGGCCGCCTGAAGAAGGTGTTCTCCGCGGTCGGCATTGTCTTCAAGGGCTCCGGCTTCTACCGCAACGACAGCCGCGGCTCCTCGTCGAGCAGCGCGCCGGCCTCGTCCTCGAAGTCGGCGTCCTCCGACGCGAAGTCCTCGTCCTCGGAGTCGAAGCCGTCCTCGACCTCGTCGGCGTCCTCGGACTCGAAGTCGAAGTCGTCGAGCACCGGCAGCTCGTCCAGCAGCTCCGCCGCGTAGCACCGGCCGCGGCACCGCCGCGCAGCACCGGCATCCCGAACGGTTCGCGGAGACCCTGCCGTCCTACGACGGCAGGGCTTCCGGGGTTTCCGGGGCCCCGTCGGGCCGCGCCGCCGCGCCCGCTAGTGTGCTGGTCATGGCGAACGCAGAGATCGGTGTAATCGGCGGCTCCGGCTTCTACTCGTTCCTCGACGACGTGACCGAGATCCAGGTGGACACCCCCTACGGGCCACCCAGCGACTCCCTCTTCCTCGGCGAGATCGCCGGCCGCCGGGTCGCCTTCCTGCCCCGGCACGGACGCGGCCACCACCTGCCGCCGCACCGCATCAACTACCGTGCGAACCTGTGGGCGCTGCGCTCGGTCGGGGCACGCCAGATCCTCGGCCCGTGCGCGGTGGGCGGTCTGCGCCCCGAGTACGGGCCGGGCACCCTGCTGGTGCCGGACCAGCTCGTGGACCGTACGAAGTCCCGCGCCCAGACGTACTTCGACGGACTGCCGCTGCCCGACGGCCATGTGCCCAACGTGGTCCACGTGTCCCTGGCCGACCCCTACTGCCCGGTCGGGCGGGCGGCCGCGCTGAAGGCCGCCCGCGGGCGGGACTGGGAGCCGGTGGACGGCGGCACGCTCGTCGTGGTCGAGGGACCGCGCTTCTCGACCCGCGCCGAATCGCTGTGGCACCAGGCGCAGGGCTGGTCGGTGGTGGGCATGACGGGCCACCCCGAGGCGGCGCTCGCCCGGGAACTCGAACTCTGCTACTCCTCGCTGACCCTGGTCACCGACCTCGACGCGGGCGCGGAGACCGGCGAGGGCGTCTCGCACGACGAGGTGCTGCGGGTGTTCGCGGCGAACGTCGACCGCCTGCGAGGCGTGCTCTTCGACGCGGTGGCCGCGCTGCCGACGAACGACGAGCGGGACTGCCCGTGCACGTCGGCGCTGGGCGGGATGGATCCGGGGTTCGAACTGCCGTAGGGGTGCGTGAGTGGGGGGCGTCCAGGGCGTCCAGGTCGGCCCCGTTGCGGTAGCGGGCCGCCGGGCCGCCGCTGTGGAGCGTCTCGTTCGGGTGAGGGAGTTGTCCACAACCGGCTGGTGATCCACCGGTTCCGGCGGGCGGCGGCGTGAGGCCTCATCGTGGCAGGGCAAGCCGATCCCTCGTCCACAGGTGGTGCTCCCGTGTCCTTCACACCCTCCTCGCCCCCGTTCTCCTCGCTGCCGCCCCGCCCGCTCGGCACCGACGCCCCCGCCACCTGCGAGGTGCCGCACTTCGCCCCGGTCCGCGTGCGCGGCGGGCGGTACCAGCTGCGCCGGCTCGTACGGCACCGGAGGCGGGCCGTGGCGGCCGGACTGGCGGTGACCGCGGCGGCGCTGGTGGCCGCCGGCCCGGGGCACGCCGACCGGGCCCGCGGGCATCCGGTGGCCGATCCGGTATGGAAACACCGCGCCGTCCGGCTGGTGGCCGCGCCGGTGCGGATCGCCGACGGCGCCACCGTCCGGCTGCTGCGCCCCGGTGACCGTGTGGACGTCATCGCCGCCGAGGAACAGGTGGCCGGCGGCAAGGCGTGGCTCGTTGCGCGCGGGGCGCGGGTGACGAAGGTGCCGGAGCTCTTGGACGGCGCGAGCGAGGGCGGGGCGCTTGTCGTGCTGTCGGTGCCCCGTTCCACCGCGACTCGCCTCGCCGGCGCGAGTGCGACGGCCCGCCTGGCGGTGACCCTGTGCTGATCACCGGTTCACCCACCGTCCGCGGCAGTTGGTCAAGCGCCTCGTTGGAGGGGTGCGATTGGACAGGGCCGTCTCGCCCTGACGTAGGTTGCGGATCTGTTTGTTCCACAACCTGTGTATCCGACGAGAGGCCCCGGGGTGAGAGAGAAGCAGGAACCGAGCGTCTGGCAGGGCTTCAAGGCCTTCCTGATGCGCGGGAACGTCGTCGATCTGGCGGTGGCGGTGGTGATCGGCGCCGCGTTCACCAACATCGTCAACTCGGTGGTGAAGGGCCTGATCAACCCGCTGGTCGGAGCGATCGGCACGCAGAACCTCGACAGCTACAGCTCATGCCTGAGCACGAAGTGCACCGGCGACAAGGGCATCCGGCTCCTGTGGGGTTCGGTCCTCGGCGCCACCCTCACCTTCCTGATCACCGCGGCCGTCGTCTACTTCCTGATGGTGCTGCCCATGGCGAAGTACCTGGCCCGGCTGGAGGCCCGCAGGAAGGCGAAGGAGGGCACCCGCGAGGTCATCGAGGTGACGGAGCTGGAGGTGCTCAAGGAGATCCGCGACACGCTGCTCGCCCAGCAGCGGCGCGCCCCGGGTTACGACGAGCGGTAACGGCGGCCCTGCGCGGCATCCGGCGGGCCCGGGCCCGCCGGATGCGCGGACCTCAGATGTGGTGGGGCGGCTTCTCGTCGAGGAAGCGCCTCAGGTCGGCCGCGCTGTCACCGGAGGTACCGGGACGCTCGCCCCATCCGCGGTCGGTGTCGTCCGAGGACTGCTGGTCCAGCGGGTCGTCGAAGACCAGCTCGGCCTTCGGCTCACGCGGCTCGGGGTCGGGGACGCTACTCATGCCTCCAGGGTACGGGGCCCTGCGGGAGAAGCCCGGCCGGTTCATCTGCTGTGCTTGGCCTCATGAACTCCAGCTCCACGCCCCCGCCCCCGCCTGCGGACACGCCGGCAAGCCGCCGTCCCGTGCGCAGACTCACCGCCCGTGGCCGGCACGAGGCGCACCGGGTCTCCTCGCCGCTGGAACTCTTCTTCGACCTGTGCTTCGTCGTGGCCATCGCCCAGGCGGGTGTTCAGCTGGTGCACGCCGTCGTCGCGGGGCACGCGGGCGAGGGGATCCTCGACTACGCCATGGTCTTCTGGGCCATCTGGTGGGCGTGGATGAACTTCACCTGGTTCGCCTCGGCCTACGACAACGACGACGTGCTGTACCGGATCGTCACCCTGGTGCAGATCGCCGGCGTCCTGGTTCTCGCGGCCGGCGTCTCCGAGACGTTCCGGGCCCACGACTTCCTGGTGGTCTGGGCCGGCTACGTGATCATGCGAGTGGCGATGTCGGCCCAGTGGCTGCGTGCGGCACGGTCCGCCGAGGGCGCGGAACGAAAGACGGCCCTGCGGTACGCCGGTGGCGTGCTGCTCTGTCAGGCCGGCTGGACCGGGCTGCTGTTCCTGCCCGAGAACGCCCTGCCCTGGATGTTCCTGGTGATGGCGGTCCTCGAGATGTGGATGCCGCTGTACGCGGAGAAGGACTTCGCGACCTCCTGGCATCCGCACCACATCTCCGAGCGGTACGGCCTGTTCACGATCATCGTGCTCGGCGAGACGATCGCGGCGGCCACCGTCGCCGCGAAGGCGGGCGTGGCCGAGAACGACGCCCTGGGCGAGCTGCTGCCGATCGCCGCGGGTGGGCTGCTCGTCATCTTCGCCGCCTGGTGGATCTACTTCGTGGTGCCCATCCACGGCCATCTGCGCTCCAGCAAGGACGCGTTCCTGTGGGGATACGGCCACTACCTGGTCTTCTCCTCGGCGGCGGCGATCGGCGCGGGCCTGGAGGTGACGGTCGAGCAGGCCGTCGGCAAGGCCCACATCTCCACCCTGGCGGCCGCGGCCGCGGTGACCCTGCCGACCGCGCTGTTCCTGCTCAGCGTCTGGGCTCTGCACTCGCGCTACTTCAAAGTGGGCATCGCCCAGCAGGCGGTGCTGCCGACGGCGGCCCTGCTGGTGATCTGCTGCACCTTCCTCGGCGACTGGGCGGTGCTCGGCGCCGGCCTGGTCTCGGCCGCGGCGGTGACGGCCGGGGAGATCCTGAGCACCCGCATGGCCGGCCGGGGCGACAGAGGGAACGGCAGGCACGAACAGAACGGAGGGAGCGGGAAGAAGGGCGGCCAGGGGGAGAACCCGGCGACGGCACCGGCGGTCTGACCGACCGCGTCCCCCCTGCAACCGCGCCACCCCGCCCCGCCTCGCCTCGTCCCGCCTACGCGTCGTACCGCCGAGTACCGCGCTGGACGCCGGACGCCGGGACTCCGGACACCGACGCCGGACACCGGACCCGAACGCCGGACGCCGGACGCCGGACGCCGGACCCTAGGCGCCGCACCCCGCGCGCCGCACCCCGCGCGCCGCACCCTGGACGACACTGGCCCCATGACAGTTGACGCATTGACGGACGTCACCGGCGTGCGGGTCGGGCACGCGACGCGGACCGGTGACGGTTGGCTGACCGGCACCACGGTCGTCCTGGCTCCGCCGGGTGGGGCCGTGGCCGCGGTGGACGTGCGCGGAGGAGGCCCCGGCACGAAAGAGACCGACGCCCTCGACCCGCGCAACCTCGTGCAGAGGATCGACGCGGTCGTCCTGACCGGTGGCAGCGCGTACGGGCTCGACGCGGCGTCCGGGGTGATGGCCTGGCTCGAGGAGCAGGGACGCGGGGTGCCCGTCGGGCCGGACCCGGCGCAGGTCGTGCCCGTGGTGCCCGCCGCCGCGGTGTTCGACCTGGGGCGCGGCGGCGACTTCCGGGCCAGGCCGGACGCGGCCACCGGCCGGGCCGCGGTGGAGGCGGCCGCCGCGACCGAACCGGGCGCGCCCGTTCAGGAAGGCTGCGTGGGCGCCGGCACGGGGGCCGCGGTCGGCCCGATGAAGGGCGGCGTCGGCACCGCGAGCGCCGTCCTCGACTCGGGGATCACTGTGGCGGCGCTGGTCGTGGCCAACGCGGCGGGATCGGTGACGGCACCGGAAACCGGCGTCCTGTACGGAGAGTTGTTCCAGGGTCGGGTGACCTGTCCGGACCCCGCCGTCCACGAGGCGGCGCGGCGGCGTCTGGCGGAGGTGTCGGCCCAGGGCGCTCCCCTGCCGCTGAACACGACGTTGGCGGTGGTCGTCACGGACGCGGACCTGTCCAAGGCACAGGCCCAGAAGCTGGCCGGTACGGCGCACGACGGCATCGCGCGCGCCGTACGGCCGGTGCATCTGCTCCATGACGGCGACACCGTCTTCGCGTTGGCCACGGGAGGGCGCCCGCTCGCCGAGCATCCGCTCGCGCTGAACGAGATCCTCGCGGCGGGCGCGGACCTGGTCACGCGCGCCGTCGTCCGCGCCGTGCGAGCCGCCGAGTCGGTGGACGGCCCGGGCGGATCGTGGCCGTCGTACGGGGAGTTGTACGCGGACGGCCGGGAACCTCCCGGCTGACCCCCCGCTCCGAGGTCGCCACGAGGATCGACCTGGACGGCGTCGAGGGCGCGCGGGGCCACACGACCGCCGAGTGGTTCTACGACACCTCGGTCGTCGGGGGACGTGGTGATCGTCAGGAGCTCCCCGCCAGGAACGTGGCACCGGACAACGGGCTCAACGGCTGGAACATCCTCCGGGAGCGAGTGGCTCGCGCGGGGGGCGCGTCCTGAGCGGACGGACAACCCCCTGACGCGTCCAAGTACCCTCTGACCGGCATCTTTTGACGAATCCTCGGGCGGCGTGGGAACTTCCTGCGCGGCCCGGGCGTTTTCCGGGCATACGTTTTCTCGGTTCCCGGACATGATGTCCGACCGAGGGGCTACGGTATGCACTCACAAGGTGACATGCAGCAACGCCGGGAGAAACCTTGAGCGTTCCGTACGAGACGGCAGCGTACGAACCACCCGAGTCGCCGGAGTCTCCGGAGGAGCACCTCGCGCGGCTCCTGGGTCGCACCCTGAACTCGTTCGAGCTGCCCGACGAGGCGATCCGACAGCTGGACTGCGCGCTCGCGCACGACAGCTCCCTGCACTCCGCGCACCACAGCGCGGGGCTGCACCGTGAGACGTACCGCCACACCTGGCTGCTCGCCGACGGCTCGGCGCGCACCCTGTGGGAGCTCGTCCACAACACCGCGCCGGGCAGCGCCCCGCAGCACGAGGTGTACGTCGACGAGGAGGAGCTGCGCGCCGCCACCGCCCGGCTGCCGCTCCCGCCGGACGCGCCGGACTTCGAGCTGCCGGTGACGGTGCAGTTGTCGCCGGTGCACACGCCCCGCCACGCGTACGTGCCGGACGACTCGGCGGACCACGCGCGCCGGCTTCTGCGCCGGGCGGAGAACCACGACCGTCCGGGCGCGGCCACGGCGACCCTGCTGAGCACGGCGTGCGCCCACCAGATCACCCAGGCGTTCGGGCGCCCGTGCCGCGCGGGGCGTGCCGCGCTGTCGTTCTCGCTCTATGAGCACGCGTTCCTGCTGCGGGACGGCACGGAGATCTCCCTGTGGGAGGTCGAGCACACCGCGACGCCCGACGGACGGCACATGTGCGAGGTGTACGTCTCCGAGGACGCGGCGAGAGAGGCGATGGAACGGCGCGCGGCCCAGCTCTCCTGACCACCGCACGCCCCCTCACGACGGCGCGGACCCTGACGGACGAGCCGTGGCACCGGCGGAGCATCCCCGGCTGCGGCACGCGGCGTTGGACGATCGTTCGAGCGCAAGTCCGACGTCCGCCCGGCCACCGACCCGGCGTCCACCCCGCTGCCGCCTCGGCCTCACCCCGAACCACTGACTCGGCGTGCGCCCGGCGCCCGCTTCAGCGCTCGCCGCCGCCGAGTTGTCGTACGAGACCGGCGAAGGCGTCTTCCTCAGCCCGGGTCAGTTCGACGTACTCCCGGCGGGGAGCTGCCTGCCGCTGGTGCGGGAAGGCGGACGGGGTGTGGCCGCCGGCGCGCAGCACGGCGGCCTCGAAACGGCCGCGGCGCAGCATGTGGGCCAGCCCGAAGGTCCAGGCGAGGGTCACCAGGATCAGGAGGCTCACACCAAGCCACTGGTAGATGGAGACGTGCTCAGGCATGCGCTCCAGTAGACACCACGGTCCGGGACTTTGGCCCCGGACCGTGACGTATCTCGCAGGTGCCGTGAACACCCCACAGTGTTCTCAAAGGGACGGGCGACGGCGGGGTGGCCTACGCGGCGATCGGCTGCTTCGTCTGCGCCGCCGTGGTCTCCGCGCTCTCGTCGGCGTCCGCGGTCGTGGTTCCGGCCGCCGGCTTGCGCAGGCCCTTCAGGACGACCACCAGGGCCGTCGAGACGCACACGCCCGCCGCGATGGCGATCAGGTAGAGGAACGGGTTGCCGATCAGCGGAACCACGAAGATGCCGCCGTGCGGGGCGCGCAGGGTGGCGCCGAAGGCCATCGACAGGGAGCCGGTGATCGCGCCGCCGACCATCGCCGAGGGGATGACCCGCAGCGGGTCGGCCGCGGCGAACGGGATCGCGCCCTCCGAGATGAAGGAGGCGCCCAGCACCCAGGCGGCCTTGCCGTTCTCGCGTTCGGTCTCGGTGAAGAGCCGGCCGCGCACGGTCGTCGCGAGGGCCATGGCCAGCGGCGGGACCATGCCGGCCGCCATCACGGCCGCCATGATCTTCATCGCGGAGTCGCTGGGGCTCGCGACCGCGATGCCGGCGGTGGCGAAGGTGTAGGCGACCTTGTTGACGGGGCCGCCGAGGTCGAAGCACATCATCAGGCCGAGGAGGGCGCCGAGCAGGACGGCGTTGCTGCCGGTGAGGCCGTTCAGCCAGTCGGTCATGCCCTTCTGGGCGGAGGCGATGGGCTTGCCGATCACCACGAACATCAGGAACCCGACGATCGCCGAGGAGATCAGCGGGATCACCACCACCGGCATGATGCCGCGCAGCGACGCCGGGATCCTGACCTTCTGGATCGCGATCACCACGCCACCGGCGATCAGACCGGCCGCTAGGCCGCCCAGGAAACCGGCGTTGATGGTGAGGGAGATCGCCCCGCCGACGAAGCCGGGCACGAGACCGGGCCGGTCCGCCATGCCGTACGCGATGTAGCCGGCGAGCACGGGGACGAGGAACCCAAAGGCCACGCCGCCGATCTGGAAGAACAGCGCGCCCCAGCTGTCGGCCTGCATCCACATGAAGTGGTCCATGACCGACGGCGCCTTGTTGATCTTGTAGCCGCCGATCGCGAAACCGAGGGCGATGAGCAGACCGCCCGCGGCGACGAACGGGACCATGTAACTGACGCCGGACATCAGCCACTTGCGCAGCTTGGTGCCGTAGCCCTCACCGGACTCGCCGGCGCGTTCGACCGGCGACGGCGCGGAGCCGGACGTGACCTCGCCGCGCGCGGCCTTCTGGCGGACCTCGGTGATGAGTTCGCCGGGCCGGTTGATACCCGCCTTCACACCGACGTCGACGGTCGGCTTGCCGGCGAAGCGTTCCTTCTCCCGTACCGGCACGTCGTGCGCGAAGATCACGCCGTCCGCGGCGGCGATGACCGCGGGGTCGAGCCGGGTGAAACCGGCTGAGCCCTGCGGCTCGACGACGAGTTCGACGCCGCCCTCACGGCCCGCGTTCTCCAGGGACTCGGCCGCCATGTAGGTGTGGGCGATGCCCGTCGGACAGGAGGTGACGGCGACAATCCGGAACGGCCGCTCGTCCGTCGCGGAGCCCTGGCCCGCCGAGGGGGCGCTCTTCGTGGTGGTGTCCGTGGCGGGGGGGGGGGGGGGGGGGGAGGGGGGGGAGCCGGAGGGTTTGGGGGGAAGCGCGAGGCCCACGAGGCTCCTCGT
>NZ_JBWKDW010000033.1:61420-82955 GCF_056435735.1 Streptomyces sp. NPDC043878
GGAGAACAGGGGGCGGTGGAACACATCGAAACTGCTCTCTCTTCTTTACCACACCCTTCCCCCTCGGGGGGGCTCTTTTTTGTGGGGGTGGGGGGGGGGGGCGGGGGGGCCCCCCCCCCCCCCCCCGCCACGGAGTCTTCGGCGGAACCCGCGCCGCCCGCGGCTCCCGCGCCGCCCGTGCCGCTCACAGCAGCCGTGTCACCCACAGCCGCGGTGTCACCCGTGCCGGGCGCGGAGGCCGCCGCGGGTTCGTCCCTGCGGATGAGCGCGGCCGCGGCCGCCGCGCCGTCCACCGACCGCAGGGCGGAGGTGAACTCGGCGTTCATGAGCTGCCGGGCCAGCGACGACAGGATGGTGAGGTGGGCGTCGTCCGCGCCGGCCGGGGCGGCGATCAGGAAGATCAGGTCGGCGGGCCCGTCGGGGGCGCCGAAGTCGATACCCGCGGCGCTGCGGCCGAAGCCGAGGGTCGGCTCGGTGACGTGTTCGCTGCGGCAGTGCGGGATGCCGATTCCGCCGTCGAGGCCGGTCGGCATCTGCGCCTCGCGGGCGGCCACGTCGGCGAGGAAGCCCTCCAGGTCGGTCACCCGGCCCAGGGCGACCATGCGCTCGGCGAGGGCACGGGCCGCCGCTTCCTTGGTGTCGGCGGACAGGTCGAGATCGACCAGGTCCGCGGTGATCATGTCGCTCATCGCGGGCTCCTTCGCACGCGTATCGCCCGGCAGACGCGGTGGGCGAGGGTGGTGACGGGGACGGGGAGGGGGGTGGAGACGGGGACGGGGGTGGAGACGGGGATACGGCCCTCGGTCAGGGGCGCCGGCGGGGTCGCTCGTTCGCGGGGAGCCCCGGCGCCCCGGCTCCGGGGCGGGGCGTACGTCGTCATGCCGCCGGCTCCTTCAGTACGCGGTCCACGGGCACCTCGGAGGTGACGGTCACCGCGGCCGGGTCCAGGTCGCCGGGCCTCGGCATCACGCTGCCGGGCAGCTGTACGGCCGCCGCACCGTGCGCGACCGCCGAGGCGAGGGCCTCCGGTCCGCTGCCGCCGGCGATGAGGAATCCGGCGAGCGAGGAGTCGCCGGCGCCCACGTTGCTGCGTACGACGTCGACGCGCGCGCTGCCGAACCAGGCACCGGCGTCGTTCACCAGCAGCTGTCCGTCGGCGCCCAGGCTCGCGAGGACGGCGCGCGCGCCCATCCCGCGCAGTTCCTCGGCCGCCTTCACCGCGTCCCCGACCGTGGCCAGGGGGCGACCCACGGCCTCCGCGAGTTCCTCGGCGTTCGGCTTGACCACCTCGGGCCGCTCCCGCAGCGCCTGCAGCAGCGCGGGCCCCGAGGTGTCCAGCGCGATCCGGGCGCCCGCGGCGTGCGCCCGCGCGACCAACTCGGCGTACCAGGAAGGGGCGAGCCCCCGCGGCAGGCTGCCGCAGCAGGCGATCCAGTCGGCGTCGGCCGACTGCCGTCGTACCGTCTCCAGCAGCGACTCGCGCTCGGCGTGCGACAGTTCGGGCCCGGGTGCGTTGATCTTCGTGAGTACGCCGTCCGCCTCCGCGAGCGCGATGTTGGAGCGGGTCGCTCCGGCCACCGGCACCGGCGCGACCTCGATGCCCTGCGCGTCGAGCAGGTCGGCGACGAGCGCGCCCGGCGCACCGCCGAGGGGCAGCACCGCGACCGTGCGCCGCCCGGCGGCCGCCACGGCACGCGAGACGTTCACGCCCTTGCCACCCGGGTCCATGCGTTCGCCGGTGGCGCGGATGACCTCGCCACGATCCAGCGAGGGGACCTCGTACGTACGGTCCAGGGACGGGTTCGGGGTGACGGTGAGGATCATGCGCGCACTACCTCCGTGCCGCCGCGCTCGATGGCGGTGGCGTCTTCCGGGCTCAGCCCGCTGTCGGTGATCAGCAGGTCCACGTCGCTCAGGGCGCCGAAGCGGGCGAAGTGCTCCTGCCCGTGCTTGGCGGAGTCGGCGAGCAGCACCACGCGGCGCGCCGCGGCCATCGCCGCCCGCTTCACCGCGGCCTCGGCGAGGTCGGGGGTGGTCAGCCCGCGCTCGGCCGAGAAGCCGTTGGCGGCGACGAACAGGACGTCGGCCCGGATCTCGCCGTAGGCACGCAGCGCCCAGGCGTCCACGGCGGCGCGCGTACGGTGCCGGACGCGCCCCCCGACGAGATGGAGCTGCATGCCGGGGTGGTCCGCGAGGCGGGCCGCGATCGGCAGGGAGTGCGTGACGACGGTGAGCGCGGCCTCCAGCGGGATCGCGCCGGCCAGGCGTGCGACGGTCGTACCGGCGTCGAGGATCATCGTGCCCTCGCCCGGCACCTCCGCGAGGGCCGCCTTCGCGATCCGGTCCTTCTCGTCGGCCGCGGTCGACTCGCGCTCGGCGAGGTCCGGTTCGAAGTCGAGGCGCCCGGCCGGTATGGCCCCACCGTGCACCCGGCGCAGGAGCCCGGCCCGGTCGAGGGCCTTCAGATCCCGCCGGATCGTCTCCGCCGTGACCTGGAACTCCTCGGCCAGAGACACCACGTCCACCCGCCCGCCGTCACGCGCGAGCCGGAGAATCTCCTGCTGCCGCTCCGGTGCGTACATGCCCGTTCGCCTCCGACCGATGCCCGAACCTGTGGTTTCAGTCGGAGGCTACGCCCGGATTTCCGTAAAGTAAACAGGTTCGGAAGCAACTCAGACACAAACGGGCACTCTGTTGCCCGCTCAAGCGCCCGACCCTTCTCCGGCAGGGCGCATGGCAGTGCCCGCCGTCCGTCGTCACGGAGGGCGGGCACTCGACTCGCGGCTCGGCGCTGAGCAAGGATCCGGCCTCGGCTCCTGCGGCACCGGGATGACCGTGGCTCACCCCGCGCGCGGCCGGTGCTGTGGGGCCCCGCTCACCCCGTCAGCACCGCCTCCCGCTCCCCCGACCCCACCTCGCCGTCCGCCCCCTGCGTGTGCTGGGCCGCGCGGGCCGGGAGGGCGAACATCAGGAGGAAGATCATGGCCATCACCGCGGCCACCCAGCCCAGTGCGTGCTGGAAGCCGTTCACGAAGGCCGGGCCGATCTCGGTGGGGCGCAGGTCGTCGCCGATCGGGCCGAAGAAGACGACGGACACCAGGCCGAGACCCAGCGCGTTGCCCATCTGCTGCACGGTGTTGATGAGTCCCGACGCCGAACCCGCGTGTTCGCGCGGCACGTCCGAGAGCACCGCGTCGGTCAGCGGGGCGACGATCAGTCCCATGCCGAGGCCCATGACGACCAGGGGCAGGGCCATCTGCCAGGAGGCGATCCGCAGGCCGTACCGCTCGGACTCCCCGATGTAGAGCAGCACGCCCGCGCCCATCACCAGCGCGCCCGACTGGAGGACCCTGCGGCCGAAGCGCGGCACCAGTTGCTGGACGGACAGGCCGGCCGCCGCCGAGACCGCGATGGAGAAGGGGACCCCGGTCAGGCCCGCGCGCAGCGGGCTCCAGCCCAGCCCCACCTGCATGTACAGCGTCCACACGAGGAAGAAGATGCCGAGCGCGACCCCGAAGACGGTCTGCACCGCGATGCCGGCCGCGAAGCTCTTGACCCGGAACAGGGACAGTTCGACGAGCGGGGAGCCGTCGCGGGCGGTCTTGCGCCGCTCGTACGCCACCAGCGCCGCGAACACGACGAGCGAGCCCGCCATCGAGGCGTACCCCCACAGCGGCCAGCCCAGCTCGCGGCCGCGGGTCAGCGGGTAGAGCAGCATCAGCAGGCCCAGGACGACGAGGGCGACCCCGACGAGGTCGAGCTTGAGCGCCTTCGGCGCCTTGGACTCGGTGATGAAGCGGCGGCCGAGGATCAGGCCCGCGACGCCGACCGGCAGGTTGATCAGGAAGATAGGCCGCCATTCGAGGCCGAACAGGTTCCACTCCGTCAGCAGGGCCCCGAGCAGCGGCCCGGACACCGCCCCGAGACCCACGACGGCGCCGAAGAGCCCGAACACCTTGCCCCGCTCGTGCGCCGGGAAGGTGGCGTGGACGATCGACAGGACCTGCGGCACCATCATCGCCGCCATGCCGCCCTGCAGGATGCGCGAGGCGACCAGCATCTCCGGGTTGGCGGCGAAGCCGCACAGCGCGGAGGCGAGTGTGAACCCGCCGATGCCGACGAGGAACAGTCGCCTGCGGCCGTGGATGTCGCCGAGCCGGCCGCCGGTGATGAGGCCGGCGGCGAAGGCGAGTGCGTAACCGGCGGTGATCCACTGGATCTGGCTGAAGGAGGCGCCCGCGTCCTGCTGGATCGACGGGATCGCGATGTTGACGATCGTGACGTCGACAAGGTCCATGAAGGCCGCGGTCATCACGATCGCCAGGGCGAACCAGCGGCGGCGGTCCGCTGTCGAGGCCGGGCCGGCCGAGCTGTCCACAAGGGGTTCGGTGGAGTTCATGCCTTCACGCTACGGGCCCATTAGGTCAGATCATGTCCTAGATCTGCGGCATCCTCGATCCCATGACGACGGACACTCCGGCCCGGCTCCTTCAGCTCCTCTCCCTCCTCCAGACGCCCCGCGAGTGGCCCGGCGGCGAGCTCGCCGGCCGGCTCGGGGTCTCCCGCCGCACCGTCCGGCGCGACATCGACCGGCTGCGTGAACTGGGCTACCCCGTGCAGGCCAGCAAGGGCTCCGACGGCGGCTACCGGCTGGTCGCGGGCAAGGCGATGCCGCCGCTCGTGCTCGACGACGAGGAGGCGGTCGCGATCGCGGTCGGCCTGCGGGCCGGGGCGGGACACGCCGTGGCGGGCGTGGACGAGGCGTCCGTCCGCGCCCTGGCCAAGCTGGAGCAGGTCCTGCCGTCCCGTCTCCGCCACCGCGTCTCCACCCTCCAGGCCGCCACCACCCCGCTGACCAGCGGAGACGGCGCGAACATCGCGCCGGAGACCCTGACCGTGATGGCCTCGACGGTGGCCGGGCGCGAGCGCCTGCGGTTCGCCTACCGCGCCAAGGACGGCACCGCGTCGCGCCGCGTGACGGAGCCCTACCGGCTGGTGTCGACGGGGCGACGCTGGTACCTCGTCGCCTACGACCTCGACCGCGACGACTGGCGCACCTTCCGGGTCGACCGGGTGAGCGAACCGCTCGCGACCGGCGCCCGGTTCACCCCCCGCGAGCTGCCGACGGGCAACGCGGCGGACTATCTGAGGCAGTCGATGTACGGGCGCCAGGAGACGTACGAGTTCACGGTCACCTTCGCCGCCCCGGCCGACGTGGTCGCCCCACGGCTGCCGTCCTGGCTCGGCACACCCGAGCCGCTCGACGAGAACCGCTGCCGTCTGCACACCACGACCGGGGACACGGTCGACTGGCTGGCGGTACGGCTGGCGACGCTGGGGGTCGATTTCACGGTCGAGGGACCGGAGGAACTCGCCAGTTGCGTAAGGGAGTTGGGCACCCGGCTGGTCCGAGCGGGAAGCGCCTGACCTGACAGCCCGCGCTGCCCCCAGGGGGAATCACGGAGCGCCTCCGTCACTCCTCGCGCCGGTCCACCACCGTCTCCCAGGGGAAGTCCCGCAGCGCGTCGAGGTTCCGCAGCGCCACCGCGGCCGGCCCCTCCGGTCCGCCGGCGGCCGCGTCTCCGGCCGCCCAGCCCTCGACAGCCGTGCGTACGGCGGCACTCGCGGCGGCGGCGGCGAAACGCAGCCCGGCGGGGACGACACCGAGCGCGTCGACACCGAGCGCGTCGCCCCCGGGACCCGAACCGGGACCAGGACTCGAACCGGCCGAGGACCCGCCGTCACCGTCGCCATCGCCATCACCTTCACCACGCCCCTCCTCCACGGCAACGTTGTCGCCATGACCCGGGACATGTCCCGGTGCGTGTCCCGGTGCATGTCCCGTCACCCGTTCCCACACCACCTCCGCCAGCGTCTGTTCGGACGTGTGGCACACCTCCGCCCACACCTTGCGCAGAGCGGGGCTCGCGTCGGCCAGCCGGATCAGGGTGCGGACCCATTCCCACGAACTGGCCGAGACGCCGACGCCGGGTGTCAGCGTGTGCCGTACGCCGTGCTCCAGGGCCTGCGGGAGGGACAGGTCGGCCGGGGCCTCGCGGACCGCCACCGCCCAGCGCTCGGCGCCCGCCGCGTAGAGCGGGGCGACGGCCTCTTCCTTGGTGGCGAAGTAGCGGTAGAACGTGCGCGGCGCGATCCCCGCCGCCTGCGCGATGTCCTCGGCTCGGGTGGCCCGCAGACCGTGCCGGACGAAGAGGCCCGCCGCCGCGCGGGCGATCTCCATCCTGGTCGCGGCCTTACGGCGTTCCGTGAGCGAGGTGGCCGTGGTGGCAGGTGGGGTGAGGGAGGCAGAGGTGGGGAGACGCACATTCGGCAGGCTATGCCCATGTGACACAATCTGCCATTCGGCGGGCCACCCCGGAGTTCAGGTACGGGGTGGCCCGCCGTCCCTCTGCCCGGAACGAAGTCAGCCGGGTTCCGGCACCCGGGGGGGGAGGGTGCCGGAACCCGGCTGGTGGAGAGTCCCGGCGCCGGGGGGTGTGCGACGGGACTTGGCTCAGGGAGTCAGGGACCGGGCCCCTGGACTCCGGAGATCCGCGGAGACGCTGTGAACTGCCGGGCTCTGAAGTCTTGTTCCCGGACCTTTGTCGGTTGAAGCGGCGATACACGCCATGTTTCCGCCGTCTTGCGCCACCCGGCGTACGCGGCCCAGGGCCGTCGTACGCCATCCGGCGCGGGTCAGGTCGTGCACGCCCCTTCCGCTGACGCGACTACCCGACATTCCCGCAGCCACACCTGTCGATTGCGTAACCGGCGTGGTGGGTCTCCCGGCCGTCACGCGGCCGCGTCGAACCC
Organism: Streptomyces sp. NPDC043878; assembly: GCF_056435735.1. Taxonomy (NCBI): domain Bacteria; kingdom Bacillati; phylum Actinomycetota; class Actinomycetes; order Kitasatosporales; family Streptomycetaceae; genus Streptomyces; species Streptomyces sp. NPDC043878. The sequence goes on from NZ_JBWKDW010000033.1 coordinate 68,234, forward strand.
CGTGTCCCGTGCCAGCTTCTTCAGCTCCAGCAGGGCGTGCTTCTCGATCTGGCGGATGCGCTCGCGGGTCAGACCGTGCTCCTTGCCCACCTCGGTCAGCGTGCGCTCGCGGCCGTCCTCGATGCCGTAGCGCATCTTGATGATCGAGGCCGTGCGCTGGTCGAGGCGGCCGATGAGGTCGTCCAGTTCCTCGCTGCGCAGCAGGGTGAGCACCGACTGCTCCGGCGACACCGCTGAGGTGTCCTCCAGGAGGTCGCCGAACTGGGTGTCCCCGTCGTCGTCGACCGCCATGTTCAGCGAGACCGGGTCGCGGGCCCAGTCCAGGACGTCCGTCACACGCGCCGGCGTCGAGCCGAGCTCGGCGGCGATCTCGGCGGGCTCCGGGTCCCGGCCGTTCTCCCGGTTGAACTCGCGCTGCACGCGGCGGATCCGGCCCAGTTCCTCCACCAGGTGGACGGGCAGGCGTATGGTGCGCGACTGGTCGGCGATCGACCGGGTGATGGCCTGGCGGATCCACCAGGTGGCGTACGTGGAGAACTTGAAGCCCTTGCGGTAGTCGAACTTCTCTACCGCGCGCACCAGGCCGGCGTTGCCCTCCTGGACCAGGTCGAGCAGGGGCAGGCCACTACGGGGGTAGCGGCGGGCCACGGCCACGACCAGCCGGAGGTTGGAACGGATGAAGACGTCCTTGGCCCGCTCGCTCTCGGCGATCAGCGCCTCGAGCTCCTCACGGGTGGCGTCCGCCTTGGACTCCTCGAACCCGTCGAGGACCTGCCGCGCGAACACACCCGCCTCGATGATCTGGGACAGCTCGACTTCCTTGGCGGCGTCGAGCAGCGGTGTGCGCGCGATCTCGTCGAGGTACATGCCGACCAGGTCGCGGTCGGCGATCTCGCCGCCATGGGCGCGAACACTGCGTGGCGCGTCGCTGGTCCCGCCGGTGGCGGACTGACGACGGGCGACGGCACGGGTTGCCATGCGTGCTCCCTTGCGATGGTGGTTCAGCGGTGGTCTCTCAGACGCTCGGCACTCTCCTCGTGTGCCCCGCATCTGATGGAAACAACGACTGGAATCCGGACAGAATTCCCAACCGGCACCGCTGTTTTTCTGATCATGCAGTACCCTGTCCCGCCACACGGGGAGGCAGGATGCCGTCGGAACGTACAGAGGTCCAGGTCAGACCGGGAGCCGAAGGTGACCTCGACGCTCTCACCGCCCTCTACAACCACTACGTACGTGAGACGCCCATCACATTCGACACGGAGGTCTTCACCCCGGAGGAACGCCGCCCCTGGCTGCTGTCCCACCCTGAAGACGGGCCGTATCGCCTGATGGTTGCCACAACGGCGGGTCCGCGGGGGATCTCACAGGAGATTCTGGGCTACGCCACATCCAGCCCCTACCGCCCGAAGCCCGCCTACGGCACCTCGGTGGAGACCACGGTCTACGTCGCCCCGGACGCGGGCGGCCGCGGAGTCGGCACGCTGCTGTACGCCGCGCTCTTCGCGGCCCTCTCCGGCGAGGACCTGCACCGCGCCTACGCCGGGATCGCCCAGCCGAACGAAGCGTCCGTGCGGCTGCACGAACGCTTCGGCTTCCGGCACGTCGGCACGTACGCGGAGGTGGGCCGCAAGTTCGGCCGCTACTGGGACGTGGCCTGGTACGAGAAGGAACTCCGAGCGGACGCCCGAGGGGACTCCCGGGTGGAACTCCGAGCGGTCCCCCGAGGGGAACTCTGAGCCGGCCACTCCCGGAGGGCGGCCCTCAGCCGAAGCCCTCAGCCGAAGCCCTCAGCCGAACTGCACCGACCGCTTGGCCATCCCCAGCCAGAACCCGTCGATCACGGACCTCTGAGCGTCCAGCTCGCCGCCCGCCTCCGCCGCGCCCATGGTCACGAACAGCGGGGCGAAGTGCTCGGTGCGCGGGTGGGCGTACCGGCCGGCCGGGGCCTTGTCGAGGAAGTCGAGCAGGGCGTCCCAGTCACGGGTCTCCAGGGCGCGGCGGCCCCAGTCGTCGAACTCCGAGGACCAGGTCGGCACTCCCCCGCCGGTGTGCCGCAGCGCGGCCAGGTTGTGGGTGAAGAAGCCGGAGCCGACGATCAGTACGCCCTCGTCGCGCAGCGGGGCCAGGGTGCGGCCGATCTCCATGAGTTTCACCGGATCGAGGGTCGGCATGGAGATCTGCAGGACTGGGATGTCGGCCTCGGGGAACATCTCGACGAGCGGCACGTAGGCACCGTGGTCGAGGCCGCGGTCGGGGATGTCCTGCACGGGCATGCCGGGGGCGCGCAGCAGTTTCCGTACCGACTCGGCGAGTTCGGGCGCGCCGGGGGCCGCGTACCGGACCTGGTAGTAGTGCTCGGGGAAGCCCCAGAAGTCGTAGACGAGGGGGACGGCCGTGGTGGCACCGAGGGCGAGCGGGGCCTCCTCCCAGTGGGCGGAGACCATCAGGATCGCCCTGGGCCGCGGCAGGTCCTTGGACCAGGCGGCGAGCTGTCCGGGCCAGACGGGGTCGTCCGCCAGGGGCGGGGCGCCATGGCTGAGATAGAGGGCGGGCATGCGCTCCTGGGTGGCGGCGGACATGGCGGCTACTCCCTCGGAAGTCGGAAGAGTGGGACGAGAGCGGGGGCGTCACGACTACTTGAACTCTCAATGTATGTGCCACCCAGCGTACGCCCGGTTTGTTTAAGATTCAAGGAGAACTCTCGTACAGTGGAGTACATGAAGACGGCACCCGCATCCGCTGAAGAGCCCCGCTGGCTCGACGACGAGGAACAGCGCGTCTGGCGCTCCTACGTCGACGCCTCCACCCTGCTCGAGGACCATCTCGACCGCCAGCTCCAGCGCGACGCGGGCATGCCGCACATCTACTACGGCCTGCTGGTCAAGCTCGCCGAGTCCCCGGACCGCAGGCTGCGGATGACCGAGCTCGCCATGATGGCCAAGATCACCCGGTCCCGTCTCTCCCACGCCGTCGCCCGCCTGGAGCGCAACGGCTGGGTGCGCCGCGAGGACTGCCCCTCCGACAAGCGCGGCCAGTTCGCCGTCCTGACGGACGAGGGCGCCGACGTCCTGCGGCGGACCGCGCCGGGCCACGTCAGCGCCGTACGGCAGGCGGTCTTCGAGCGGCTCACCCCGGAACAGCTGAAGTCCCTCGGCGAGATCATGCAGATCCTCGCCGAGGGACTTCAGCCGAACGGAGCGGGTGCGGACCTGCCCTGGCTCCGCTGAACCCGAGTCCGGCGGAGACAGGGCAGGCCCGTCAGGGTCGTGCGTGCGGGGCGTCCCCTTCCCCGTGCGCACCGTCGGCGACGTGCACCGACGAGGGTCGAACAGTTGTCGAAGCGGGTTCCCGGTGGCCCCGGGGCCGTCCGCACAGCTCGGGCGGACGGCCGTCGGGGATCAGTGCATGACCACCGGCACGGCCGCCTCGTCCTCGACGACCTCGCCGGAACCCGCCACCGTGGTGCTGCCCGGGCGGCCGGTGTTGATGAGGGTCGCCGCGACCGTCGCGGCCGCCACGAGGATGCCCACGGCGAACCAGATGGCGTTGGTGTAACCGTGCACCTGGCCCTCCAGCTGCACCAGCTGCTGCTGGGACCTGGAGGCGGCGGTGCCGATGTGGTCCTTGATGTACGAGGTCGTCGCCGAGGCGGCGATCGTGTTCAGCAGGGCCGTACCGATCGCGCCGCCCACCTGCTGCGAGGTGTTGACCATCGCGGAGGCGACACCGGCGTCACGCGGCTCGATGCCGAACGTGGCCAGCGACATGGCGGGCATGAACGCCGTACCCATGCCGAGACCGAGCAGCACCATGCCGGGCAGGATCACGCCGGAGTACGAGGAGCCGATCTCCAGCTGGGTCAGGAACAGCATGCCGACGCTGGCGACCAGGAAGCCCGGAGCCATCAGGAAGCGCGGAGCGACCCGGGTCATCAGGCGGGTGCCGATCTGCGTGGAGCCCACCATCATGCCCGCGATCATCGGCAGGAAGGCGAAGCCGGTCTTGACCGGCGAGTAGCCCTTCACGATCTGCAGGTAGTACGTCAGGAAGAGGAACAGGCCGAACATCGCGATGATCGCGAGACCGAGGGAGAGGTAGACGCCTCCGCGGTTGCGCTCGGTGATGACGCGCAGCGGCAGCAGCGGGGCCTTGACCCGGGACTCGGTGACGACGAACGCGGCCAGCAGCACCGCGGAGGCGACGAACAGGCCGACGGTCACGGAGTCACCCCAGCCGTCGGACTCGGCGCGGGTGAAGCCGTAGACGAGGGTGACCAGACCGAGGACGGAGAGGATGACACCCGGGATGTCGAGCGGCGAGCGGTTGCGGCCGCCGGCCGGCTCACGGATGACGAAGTACGCGCCCGCGGCGGCGACGATCGCGAAGGGGATGTTGACGAAGAACGTCCAGCGCCAGTTCATGTACTCGGTGAGGACACCGCCGAGGATGAATCCCACGGCGCCGCCGCCACCGGCGATCGCACCGTAGATACCGAACGCCTTGGCGCGTTCCTTGGGCTCCGTGAACATCACGGCGAGCAGGGAGAGCGCAGCGGGCGCGAGCAGCGCGCCGAACGCACCCTGCAGGGCACGGGCACCGAGCATCATCGCCTCGTTGGTGGCCGCGCCACCGATGGCGGACGCGGCGGCGAAGCCGATCAGACCGGCGACGAAGGTGCGCTTGCGGCCCCACAGGTCCGCGATACGACCGCCGAAGAGCAGCAGACCACCGAAGGCGAGGGCGTAGGCCGTGATGACCCACTGCCGGTTGCCGTCCGAGATCCCCAGGTCCTGCTGGGCGGAGGGCAGTGCGATGTTCACGATGGTCGCGTCGAGGACGACCATCAGCTGGGCCAGCGCGATGAACGACAGGGCTTTCCAGCGGTTGGCATGGGCGTCGGCGACGCCGGCGGCCTTTACGGCTGTTTCAGACATGGGGATACCCACTTCGGTACTTCGTGACGGAAAAAAACGTGTGCAGGGGACGGCTCGTCGGTTGGCGACTGCCGGAAGCTGAACGCGATCTCGACCGCTCGCTCTCCGCGAGCTCAGCGGGTCGAACGGGTCGGGACCGAGACCGTCTCAGCCGGATCGACAAACTCTCTGAACTGTGGCTCAGGCTTGGCGGAGGTCCTCCATGGTCGCGGCCGTGCCCGGCAGGACGGAACGGGCCGGGGCCCGCAGTCCGTCCAGGAACAGCTGCAGGTGACGGTGTACGAAGCGGTCGGCGCTGAGGCAGCCCGTGCCGGCCGGCGGCCGGCTGAGCTGGGCCACGGCGACCAACAGGTCACCGACGCCCACATCGGTACGGAGCCGGCCGGCCGCCTTCGCCCGGTCCATGAGCTCCTCGACGAGCTGCTCGACGCGTTCACGCGCGTCCACCAGGTCGGGGTGGTTCTGGTCGAAGGTGCTGGCGGCCATCGGGCACAGTGCGCTGATCCGCTCGTCGGCGGCAGCGTGCACGAAGCGCTCCAGCGCCTCGAAGGCGTCACCGGTTTCCGCGAGTCCCTGCTCGGCGGCCTCGGACGTGCGGTCCATGACCGAGCAGACGACCTCGCGGACCAGCGCGTCGCGGTCCGGGAAGTTGCGGTACAACGTGGCGTTACCGACGCCGGCCCGGCGGGCGATCTCGTCGAGCGGCACGTCAGGGCCGAACTCGACGAACATCTCCTGGGCGGCGGTGACGATCCGCTCCCGGTTGCGCAGGGCGTCGGCACGCGGCCGGGTCACCTTTCGCTGCACGGCGGTCGCGGTGGTCACGGTGTGCTCCTCGGGTGAGTGGGCGGGCGATCCGGGGATCGTTTCCCCGTTTCGCTCGGACACAGGTCTAAACGGGGAAACGATCCCCGGTTATTTCCCGCATCCGAAGAAGTTTCCTGTGACCTGGGTCACATCGCGGACGGGGTCGCTCCAGACGTCCGGACGTCACTCGCGCGCCACTTGAGGGCCACTTGAGGGCCACTTGGACGCTACCCGGGCGTCGGCTGGACGCCGGCCACACCCCGAGCACGGGCCCTTGCGGGCGGCCCGCCCTCGCCCGCCGCTCCGGTTCGCCATGGGTCTGCGGGCGACCGATCTCCGGGCCACGGCGATCCCCGCGCTGCGGGTCTCCTCGCCACGGATCGCCGCGCCGCCGATCTCCGTGCCACCGGTCCCCTCGCCACCGATCTCCGCGCCGCCAGGAGTCGGGGCGCCCGGGGTCGGGGCGCCGGGGTCGGGGCGCCCGGGGTGCTGGAGCCCCGGTACGGCCGCCGCATCGGTGGCGCCCCACGTTCGGCTGCCCCAGCGCGCGCCCTGCCAACTCGCGGCAGAGGGTGATCGAAAGGGTGCAGCCGGTGACCGGCGGCTGCCCGGAGCGAAAGGCCCGTGCATGCAGCCGCAGTCTGAGGGGCCCGGCGGGCCGCACCGCCGTCGGATACGCCCGCGGCGTGTGGCCGCCCTCGCCTCCGTGACCGTCCTGACCCTGGCGGTCAGCACCTCGGCCGGCACCGGACACCTCCCCATGGGCCACCTGGTGGCCGGGGCCGGGCCGGTCTCCCTGGACCGCTCCCCCGCGCTCAGCCCCTGCCTGATCGGCAGCGGCCCGGCCGTCCAGATGTCCGAGGGCGTCCCGACGTCCGGCGGCTACTCCCGCTCCACCGGCACCGTCCGCGCCCTGACCCTGATGGTCGACTTCTCCGACGCACCCGGCCAGGGCAGCGCGCTGGACCGCTTCCACGAGTTCTTCCCGCAGACCCAACAGTGGTTCCACACCAGTTCCTACGGCCGTCTCGACTACCGCCCCGAGACACCGATACCCACCTGGCTGCGCATGCCCAAGCCCTTCGACGCGTACGGCATAGAACGCGGCGCCCCCTTCGACCCCGGCTACCGCCGGCTGGTCCAGGACATCGTGGCCACGGCCGACCCGAAGGTCGACTTCCGCTCCTACGACTTCCTCAACGTGCTGATCACCCCGAACGCCGGCCCGTCCGCGCTGGACACGGTCCTGTCGGTGACCTTCGCCGGCAACACGGAGGCCCCGGTCGCCGACGGCGTTCCGGTGGCGAACGCGTCCTTCGTCTACTCCCGCCAGGACGACGGCTCCGGCTCCTACGACCGCACCGGCTACCGGGTCCTGCCGCACGAGAACGGCCACGTCTTCGGCCTGCCCGACCTCTACACCCAGGAGGGCGGGGGCGCGGTCGGCCACTGGGACATCATGAGCGAGGACTGGGGCGCCAACAACGACCTGTTGGGCTGGCACAAGTGGAAACTGGGCTGGCTGGACGCCTCCCAGGTGCACTGCGCGGCCCGGCCCGGCACCACCGAGTACACGCTGACACCGCTGGCCCGGCCCGGCGGGGTGAAGCTGCTCGTCGTCCCGGTCGGCCCCCGCACCGGGTACGCCGTCGAACTGCGCACCCGCGAGGGCAACGACGCGGCGGTGTGCCGGCCGGGCGTACTGATCTACAAGGTCGACGGAGACGTGGACACCGGCATGGGACCCGTGACGGTCTACGACTCCCGCCCCAACAGCGGCGGCTGCACCCGCAGCCCGAACGTCCACGCCGAACTCTCGGACGCACCCTTCGCCCCCGGCGAGGACTTCACCGACCCGAGAAGAGGACTCCGCATATCGGTGACGGGCGCGGACCTCAAGGGCGACTATCGGGTGCGGGTGACGCGGAGGTAGGGGGGTCGGCGCGTTGGGGGGTGGCGGGGCTACGGCGCATTGGGGGGTGGCGGGGCGGCGCCACGTTGGGTGGTTGCGGGCCTTCGCCACGCCCTTGTCCCACGGGCGGTAACCGGACCTCGCCGCTCGGCGGTGGCGGGCCCTTGCGACGCGGCCGTAGCGACGGGCCCGGCCGTAGCGGTGAGCCCGGCCGTAGCGGTGAGCCCGGCCGTGGCGGCGGCCGCCGGCCCTCGGAAGGGACGGACCGGACGGTCGGACGGGACGGACCGGACGGACCGGACGGACCGGACGGCATTGGCGACCGACGGGACTACGGTAGGCCGGGTCCGCATGACCGCCGTACCGGAGAACCGATGCCCGCCTCCCCCACGATGGACTCCGACGAGAGCGCCGCGACCGCCACGTCCGCCGCCCGCCCGGAGCGGACCGAGGCCGACGGGGGTGCGGACGGGACGAGAACCGCCGGCGCACCGGCGCCGTCCACTCCGGCCGTGCCGTCGGAGGCCGTGACACCACTGATCCGGGGGATCGCCGTCCTGCGGGCGCTGACCGAGTCGGGCGGGACGCTCAGCCTGAGCGGGCTGGAGCGGGCCACCGGCCTGGCCCGCTCCACGGTCGACCGGATCACGGCCACGCTCACGCGCATGGGGTACGTCCGCCTGGACGGCCGGGACGCGATTCTCACCCCTCGCGTGATGGAGCTGGGCAACGCCTACCTGGCCGCCCTCGGCCTGCCCGCGCTGCTCGACGCACACGCGGACGCCCTCGCCGACGAACTGGACGAGTCGGTGTCGCTGGCGGTCGCCGACGGCGACGGCATCCGCTTCATCCACCAGGCCACCCGCCGCCGCGCGATGTCCCTGAGCTTCCGCATCGGCGACCTGCTCCCGGCCGAACGCACCGCGCCGGGACCGCTGTTCGCGGCCGAGTGGACCGACGAACAGTGGCGCCGCTGGCACGAGCGCCGGGCGGCGGACCCGAAGGACGAGGGTTTCCCGGCCGTACCACCACGCGAACACGTCATGCCGGACGAGGAGTTCGAGCGGCGGGCCGCGCGTGCGGGGGAGGACGGCTGGGCACTGGACGACCAGCTGATCGAGCCGGGCCTGGTGGCGGTCTCCATGCCGGTACGGGACCCGCGGACCAGCCAACTCGCCTGCGTGGCAAGCGTGGTGAGCCACACAAGCCGGCACACCGCGACGGAGCTGCGCGACACCCTGCTGCCCATGCTGCGGGCGACGGTGCAGCGGATGGAGACGGACCTGGCGTCGGCGCCCTCGGCCCCGCCCTCCCCACCGGTGCCGGCGCCGGCGGGCCTGGCGACCTGGACGGGCGCGTCGAAGCAGGAACTCGGCAGGAAGTTCGTCGAGTCGCTGGCCCGCGGCCTGACGGTACTGACCGCGTTCGGCGAGGGCAGGGCGGCGCCCACACTGACGGAGGTGGCGAGAGCGACCGGGCTGGCGCGGGCGACGGCCCGCAGGGCACTGATCACGTACGAACATCTGGGCCTGGTCAGGCAGGGCCAGAACCGCACCTTCCACCTGACCCCCGCTGTCCTGTCCCTGGGCTTCCCGCCCGTCTCCCGCACCTCGCTGTCCCGGATCGCGACCCCGCACCTGGAGGACCTGGCGGCCCGCATCCACGAGTCGGCGTCACTGGCGATCCTGACCCCGTCGGGCGAGGAGGTCCAGTACACGGCCCGGGCGGCCACGAACCGCGTCATGAGCGTCAACATCACGATCGGTACCCGCCTGCCGGCCCACGCCACGTCACTGGGCCGGGTCCTGCTGGCAGACCCGGCACAGAGCTACGCCCTGGTCGACGGAGAACTGGAGGAGGGCCTGCGCGCCATCGCGGTCCCGGTCCGCGACCGCACGGGCAAGGCGGTCGCCGCGGCGAACATCACCGTCCACGCCGCCCGCCACACAGCGGCGGACTGCGTCGAGAACCTCCTCCCGGAGCTGCTGACGACGGTCACCCGCATCGAGGCGGACCTCCGAGTAGCAGGCCACTTCACCCCCGTCCCCCCGACCTGATCCCCTCCCACCCCCACCCCACAGATCCGGTACGCTGACGCCTGTAGCCCTGCCTTCGTAGCTCAGGGGATAGAGCACCGCTCTCCTAAAGCGGGTGTCGCAGGTTCGAATCCTGCCGGGGGCACAGAGAAAGGGCCAGCTCAGAAGGGGTTTCCTCCTGAGCTGGCCCTTCTTCGTTTCCCACCCCGTGCCACAGGCCTGCCACATCATCCGGCAGAGGGCTCGTCGCCCCGGCAACAACCTAAGGGCTACACACCACATCCGTCCTAAATCCGCCACCGGTCACTCTGCGTCCACCAGCTGATCCTCGATAGAGCGACGCCATCGATAGGCCTTCTGCCTGCAAGCGGCGGAACAGTAGCGGCGAGGCCGAGAGAGAGGAGCGTCTCGGCAGAGTGCGGCTTGGAAGTCGACGTGCGTCACTCTCGTTGGCAAAGCGTGATCACACCACTCGCACCATGGCGCCCAAAACTCCACCGTGCTTCGCCGGATCAAGCGCCGCAGCCCGTCGTCAACCAATAGGGTGCCGCCGCGCCCCTTCAGTTCCTCCTCAAGGAGCGGGTTGAGACGCGCGTACGTTCTGGCGATCTGCTGGTCAACGGCACGCCTGTCTCGGCGCAGGTGCGTGGCTATATCGCTGGTCGAATAGCCGTACAGGACATGCATCAGGAAGGCCACCAAGTCGCCTGTGCTCAAGCTTCCCAGCACCGTACTGAACAGTTGCGTGCTTGCAACTGGACACTCGTCATTCCTGCGCCGTGTCACCCGTCGGCCCTCTCCCCGGCAACTAGATTCCTAGCACCGTTGGCCTGCATGACTACAACGATGCCCGTACTGGGTGCAGAAGCAGACTCGGTTGCCGACAACTGCGGGGGTGACGACGGCCGCCCCCACGGAAGCAGACCACACATGGACGAGATGACGTGGCTCAGCCCGAGAAGGACTTGGGAGAGGTCTCTGCGATCAGCGCGTCGCACCGCCAGACAGCCAATGAAGGCGGCCAGCAGTAGCACGGCCAGCAAAGCAAAAACCGCGAGCGCCAGCAGCCAAATCGGCAGGCCGAGAGCAGCAGCCGATACGAAAGTGGGCAACAGCAACCTCCTACATGGCGAAGGGCCCCCGAACAGGTTTCGGGGGCCCTGGGGCACGAAAAAGGGCCCCTGCTCCTTGGGGGAGAAAGGGACCCATAGTCGAACTGGGCGCACTTAGCGCCCAGTTGAGAGCATCATAACACGCACTCCAGACAACACCAGACACTGGAATTCGCAGGTCAGAGCCCTGACCATCCAGTCAAATATTTTCGTCACGGCAGCTGATGCAACATTACGAGCGATACGTTGGAGAGCCCTGTCTGGTCCCTCCATGTCTGGCTCTGTAGTGCTACTTCGATGCTTCCGATTCAGACGAGCCCGATTGCTCTTCCACGCTTACGCGGATCATGGGTCCGAGGCGGTCAGCGATGGTCCGGTCGCGGTCGCTGCTCGTGTGCTGGTAGATCAGCGCGGCGCGTGAGCTGCTGTGGCCCATGCGGGTCATCAGCTCACGGGTGCTGGCCCCCGCCTGGGAGGTCAGCGTGCTGCCCGTGTGCCGAAGATCGTGGAAGTGCAACTCGGCCGTGACAGCCGCAGCCTTACGGGCCTTCACCCGGTCGTCCCGGAAGTTGCTGCGCCGCAGTTGCCCGCCCTGGGGCCCGACGAAGACGTGACCGTCACGGCCGGGGGCGGCGAACTGCTCTAGGGGGTGCGTCACGTCGTCGACGAGCTCGGCGGGGAACGAGATGGCACGTACCCCAGCGGACTTCGGCACTTTGTCGAAGAGCCGGCCGTCCTGCAACTCGGCTTGAGACCGGCGGACGCTGACGGTCAGCCCCTCCAAGTCGATGTCCCGACTGCGGAGGGCGGCGAGTTCGCCGAAGCGCAGCGTGGTGAACGCGGCCAGGAGGACGAGCAGCCGAAGGCTGGGGTGGTACCTCGAGAGTGCAGCCATGGACCCTGGCGAGTACGAGGAAGAAGCACGCGGTACGCGCAGCCGCTGCATCCGACGCCGCCGTGGGCACATCATCGATCCGCTGGACCGCTTCCACAAGACCGCGCCACCTCAACCACGGGTTGATGAGTAGACCGTTAAGACTCTGCTGGCCGCTCGGGCTTGTGGAGTCATTTGCAACAGTCGCACCCAGGACGGCATCCGTATGACGCTGCCTCGCCGCACTCGATCAGATCGTGACAGAACACAGCATCGATGTCCCTGCTCTGGCGGCCAGGTGAGGCACATCAACGAAGCCGAGATCACGGATGGCTGGCAGGGCTGGTAGCCCGTTGCTGTACAGCAACCCCAGCAACCGTCAGCGCCCAACACCGGTCCTCTCGAACCTCCCCGCAGCCTGTATGACCGTCAATGACCGATCTCTCCCGAGCTACGGATCAGATGGTCTCGACGGGGCACGCGCCGGCAGAGGCGTCAGAGACGATGGCCGCATGCGCTACTTCAACCAGACCGGTTGGCTCGCGATCTTCACCGGCACGGAGACGATGATCGGGCGGACCGTAGACGTGGACGCCTGGGACGACGCCACGGGCGTGGCCCTCATTGTCGATCCCAGGCGGGGCACGCGGCGGGTCAGGCGTACCCAGACTTCTCCCACCTGGAGCGAGCTGACCGTGTGGTGGCCGCCGTGCCTGGCGGCGGGTGGCGAGCGTACTGGAAGGACGAAGGCCCCGACAGGGGACCGCTGACCGAGCAAGTACTCGCGTGGCTCGTCACGGCCAAAGGGCGAGCCACCCCCATCACCGTCGACGCTCATGGATACGTGGACGACGTGGAGGACCGCCCATGAACGCAGGTGAACGGCCCCGTCCGAGGCCGTCGGGACCACCACCACAGTTGGAAAGCGTGTTGCCGTCGGAGTTGGGCAACGCCCCGCGGAGGACGACCGCTGCGTGATCAGCTTGGGTTGTGGAGACCATCATCGCCAGCGGGATAGCCGTCCTGGGAACGCTGCTTGGTTCGGGAATCACCCTGGCCTTCCAGCAGCGCACCGCCGACAGAAGTCACCAGTTCAGCCGTCAGGAGAAGCTGCGACAGGAAAGACTCGATGCCTACTCTGCCTACGCCGGCGCCTTGGTCAACTACCGTCGCTGCCTGGTTCATCTCTGGTTCTGCGAGCATGAACAGCCACCACCGGAGGACCCCGACACGGTGCGGATCCGCGCCTACGACCTGCGATCCAACGCCCAAGAGGCACTGTTTCGCGTGCAGATGCTCACCGATGACGAGACGCTGAGCCAGGCCGCGGAGGACGTGCTCGCAGACGTTACGGTGCTGTCCAAGACAGACAGCAGAACAGAACTCGACGATGCCAGGGTACGGACCCGTGACGACATCAGCCGACTGGTCAGGGCAGCCAAGCAACACCTCTGAGGCGCTTGCAGACGGGGCGGTTCGTAGAGCCCCACGCCGACAGCGACGCACCACAAGCGCACCAGATCAAGCGGGAACAACGGGGAATCACGGTGAAAGCAGCCGGGCCAACTAACGCTGCGTGCAGGCTGTTCGAGCAGGTTAGTGCCCCCAAGAGGCCTTCGATGCCCGCAGCTTCCCAAGCTGAGTGTCGTCTGTTGGCGGAGCCCGGTGGCCCGCATTGCTGACGCAGACGTCACCTGTCGTTGTCGCCAAGTAGCCTGCATCCAGTGTGCTTTCCCGCGCTGGAGGTTCCATGGACGCAACCACCCTCACCAGTCCTGCACGGCTGTGGTCGGCGCGAGAGGTCTTGTTGCGGCACTGCCCTGTACCAGCAGCGGCCGGAGTCTACGGGTGGCATTTCAAGGAGGCGCCCCACCCCGACTTGGCCCCCGGACGACTGCTATACGTCGGCATAGCTCCGCGCCACATGTCCAACCGGACCAGCACGCAGAACCTGAGAAAGCGCGTCCGATACCACTACCGGGGCAACGCGGCTGGATCAACTCTGCGGCTCACCCTTGGCTGCCTGCTCGGGCTGGAGCTACGCCGCGTAGGTAGCGGAACCCGCCTAACGTTCGGTAAGAGCGGGGAAGCCACCCTCAGCCGATGGCTGGCCAACCACGCGCAAGTGTGCTGGCTGGAACACGACGAACCGTGGACCTTGGAGTCGGAGCTCATCGCTCAGCATGACCTGCCCCTGAACCTCGACCAGAACCGCCACAACGGCTTTCACGACCGCCTTAAGGAAGTGCGTGCCAAAGCTCGGGAGCGGGCAAGGGCCTTGCCCATCAGCGCGTAGAAGGAAGCACAGGTGAGCAACGAAGACGTGCCCACCCCTCGGCGCAGCGAAGCCAAGCGCGCCCAGGATCGGCGCCGCCGGGAGCGCATGCGGGACAATGGGGGCATCGAGCGCTACACAGCGGAAGAGATCGGTGAACGGGACGGCTGGATCTGTGGCCTGTGCCAAGATCCAGTAGACGAGGCCTATCAGCATCCAGACCCTCGGTCATCGAGCATCGACCACGTCCGCACCATCGCGGCCGGCGGCGCTGACACTCGCGACAATGTGCGTCTCACACACTGGGGCTGCAACCATGAACGCAACGCCAGCACCCCCCTCGGGACCGTCGAGGAGGCCGAATCACAGCGTACCGTCCTCCTTCGGATACCCGCCCTTCGGGCCTACGCAGAAAGCCTCAGGGCCGAGGACATGATCCGCCGCTCTCAGGCTTTCCATGCACCCGAGAGGTATCGCGCAAAGTTGGCGCGTCGGGTGGAACGCTACGAGCGCGAAGGACGCTGATCGCGTGCGCATCTACGAAGGAGCGGCGGGCCACAGCCGTGGCAGATGCGGGGGTCAACCACGGTCAACAACGGTGGCTGACGGGTCTACTCGTGCCCTCTACTGACCTTTGCGGCGTGTTGTCGCCGGGGGCTGACGATGCGTGATCCTCGCGGTATGCCGGTTGTGTGAGATATCCGCAGGGTGGTGGGCTGACGCCTGGACGGCAGGCGTTTCGCGAGCGGATCCGGCTGGAGGCCGCGGA